>CAVRNM010000001.1:0-11957 GCA_963722225.1 uncultured Verrucomicrobiae bacterium
AGCCGTCGCCATCGATGTCGCTCCAGAGTGCCGATGTGACCATGCCGACGTTGCGCAGCATCGGTGCCACGGCATCAGTGACGTCCACGAATTTTCCCCCACGGCTCGCCAGCAGCACGCTCTGGGGCACCGCCGGGTAAAGTCCGGGCGACACCCGCCCTCCGATGAACAGGCCGAGCCGACCGGCACGTTCGAAGTCGGCGGCGCAAACCGCGCCGGCGCTGATGGACAGCGGCGGAAGCGTGCCATCCGGCGCCGGCCGGAAGTGTCCGTGCCCGTCATTCAGGAACAGGCGGGGCTGGTATTCGGGCGCGCCCGCGGGCTGGCTGGCTCCGCCGGCCGTCACCAGCAGGTCTGCCCGGCCTTCGCCGGTGGCGTCGAACAAAAGCAGCGGCCCGTCATCGACGTCGGGCGGCGCGGCCAGCGTCGGTGAAACGACCGGCGCCCAGACCGGTGATCTTCCGGGGTCAGCGACCCCGGCCACAGGACCGGACAGGAGGACTCGCCGGGCCTCCCGCGTGGTCCCTCCGATGCACACGCCGTCGCGTCCGCTGCTGTCGAGGTCGCCCACGACGATCGCTGGTCCGCGGCGGTTGAACCCCGTCGGAAGCAACCGCTGGTCGAGAAACTCGTCGTAGGACTCCTCGGCCGCCGTCCAGGAGAGATGGGCGGCCTTGCTCGTTTCCGTAAACTGGGGCCGCGCCTGAGCATCCGATTGCACCGAGAGCGGCGCGGGGCCGGCTGGCTCTTGCGTCCGTAGGGTCGCCCCTTGCGGGCGGACCGGCCCGGCGGCACGCCCCTCGACAAGCTCGGGGCCTTGAGCCTGTCGAAACGGCGCCGGCCCTACGGGATCGCTGGCCGTTGGCGGACTGGAGGGCTCGGTGATCGTGAACCGTCGGTCAGCGGGAAGGTTCTCAAACGTCTGCACAGCGCCGCTCGGCCACCACACCGTAAGCCGCCGGATCACCGCATCCTCGCCCAGGCCGAAATGCACGATGGGTTCGCTGCTCGACATGAACCCGCGCCCGAGCGTCAGCATGCGGACCTGGATGCCTGCCGCGCTTTCGAGCGTCACCTTCGCCCCGACGCCGAACCGGTTGGACCGGGTGCCGCGCAGCGCGCAGATGATCCGGTGCCCGGTGTCGTTGTCATTGCGCAGCAGCGTCACTCCCCCCTGGAAATTGCTGTACACCAGGTCCATCTCGCCGTTGCCGCCGAGGTCGCCGAAGGCCGCCCCGAAGCTCACCCCCGTCTGGTCCAGCCCCCAGGCGCTCGAAACATCCTCGAACCGCAGGTCGCCGAGGTTGCGAAACGCGAGGTGCGTCTCGGCGAAGACAGGGCTGTTCCGCGCGACCTGCCCGCGGGCGAGTTCGGAGCCGGCCATGGCCCGGCGCGCGATCAGGTCCTGGTTGTGAATTTCCCGGTACATCCCGTTTGTGACAAACAGGTCGGCCCGCCCGTCGTCATCCAGGTCCTCCCAGAGCGGCGCCCAGGTCCAGCCGGTTGCGTCGAGCCCGGCGAGGTGAGCCGCCTCCAGGCACCGGCCGATGCCGGTGTTCAGAAAGAGGGCGCTGGTGGGAAACTGGCGGATTTCGCTCGAGCCTTCCTCCGGGACGCGCATGCGCGCCCGTGATTCCGCCATCGCACGCTGGTCCGCGACGTGGCCGGGTTCCGCCATGTCCGCGACTAGCAGGCCGAGCCGGCCGTCGTTGTTCACGTCGCCGAGGTCTGAGCCCATCGACGAATAGGGCGAATGCGGCATCACGCGGGCGATCACATCCGTGAACGTGCCGTCGTGGTTGTTGTGATAAAGCGCATCGGGTACCGCAAAGTCGTTCGCGACATACAGGTCCGGCCAGCCGTCGCCATCGAAGTCCCACCAGACCGCCGAGTTCCCGTGCGTCGGCCCCGGGGCGACGCCGGCGCGGTCCGTCACATTGGTGAACGTGCCTTTGCGGTTGTTGTGGAACAGATAGTCCCGCTGACCATCCGGATGGGCCGCCGCATCAAGCACGTTGGTCTGGATGAAGACATCGAGCCACCCGTCGCGATCGTAGTCGCAGAAGTAGGCCATGACGCTGGCGTCGTTCACGTCGAGCCCGTACGCGTGCGCCTCCTCCTTGAACGTGCCATCGCCCTGGTTGATGTACAGCAGGTTCGGCGCGTTGAACCGGCAGACGTAGATGTCGAGCAGCCCGTCGTTGTTCACGTCGACGAACGTCGCGCCTTGCTTCCAGATCCGGGCGGCCGCGCCGTGGTCGCCGACCCCAGCCTTTTCCGTGACGTCCTCGAACTTCCAATTGCCGAGATTGCGAAAGAGGCGGCAGCTCCCGGTCTTGCTCACGACAAAAATGTCCGGCCGGCCGTCGTTGTCGTAGTCGCCGATGGCCACGCCGGTGCCGACCGCCCCGAGATCGAACTCACGCGACCGCCGGCCCCAGATCTCCGGGTCGTCGTACGTGTTCTCGGTGCGCACGCCGCTGTCCTCGGGGGCGATAGTCGTGAAGAGGGTCCGGCCGCGCGGGCGGGATCGCGGGGCGAGCAGCTGCACCTCGATGCCGTCTGCCATGCCTGTCCGCTGTAGCTCCAGCGAAGGCGGAAGCGGAGTCGAAAGGCCGGCGGATGCCGGGGCCGGATCGGTCGCGGCCCCGGCCCCGGAGCCGCCGAAGGCGAGCGCCGCCAACACTACGGCCAGCACCACGCACAGGCGAACGCTTGGTGTCACGCGTAGGGGCGCAAACCTGCTGCGCCTTTTCCCGAGGGCGCGATCTTGTCGCGCCCCTACCATGTAGGAATGCGCGCCGGCCCGGCGGGGGAGACGTGTCGTGTTTTGACCACTGGTGAAACTGGGTCGCCGGGTGGCGCCAGTCTCCGACTGGCGAAATCGCCGGTCACAGACCGGCGCTACCTTTGATTGCGGCGTGAGTCGCGCCATAAAATAGCCGCTTCAGGGAGTCTGGCGAACCTTGCCGCCCGGGCTCACCACGACCGGGCCGACCCAGCGGGTGTTGTACGCCTTGATCCATGAATCGTCGATCCGGCCGGGCCTCGGCTCGCGCCCGTAGGCCTGGTCGTCCATCCCCTGGAACGGCAATGGCCCGAGCTGCCAGCCCAGCCCCACGTGGAAGTCGGCATCCTTGTCCCATCCGACCACGTGAAGGAAAAAGTCGCGCGTCATGCCCGGCGCCGGCGGCGGCAGCTGCGCGGCGTCGAACGACAACGCCAGTTCGTCGCCGCCGTCGAGCAGCACCATCCGGTCGTCGCGCCGCGCAAGGAGATCATCCACCGCTCCGTACCGGGTGAACCAGCCGGCCGGCGTGGTGTCCCACGGTGGCGTCGGCGAGACTTCCGTATAGATCGGAGTGAGGGGAAGCGACGGCGGCAGGTCGGCGTAGCGGCTGTAGCCGCGCCAGTGCAGATCGGTGCGCTCGGGTTGCAGATTGTGGTCACGCGTGTCCGCCGCCCCGGCCTTTTCGCACAGCAGCGCGCAATCCCAGTAGATCTCGAAGGCCGTGGACAGCCGGAGCCGCTGCGTCCCAGCGGGCAGCTTGTTCT
The DNA here is from genome assembly GCA_963722225.1 of uncultured Verrucomicrobiae bacterium. Taxonomy (GTDB): domain Bacteria; phylum Verrucomicrobiota; class Verrucomicrobiia; order Opitutales; family Opitutaceae; genus Fen-1467. The sequence continues at coordinate 3,556 of CAVRNM010000001.1, forward strand.
CCAGATCAACGAGGATGGTCTTGGTCTTGCCTGCGGGCGTTCCGACGTCGACATCCACCTTCCGCCAGGTTCCGTCCGCGAGTTCCGCGTCCAGCACGGGGAATGGGAACGGCAATGTCGGGTCAATCGACCCGGCGATGTTCGCCATCCCGCCGCCGAAATGGAGCCAGCCCGTCAGCGCCAGCACCAATGGACGCTGCGCCGGCAGCGGACCGAAATCGAGCGTCACCGAAAACGGCTCGGCCAGGCCGCGCAATTGCGGCCGGCGCAGCCGCACCGGGGAGACCATCTGGTTGTCGACCCGCGCCAGCGCCGCAGTCACGTCAAGGCCGTCGCTGCGCACCGCGTGAAGGGGTGGGCCGAGCGGTCGCAGCGTCCAAATCTCATGCGGCGGGAACGGCGGGGCGGCGCGCATCTTGCTCGTCGGGTAGACGGCCGTGTCGCGCGGGTGGTCAACGGCGATAAGCCGGGCTTCGTCCAGGTAGAGCACTTCACGCAGTTCGTCGGTGATGCGGATTTCGTAGGAGCCGTTCCGCGGCGGGAATTTCGTTTCATCGCCCAGCGCCAGCAGCTCCTCCGAATCGGCCGGCACGTACTGTTTCTCGTTCTGCGGCAGCCCGAGCGGGGCCGCGCCGAGGATATCCGTCACGAACGTGAACCCATGCCCGTCCCAAGCGTACAGATAGGGACAGGAGCCGCTCGGGAGCGTCGGCTCGGTCACCGTATGCATGTCCCGCCCGACCGGCACGTCGACCTGCGCCGTGGAGAGGTCAAACCAGTGCACCTTGAGCGCGTCGAGCTGCCGGTGCTGCCCGACCCCGATCTCCAGCGGAATCCGCCGGACCGTACGGCTGGTGCGCCAGTCGCCCGCCAGCACCTCGACGCGGACCCCGAGCGAGCTGTTGTTGGAGCGGTTGCCGGCGAGGCGCAGCTTCAACTGCAGGTTCCGATTGCCGCCCTCGTTCCGCCAGAAGCGCAACCCGGCGTCGGAGCTCGTCACCAGGTCGAGGTCGCCGTTGCCGTCGAAATCGGCGGCGACCATCCCGTCAACCGGGCCGGCGTGGTCCAGCCCGAGTTCCTTCGTCACGTCGGTAAACCCGGCGTGGCCGGCGTTGCGCCAGACCCGCACGCCGTTGCTGCCGTAGGCGAAGAGGTCGAGCCAGCCGTCGTTGTCGTAGTCCGCGAGCAGCAGCCCCGAGACCTGAAAGCCGTTCAGCGGCAGGCTCAACCTCCGACTTTGGTCGCGATTGATGATTTCGAGCGTGGTCGCCGTCGCGATCACCGCCTCCGGGCGTAGGTCGTTGTCGAGGTCGCCCGTAACCATCACCGCCCCGGCGGGCCACCCCTGGGTCAGGTTGCTCGCCGTGAACGCGGCGGCGCGCTTTTTCGCGTAAAACACGGGCGGAGCGTCCGCGCGCGCGATGAACACCCCCGGCAGGCCCTCGTTGTTCCAGTCCTCCGTCATCACCTGCGCGGCGCCCGGAAACGCCTTTGGCAGCCCGGAGTCGCTCCCAGTTGCCGTCGAAATAGAAATTGCCGAGATTGCGGTATACGCCGAGGCCGGCCCCGCCCGGCTGCACCACGACCAGGTCCAGGTTTCCGGTGAAATCGAGGTCGGCCAGCAGCCCGGTGCTCGCCTTGAGCCCCTCGAGCCCCGCCGCGCGGGTCGCATCGCGGATCCGGCCGTGCTCGTAGAACTTGAACACGCGCGAATCCTGCTCGCCGAGCACGACCACGTCGTCGAAGCCGTCGTTGTCCAGGTCTCCGGTCAGGGCGACGCGGTAGCCGGCCCCGGCGGGCACGCGCAGCGGCCGGCCGAGCGCCGAGAAATGGCCGCCGCGGTCGTCGAGCAGGAGAAATTCGCCGCTCTTTTCCTGGGCGAAAATGCTCGGGCGCCCGTCGTGATCATAATCGATGACGGCGAGCGGACCGCGGCAATCGGCCGCCAGCGCGCCAAACGCCGCGGCGGTCTCCTCCGCGAAACGGACCGGAATTCCGTGAGGATCCGGCTGGCTCAGGACGAACGGCGACAGCGGCCGGGTGTACTCGCAGCGTTCCAGCGCGGCCACGGTGACGACCGGGCTGGACAAATGGGCCTGGATTTTTCGGTGCTCCTCCAGTTCGCGCTCGGCGTCGCCGGCTCGACCGGCCTGCCGGTAAAGCCGGCTCAACTGGTAATGTGCCGACGGATGGTCGGGCACGGCCCGGGTCACGTTCTCGAAATCGCGGATCGCGTCGGGGATCTGCCCGAGTTCCTCCTGCGCCATGCCCGTCTGGAAATCGAGCGCCGGCACCGCGGGGGCGATCTTCCACGACTGTTGGAATGCCTCCGCGGCCGGTTCCGGCCGGTTCTGCCGGAGCAGCGCGCAGCCCAACAGGTAATACGCCGCCGCGCTGTTGGGCTCGAGCTCGAGCGTCTGCCGGCACATCCGCTCCGCGTCGTCCGGCCGACCGGCCAGCAGATAGGCGTTGGCCAGGTTGAGCCGGACATCGGTGCTCTCGGGCGACAGCCGGAGCGCCCGGGTGTAGATGTCGATCGCGACAACCGCATCGCCCTCTTCCAGCAGGCCGTTGCCGCGATTCATCAGCCGCGTAAACCCGGCGGACGAAGACTGGCGAATCAAAAAGGCGCCTGCGGCAATCGCGATCGCCAGGAATGCACCGCTGACCCAGATCAGGCGCTTGGACATACTCCACTCGTTAATGAAAGGAACACGATCCTACAACTGTCATTAGTCGGTCGATTTTGTGTATGAGGGTCAAGTAGCGCCAGTCTCCGACTGGCGAAACCGCCGGTCGCAGACCGGCGCCACCTTTGAATGCGGCCGTGCCGCGTTTGGGAGGAAATGGCATGCGGGTGTGGAAAGCGTATCACCTCGGACAATACGGGCGCTCGCCAGACCCGTTAATAGGAAAGGGGCGAATCGCCATAAACGCGGGGCCAGCCGCCAGGAGCCTGTCGGACGTCGTCCGCCAGGCTCCTTGGCAAATGGCTGCCGCCATTTGGCCCAGGCTCGTGCATAACAATCCGAAAGGCCTTGAGATGAGTTTCTTTGAGTCGGAGGCCCGGTGCAGATCCACTAAAACCCGCCGTCCCGGAATTTCAGCCAACCGGCTCAGCCCTCGCGCGCGCGGATTGCTCAAAGATGAACGTATGCGCCTGATCGGCGAGCTTGGCGACAAGCAGGAGATCGTCGCGGCCGAAGCTGTCGCTGTCGTGCCAGTTCTTCGCCTCGTCCATGTAGCCTCGGGCAAAGGACACGCTGTAGAACTTCTGGCTGTCAGATTCGTTTTCCCAAATGGCCGCCTTGATGCGGCCAAGGCGGAGGGTTTTCACCGGCGCCTTTGAGCCGGTGGCGGCGTTTCTTGGTGGTGAGACAGGGGGATCATGTTTCCAGGGCATGGCATTCCTTTTTTCTCCAGCGGAGTTTGACGCCCGCCCCGTGGCGGATCGACCGCCGCGCGGCAGGAAGGCAGTTGGGGTTCTTTTTTGCGAAGCCCCAAGCGCCCTCGCCCGCAGTCTTTCTATTTACACGAAAACAATTGCAATCCAGTTTTCTCCCCTTGGTGGCAACGGGTCTGACATCAATATGACGTCAAGGGCGCCGCTCCCTTTGCCGCGAACTCAACTGTCAGAGGATCCGATGGGGTCAAGGATCCGATGGGGGGATCCGATGGGGGGGATCCGATGGGGTCATGTGTGAATTCTCGACAAGATCCGCCTGCGGTCGTCCCGGGAGGCGCTGCTGTGCAATCGGAGCCGCTGCACGTACTGGGTGGGGCTGCCCGGGACGCCCATCTGTAGGCGTCGACCCAACCAACACCTCAAAAGCCTCAGCCGCCCCGTTCTTGGTGAAATGCTCGCGCCGTTAATTACCGCGGTTGAAGACATGGTAGCAGGCCTCCGCAAACTCAATCCGAAGTTCCCGTGCCATGGCCGCGACCTTGCGTGCAGCCCCGCCACGGTCAAATCTCCAGATTTCCGCTCGAGCTATCTTGTCGAGAATTCACACATGACCCCATCAGAGGTCCCCCGTGCCATGGCCGCGACCTTGCGTGCAGCCCCGCCACGGTCAAATCTCCAGATTTCCGCTCGAGCTATCTTGTCGAGAATTCACACATGACCCCGTCAGAGGTCCCCCGATTTGTTGTGATTCCGAGCGTAGCGCCGCTGTCCCTGGCTGCATCGGCTGCAGGCTGGCGGCCTGCTTTACCGTCAAGCGGCAGATGCTCCCCCCGCGGCTCCCGGACCGTTTCGCCTTGTCCTCCGCGCGGCGCGTCGTAGGGTTCCAGATTCGGTCCGGCGTCCGGCCATGTTCCGGATTGTGATCCACTCCGGTGGCAACAGAGTCTTTGAAAAGCTGAAGTTAAATAGCGAAATCCCTTGGAAACTCCAAACGCCAAAACTCCAAATCCCAAGTGACGGGCGCTTTCAGCGCGGACTCTGTTTGGAGTTTGGACCTTTGGCATTTGGAGCTTCCCAGTGAATCATGGTCTGAAGCTTCGCATCCTTGGTCGTCATCCCCAACTTCTCTTCTTCCATGGACGAATACATCGAACGACTCGTCGACCTGGTCGATCCGGCAACCCATCGCCTGCGCAACATGACCGTCGAGGAGGCCCGGGCGCGCATCCTGCACGGCTCCGCGGACGCAGTCCGTGAGATCGACGGCTCCTTCGCGCTCGTGGCGCGGGAGGGCAAGCGCGTGCGGATGGCGCGCTCGCTCGACCGGCCGATGCGCTACTTCCTCGCCAAGCGCCGCGAAGGCCCCGCGCTCATCGTCTCCGACCGGATCGACGCGATCCACCGGCATCTCCGAAGCGAGGGGCTGGAACGGCAGTTTCACCCCAGCTACACGCGGATGGTGCCGGCGCACTACGTGGTCGAGCTCCAGCTCGTCGGCTGCCCCGACCCCGATCCCACCTACACCCGCTTCTTCACGCCCACGCGCAATGCCCTCCCGGCCGACCTCGACGTGATCGGCCGGAGCTACATCGGCGCGCTGGCGGACGAGACGGCGAAATGGCTCGGCGGCCTGCCGGAGCGCGAACCGGTCGGCGTGTGCTTCTCCGGCGGGGTCGACAGCGGCTCCGTCTTCCTCACCGTCTACCACGTGATGCGCAAGCTCGGCCTGAATCCGGCGCGGCTCAAGGCGTTCACCCTGAACTTCGGCGACGGCCCCGATCTGCGCCAGGCGCGCGAATTCCTCGACCGGCTCGGGCTCGGCCTGTTCCTCGAGACGATCGAGGCCGATCCGGCGTCGCTCGACGCGGCGGAGACGCTGCGCGTCCTCGAGGATTACAAGCCGCTCGACGTCGAGTGCGCGTCGATGGGGCTGGCCCTTTGCCGCGGCATCCGCGCCCGCTATCCGGAGTGGAGGTTCCTGATCGACGGCGACGGCGGCGACGAGAACCTGAAGGACTATCCGATCGAGGAGAATCCCGAGCTGACGATCCGCAGCGTCGTCAACAATCTGATGCTTTACCAGGAGGGCTGGGGGGTCGGTCGGATCAAGCATTCGCTCACCTACAGCGGCGGGCTCAGCCGCAGCTACGCGCGCACCTACGCGCCCGCCCGGCATTGCGGGTTCGAAGGCTTCAGCCCCTTCACGCGGCCGGCCGTCATCTCGGTCGCCGAGGGCATCCCCTTCACGACCCTCAGCAACATGTCGGTCGACCGGCTCTATTCGCTCAAGGGCGAAGTCGCCCGGCGCGGCATCAAGGCCCATTTCGGCGTCGACCTGCCCGTCTTCGCGAAGCGCCGATTCCAGCACGGGGCGATTCCCGTCGAGCAGCTGCGCCGCCGGCTGGGCGCGCTGGAGTCCGACTATCGCCGGCAGTATTTCGCGCTTTACCAGTGAGGGACATGGCCTCGGCGTACCCAGCACGGGGCCGCACCGCCTGGATTCTCGCGCAGCGTCCGCCGCGGCCCGCCGAACCCGATCCGAACACGCCCCATGGCGTCTTCCTCGAGCGGGAGCGCCTGGCGTCCGGCGCCGTTGTCGATTCTGGCGTCGTGCTCCTGACCAACCGCGAATGCCCCTGGCGCTGCCTGATGTGCGACCTGTGGAAGGACACCACCTCCGAATCCGTCGCACAGGGGGCGGTTCCCCGGCAGGTGGAGTTTGCGGTTCGGACTTGGTCGAACTCGGGGACCCTACCGGTGCAGGTAAAGCTCTACAACAGCGGCAGCTTCTTCGATCCCGCGGCGATCCCGCCGGCCGATTACGCGCCGGTCGCCCGGCGGATCGCTTTCGCGCGCCAGGTGGTGGTGGAATCGCACCCGCTCCTCGTCGGAGATCGTGCCCGGGTGCTGCGCGACCTGCTGTCCGCATCGCTCGAGGTCGCCCTGGGACTCGAAACGGCGCACCCGGAGGTGCTGAAAAAGCTGAACAAGAAGTTCGACCTGGCCCAGTTCGCGCGGGCCGCCGAATTCCTCGCCGCCGAGCGGATCGCGCTGCGCGCGTTCCTCCTGGTGAATCCGCCGTTCCTTGACGAGCAATCGGGCATGGAATGGGCGGTGAAATCGGCCGAGTTCGCGTTCGCGTGCGGCGCGGTCGCCGTGACGCTGATCCCGACCCGCACCGGCAACGGCGCGATGGAGCGGCTCCGCAAGTCGGGCGAGTTCGTTCCGCCGACCCTAACGATGCTTGAAGCGGCCCAGCGGGCCGCGCTCGCGCTGGGCCGCGGCCGGGTTTTTGCGGATACCTGGGCCCTGGAGCCGTTCTCCGCTTGTTCCGAGTGCTTCGCCGCCCGGCGCGAACGGCTGAAGGCGGTAAACGAGACGCAGCGCGACGCACCCCCGGTCCGCTGCGCGGTCTGCGGCGGATCATGAGCACGGAACGCTTCCAGCCCGCCATTATTGGTTCCGGCCTCGCCGGCGCGGGGTCGCCCTCTTTGGTGGTGGCGTCTGCCGTGCGATGAACTATTCAGGATCGGGCCGTGAATCCGACCGAAATCATGCCGAAACAGCCGATCACCACCTCTGCCGCGGCCGGCCCGTCAACGCCGCGCGAGAACAGGATGATTGTCCTGGGGGCTGCGGTGCTTCTGTTCGCCGCTGTCGTCGCCTACCATAATTCCTTCTCGGCCCCGTTCCTTTTCGACGATGATCCCTCGATCGCCAACAATCCGACGATCCGGACACTTTGGCCGCCCTCCAACGCCCTGTCGCCGCCCGCCAACGGGGCGAGTGTGACCAATCGGCCGGTCATCAATTATTCGTTTGCGATCAATTACGCGATCGGGGGGCTGGATGTTCATGGTTATCACGCGGCCAACCTGGCCATTCATCTTTGCGCGGCGCTGGCCTTGTTTGGAATTATCCGGCGCACCCTGCGGCAGCCGGTTCTTCAGCGGTGTTTCGGCGCGCAGGCCTGGCCGATTGCATTCGTGGTCGCGCTCTGGTGGATGCTGCACCCGCTGCAAACTGAGTCGGTCATCTATATTGTGCAGCGAACCGAATCGCTCATGGGGCTGTTCTTTTTGCTGACGCTGTATGCCGCGATCCGCGCGATGGGGTCCCCGCGGCCGCTGCGATGGCAGATCCTGGCGTTCGTCACCTGCCTGGCGGGAATGGCCAGCAAAGAGGTCATGGTGAGCGCGCCGCTCATCGTTCTGCTCTACGACCGGACGTTCGTGGCCGGCACGTTCCGGGCGGCGTGGGACCGCCGGAAGTGGAGCTATGTTTCGCTCGGAGCAACCTGGATCCTGCTGGCTTGGCTCGTCCTGGCGATGGGTGGCGGGAATCGGGGCGGGGCCGGCAGCGCGTCCTCCGCCGTAACCCGCTGGCAATACTTGTGTACCCAGTTCGAAGGCATTGTCCGGTATCTGAAGCTTTCGATCTGGCCCCACCCACTCGTGATGGATTACGGCACCTATGTCGCACGCAGTCCGGCGGTCATCGTCCCGTGCCTGCTGTTCCTGGCCACGCTGGGCGTCGCGACGGTTCTTGCCCTGTGGCGCCGGCCGGTCTGGGGATTTGTCGGGGTCTGGTTCTTTGCCATTCTGGCTCCAAGTTCGAGCATTGTGCCGCTGGCGACGCAGACCCTCGCCGAACATCGGATGTACCTGCCGCTGGCGGCGGTGATCACGCTGGGCGTCGTGGGATTGCAGGGCCTCGCCGGCCGGTGCTGGCTCATCGCTGCGACCGTTCTTGCCGTTGTTTTTGGGGTGTTGACGATTCGCCGGAACGCCGATTATCGCAGCGCCTTGTCCATCTGGACCGACATGGTGGCAAAATGCCCCGACAACGCCCGGGCCCATTCTGCGCTGGGCGGCGCCCTGCTGCAGGCTGGCCGCCCGGCCGAAGCCATTCCGTGCTATGAGCGGGCGCTGCAGCTCGATCCCCATCTTCCTGACTATAGCCTTGGAAACGCCCTGCTAAAGGTGGGCCGCGGCGC
>CAVRNM010000002.1:0-17997 GCA_963722225.1 uncultured Verrucomicrobiae bacterium
CCCAAAACCCCAAAACCCCAAAACCCCAAAACCCCTTTGTAAATAAGCTTTGATATATTGATATCCATACACGAGATAGTAAATTGTGAGGGATATGTATTCCCGCCAGATGGTGTAATACATATATAATGCTAGGGAAATTTACTAGTGGCTTAGAATTCTTAGAAGCGCTCACATCAGCTGATAACACAGTTAGAGTTGGTACTGAAGAATACATGAAACAATTAAAGGCTTCCAATTCTGAATTGCTTTTTTCTTATTGCCTTGAAGGTCTTCAACAGCCAAAACCGGGAATAATACAAATGGCTTTGTTTGTTATTAAAAAGAACTTTGTCGGTGATAAAAATGAGGTTCCAGCCAGTAAAAAAGAACAACTCACTACACTTATTGTAAGTATTGCACAAACATTGGGATCAAAAGTTCTAATGAACATTGGTGCTGAAATATTATGTGGGATGGCTGTCCATGATAAAGGATACCAAACCCTCCTCCAACAACTTGTCCAAATTTGTCAATCTCCAGATTCAAAGCTTAGAAAGTAAAGTGTTGCTGATAATATTCTAGGTTTGGATTAATTGTATTTGACACTTTGACTGCAGCTCACCTAGAAGCTAAAGTTCTTGAAGGATATGCCTCAAGCTTTTTGACTGTCTTTACTGGTTTATTAGCAGATTCTGACATCCAAGTAAGAATGGAGGCCGTAAAGACGACAACAACATTCTTGGCTTCAATAGGAGATTCTCCTTTGTTAATGAAAATGGATAGTGTCTTGAGCAATCTAATTACAACCATGATTGAAGCTTTAAATTACAAAGAAGAAGAAGGAAGGACTGCATTGGAAGCTCTAACAAATCTTACTGAAATGCAACCAAATATATGGAACAAATATATGTCAGACATTGTTGTTGTTTGTTCTCAAATTATTGAGGCCACAAAGTTTAAAGAGGAAACAAGAGCAGAAGCCATAGAATTAGTTTTAGCAATTGCAGACAATAAAAAAGCTGAAATTCGCAAGCTTGCTGAAATCAAAAACCTATTTTTCCCTGGCCTCTTAAAAATGATGACGGAAGTAGATCACAAAGACGATTTGGTTGCTTGGACACAAGATGAAGAAGATGAGATGTCTAAAATTGATCCCTCAACTACAGCTTCTTCAGCTGTTTCTAGACTTGCAGCCATTTTAGGAGGAAAAGCAACAATAGCACTTACAGATGCCCATATGATGACTTATATGCAAAGCAAAGAATGGACAAATAGATGTGCAGGAATATTGTGCATTGGAATGATTGCAGAAGCTGCAAAAGACACAATGAGCAAAGAGCCAACAATGAAAACAATTCTTGGATCACTTATACCTTTCTTACAGGATTCTCATATAAGAGTACGACATGCTGCTTGTACTTCAATTGCTTTGCTCTGTACTGAGCTAGCACCAAAAATACAGAAAGCACATCATAAAATTATTATTGAGAGCATGTGGAAAGCTATGGAAGATGAAAATATTAAACTAAAAACACAGGCAGTTAGTTGCATTGTTAATTTCTGTAAAGGAATTGTTGATGAAAACACAGAAATAATGGAGAAGTATGCAGGTACTCTATTAGAACGCATTGCTACACTCTTTGAATATTCATTAGCAAACAATTATATGCCACTCCAATCAGAAGTTTTATCCTGCATGAGCATGATAGCAACTGCTATTAGAGCAAAATTCGCTCAGTATTACTCTACCTTTGTACCTGGCCTTAAGAATCTATTGGCAAAAACACCAATGGAAACACAGAAGCAAAAAGATTTGAGAGCTAACACAATAAAAACAATTGGTAATATGCTGTATGCAATGGCTGATACAAAGGAGAACAAAGCAGTTGTTATCGAGGATGCTAAGGTAATTGCTGCTGGACTTATTACTCTTTTACAAGCTAAATTCACGAGTGATGATCCACAGCCTCAAGCAATTTATAATTTCTGGGTTGAAGCAAGTTATGTTTTGGAAGAGCAGTTTGCGGAATTTTTGCCTAAAGTTTTACCCGCTCTCTTCGAATTTGCAAAAGCAGACACAACTGTAAAAATCACTGATCCTGATAATCCTGTTCAAAGCCATGAAAAAACTGATTTGGTTTTGAACTTTGCAGGAGTAAATTTAAGTGTAAACACAGAAAAATTCCAATCGAAAATAATGGCTGCCAATGTTCTACTTGAAATTTGCGGGAATACGAAGAAAGCTTTTCGACCATATGCAGAAGAAACAGCAAAAATAGCTTTAATTTTATTGAAAACTAGCAGTTCAGGCACACTGAGAAGAACAGGATCTAAATTTCTAAAAGAATTACTATTAACATGTGAAACTAAAGAAGAAATGCTGAAAATGTTTATGTTCATATATCCTACAATGAGAGATGCATTACTCAGCGCGATAGAAGTTGATGGACATAGGGATATTAAGTCTATATTGAAACAACTTTCTTTAGGAATGCAAGAGTTTTCAAATGGACCCCAAATACTTTCTTTGGAGGGGATGCAAGATTTATGTGAAGTGCTTAATAAAGCTTTATGCTCTTTTGAAAAAATGCAGAAAGAAAAAGCTGGTGATGTAAAGAAGAGTAAGGAGCTAAGTGAAGAAGATATGAGTGAAATAATGGATGAAATAGACAAGATTGCAAAAATAGTTACACATGTAATGGAAATTGCTGGGGTTTTGTGTAAACTATACAGGGCGCAATGTGAAACTCCTTTCGTAAATAAGTTAATAAGGCACTACGTTGCTTATTGGGATGATACCTCTTTAAGGTTACAATTAGCTGCTATTTGCTTCTTCTGTGACATTTTAGAGCATCTTCAGGGAACTTCTGTAATTATATTTTAAACTAATATATGATAGATTCATCCAGAAATAGCATCGCAGTCTGGTAAAAAGTTTTTATTGGGAATGGCAGTAGAAGATAGGGATATTATACAATCAGCAGCTTTTGGAATAGGATTAATTGCAGAACACGCCCCATCACAATTCTTACCATTTAAACAAGCAGCAGTTACAGTAATTCATTAGTTGCATATTATATAGCAATTATTGCAAATTGTCGGAGAGACAGATGCTAGATCAGAAGAGAAAGCAACATCAACTGAATGTGCTATTGGAGCTTTAGGTAAAATAGCATTACTTCATTACGATAACGCAATCGTAAATCAAGCCATAGTACATCAATATTTAACAATGCTGCCATTAAAAGCAGAAAGTGAAGAAGCTCAAAATGTTCACAAACTATTCTTTAAGCATATTCTTGGGAAAAACCCAGCCCTATTTGCTGTTCCTGAAAATAAGGATAAAATAGTGAGAGCTTTAGCTGCAATTAAAGAAACAGCCACAAATGAGCCAGAATTAGAAATAGTGGCCACTAGTGATATGGAATTGTTGGATCAATGTATTAAATTATTCTAAGAGAACATATGACAATCACTTAATTTATCGAGTTTCAAAATTAATCATTTAATAGTGGGGTTTTGGGGTTTTGGGGTTTTGGGGTTTTGGGGGGAACGCGGAAAGGCTGAAAAATCCAGCCTAGCTTTTTGCTGCGATTCTTCCGCCGTCAGCCCTTCGGCTCCAAGGAAAAGTGGCCAGGCACCCCACGGCACTGGCAGGACGTCGCTGCCGTTGCTACCTTCCGGTCCTGGCGGGGTTCACGCGCCTGTCCATGCATGGGACCTGGCCAACGCGCAAGGTGGGCTCCGGGGAGTCGACTGCAACACCAATTTTCCGACAGAAGAGGATCGGCGGACGAATCGATCCCGTAGGGTCGCCGCTGGTCGGCGGACCGTTTTCCCCTTGAGAGCGCGAGCCGGCCCGGACGCGAGGTCCGGCCCTACGCATCAAAACCGGCAACCAACCGGTCTAGCCGAGCATGCCCACGACGCGGTCGACAATTCCTTCCACGGGCCAAAGGCGTCCGATGCCTTCATCGCCGCAGGCCAGCATGCCTTCCTCCGGACCGATGAACTCCGCGCCGCGCGCCCGGAGCGTGGCGACGTTGGCCATCGTCGCCGGATGCGTCCACATCTTCCCATTCATCGCCGGCGCGATCAAGACGGGACAACGCGCCATCAAGAAGAGCGAGCTCAGAAAATCCGGGGCCAGGCCGCTGGCAAATTGGGCAATGACATCCGCCGTGGCCGGTGCGACCAGCAACAGATCCGCCCTGTCCGCCAGTTCGATATGGCCCGGCCGCCAGCCATTGGCTTCGTCCCACAAATCCACCGCCACCGGTTGGCGCGCCAGGGTCTGCAGGGTGAGTGGCGTGATGAATCTCTGCGCCGCCGCCGTCATCACCGGCGCCACTTCCGCCCCGAGCTTGCAGAGCCGACTGGTAAGATCGGCGGCTTTGTAGGCCGCAATCGAACCGGTCACCCCAAGAATAATCCTTTTGCCCGCGAGCAATTGATCCATGCCGCACAGGAAACCAGCTGGCGGGCCCGCCAGCAAGTCCGCAATAGGCCGTCAGCTCCCGGCGCCCTTTTCGGGCGCTGGTGCCGGGGGCGGCCCACCGCCCGGCGGGGCGTCATCAGCCTGATGCCGGGCATCGCGCAAATCATGCGCCTGCTTCCGGGCCGCGCGGCGCTCCTGCAGGATCTGCTCGTACTTCGTGCGTTGCTCCGGCGTGAGTTCCGCCGCGATCTGTTTTTCCATCCGGTCGGCAATGTCGAGCGCCTGGCGGCGCAGTCTCATCATTTCGTCAATGTTCGCCGCGACGATTGGTTTGATGCGCTCCTTTTGCTCCGGAGTAAGCTGCACTTCGTCCGCCACGCGCTCGATCTCCCTCGCTGCCCAGCCTTCGGGTGGAAGGAGATGCCGGGCCGACCGGCGCGCGGCATGCCTCGCCACCAGCCAGCCGCCGGTCGTACCGGCGGCGAAGATGGCGATCAGCACCAACCAGATCTGCCAGGGTTTGGTCATCCTTATAACGCGTTCGTGAACACCTCGGAGACCGGGTCAACCAAATTCTGCTCATCGTCCGGCGTGCCCGCAAAGGCGAGATAATTGGCCGCGACACCGGTCAACGTCAGCAGACAGGCGAGGTAAAGCGCGCGCACCGAAAACCGGCCGAAAATCGCGAGCGCGCCCGGCGGGGATTCATTCATCGCCCGGGCCGCCACCCGCGTCGCAAAACCAAAGGGCGCCGCCACATCGTCCGCCACCGGCGCCTGCCGGGCCGCCGCCGCCAACCGCTGCCATCTCGAATCGTAATCCTTCATGACCGTTCCTTTCGTTCTAACTCCTGAAAAAGTTTTTTCAATTTCCCCCTGGCCCGAAACGCGCGCACCTTGACCAGCGACGGATTCCAGCCCGTCAGCTCGCTGATTTCCGCCACGCTCCGCTGCTCAAGATCCAGCAGCCGGATGACGAGCCGGTCCTCGACTTTCAGCTGGCCCAGCAACTTGTAAACCAACTCCCGCGCGGCCAGCGCATCGTTGGCGGCCACCTCACCCTCGCTCGTCAGGACCAGATCGAGCACCTCGGCCTCCTTCTCCGAGAGATCGGCCCACCGATACTCGGGCCGGCGCTTCTGCGCGCGCAGCTGGTCGATGCAGGTCGTCACCGCGATCCGCGAAACCCAATGGCTGAAGGCCACCGCCCCCTTGTATTGGTCAAGTCGCGTGAACATCTTCAAAAAGATCTCCTGCGCCAGGTCTTCCTCCGCGACCCGGCGCGGCAGGTGCGAACGCACGATGCGGATGACGAGCGGGTAGAGGTGTTCGACCAATTCGCGCGCGGCCACCTGGTCGCGCTGCCGCACTCGTTCGAGGCACGCAGGCAGGTCAAACGCTTCGTCAACCATGGAGACGGATTGCCACTCTCAAGCATGCAGGAAGAGACGTCGGGCGCCGGCTCCCAGTTACTCGTAACCGTTGAAACACGGCTCCTTCTTTACACCGGCGGGCGCGCTGCCAAGGCAAATCTGCGGGCAGCTTGACACCCCTCTGGGCAGGCGCCTTACTCTCCCCTCGCGATGAACTTACCGCTGCGGGCGCTTCGACTTATCTAGACGCACGATTCCTGGGAACTGCGTAGCAGTCGATCGTGCGTCCGTCTGACCACTCAGCCCCGCGCCGGCCCTCACCGGCCGAGTCGCGTTTTTCCGTGCGCTCTTCCTTCCCTCTTTGCCTGTTTTCCGCCAAATTCCGTCCCTTCTTCCAATGCAACCCGCTCCGATCACGAAATATCGGCTGTTTCCGCCGGTCACCCTCCCCCACCGCCAATGGCCCGACCGCACTCTCACGACCCCGCCGATCTGGTGCAGCGTCGACCTCCGCGATGGCAACCAGGCCCTCGCCATCCCGATGGATGTGGAGGAAAAGCTCGAATTCTTCGCCCTCCTCGTCCAGATCGGCTTCAAGGAGATTGAGGTCGGCTTCCCCTCGGCTTCGCAGATCGAGTTCGATTTCGTACGCCGCCTGGTCCAGGAAGACCGGATCCCGGCGGACGTTGCCATCCAGGTGCTGTGCCAGTGCCGCGAAGACTTGATCACCCGCACCGTCGAGTCGATTCAAGGGGCGCGCAACGTCATCTTCCATCTCTACAACTCCACTTCGCCCGCCCAGCGCCGTTATGTCTTCGGCGCCGAGAAGGCGGCCATCGTCAAGATCGCGACCGACGCGGTGGGCCTGATGAAACGGCTGACGCGCCCGCTCGTCGCCGCCGGGACGCACTTGCGGCTCGAGTATTCGCCCGAGAGCTTCACCAGCACCGAACTCGATTTCGCGCTCGAGATCTGCGAGGCGGTCACCGACGTCTGGGGGCCTTCTCCCGACAACAAGATCATTCTCAACCTTCCGGCCACGGTCGAATACGCGACCCCGAATGTCCACGCCGACCAGATTGAGTGGATGTGTTCCCGTCTTTCCCGGCGTGACCTGACGCTGGTTTCGCTCCACACGCACAACGATCGCGGCACCGGGGTGGCCGCCACGGAACTGGGATTGCTCGCCGGCGCCGACCGGGTCGAGGGCACCCTGTTCGGCAATGGCGAACGCACGGGCAACCTCGATATCGTGACGGTCGCGCTGAATCTTTACACGCACGGCATCCACCCCGGGCTGGATTTCACAAATATCAACGCCATCCGCGACATCTATGAGCGCTGCACGCGCATGGAGGTGCCGGCGCGCCTGCCCTATGCGGGCGAACTGGTCTTCACCGCCTTCAGCGGGTCCCACCAGGACGCGATCAAGAAATCCTGGGCCGCGCAGAAACCCGGCCAGCCTTGGGACGTGCTCTACATCCCCATCGATCCCGCCGATATCGGCCGGACCTACAAGGCGATCATCCGCATCAACAGCCAGTCGGGCAAGGGCGGCGTGGCCTACGTCATGGAGAAGGAGTTCGGCTATGACCTGCCGAAGGCCATGCACAAGGAGTTCGGCCGGGTGATCAACGACCTCGCCGACGAACGGAAGACGGAGGTCACCCCAGAGGATATCCATGCCGCCTTCGTCCGGGAATACATCGCGCGGGATCAGCCAGTGAAGCTCGAGCATTTCCGCACCACCGAGCGCGACAGCCAGGTGAAGTGCGAGGCGGCGATCAAGTTCGAGGGCCGGACCCACAAATTCACCGGCGTCGGCAACGGCCCGATCGACGCCTTTGTCAACGGCCTCGGCACCACCGGTGTGCCGGCGTTTGAACTTCTCTTCTACTCCGAGCACTCGCTGGGCAAGGGGGCGGAGGCGCGCGCGGCGGCCTACATCCAGATCAAATCCGGACGCGGCCTGACCTTCTTCGGCGCGGGCATCGACACCAACATCGAACTCGCCTCAATCAAAGCGCTGGTGAGCGCGATCAACCGCGCGCTCGCGAAACGCTGAAGGCCGCCGGGCGCGACGGCCGGGGACCGGCTGACCGGTTGATGACGTCTGTTCTGTCCACGTAGGGGCGCAGTCTCGCTGCGCCCATTGGACTCCGCGAGGGCGCGACGAGATCGCGCCCCTACGACGAACGAACAAGCGTCACTGAGGCCGGGAACGAATTGACTCCGGCCCCGGATCGTTCGTCGGATTACTGTTTCCCCGCCGACATTTTGTCTCCATCCTTTCCGTCATGACCATCGGATTGCCCAAGGAAATCAAATCGCGGGAATACCGCGTCGCCCTGGCCCCTTCCACCGCCTATCAACTGGTCAAGCGAGGCCACGCGGTGATCGTGGAAAGCTTGGCCGGCGCCGGCTCAGGATACCCTGATGCCGATTATGCGCACGCGGGAGCCAAGCTCGTCAGCTCCCACGCCGCAGTGTTTGAGCAGGCCGACCTCATCGTGAAGGTCAAGGAACCGCTCCCCGAGGAATATCCCCTGCTGCGGACCGGCCAGATCCTCTTCACTTATCTGCACCTCGCCGCCGACCGCGCGCTGACCGAGGCATTGATGAAATCCGGCGTCACCGGCATCGCCTACGAAACCATCGAGGTCAACCGCCGCCTGCCGCTGCTCGAGCCGATGAGTGAGATTGCCGGGCGCATGTCCATCCTCGTCGGCGGCTATTTCCTCGCCAAGCATCACGGCGGCAGCGGGACGCTGCTGGGCGGCGTGCCCGGCGTCCTGCCGGGCAAGGTCGTGGTGCTCGGCGGCGGTGTCTCCGGCATCAACGCGGCCCGCATGGCCATCGGCCTGGGCGCGGATGTCACCATTTTGGAGGTCGATCTGGAGCGGATGCGATTTCTCGATATCACCCTTCACACCTCGCACACGCTGTATTCTAGCGAGTCGCACTTAACGGATCTGCTTCCGTCCGTCGACCTGCTGATCGGCGCCGTGCTGGTGCCAGGCGCGAAGGCGCCACGGTTGATCAGCCGGGAGATGCTGCGCTGCATGCGGCCAGGCAGCGTGCTCGTCGACATCGCGATCGACCAGGGCGGCTGCGCCGAGACCTCGCGTCCGACCACCCACGATCAACCGGTCTTCGTCGAGGAGGGCGTCACCCACTATTGTGTCGCCAACATGCCCGGCGCCTACTCCCGCACCGCCACCCAGGCCCTCACCAACGTCACCCACCGTTATGTCGAACTGCTGGCCGACCACGGCGTGGCCGAGGCCTGCCGGCTGCAGCCGCCCCTGGCCGGTGGCATCAACATCCAGGGGGGCAAGGTCACGTGCCAGGCGGTGGCGGCGGCGCACGGGATGCCTTTCGCGCCGCCAAAGCTCGACTGATTCCGGCTGAGACCGGGCGTTACTGCTGCGGTGGTGGCGGCCGCAGTCGGGAATGGGCGGGTTAAAGCGCCAGCTTCAATCCGTCATACGCCAGCCGAACGCCGCCCGGCAGGCCGGCCTCGAATGGATCGTGGTCAATCTCGTGCGTGAGATGGGTGAGATACGTCACCGGCGCGCCAATCTGGTGCGCGGCCTCGATGGCCTCCGCGATATTCATGTGCGTCGGATGTTCCCTCGGACGCAAACCGTCAAGCACCACGGCCTGCGCGCCCTTCGCCAGCCCAAGGGCCTCGGCCGTCACGTGTTTGCAGTCCGTATAGTAGACAAATTTTGCGCCGCTGCCGCGCTCTTCAAACACCAATCCGAGCACGTTCATTCCACCGTGCGGCAGCAACGTCGAACGAATCGTCCCCTGCTCCAACTCGATCGCCGGTGGCATTTCGACCAGCTGGAACGCCGGATAACCCCGCACGACCGGTCGCTCCAATATGGCATAGGGATAGATCGCCTCCACCCGGCTCATGCCCTCGCCGGTCGAATAGACGGTCAGCGCGCGGCCTCCGCGAAGGTCGCAGAATCGCCGCAGATCATCCATTCCCGACACGTGATCGGCGTGGCCATGGGTGAGGATGAAGAGGTCCAGTTGGCGGACCCCGTAGCGCAAACATTGCACGCGGAATTCCTGGGCCGCGTCCACCTGGATGTGCAAGCCTCCCATTACCACGTGAATGCTGCAGCGCGCGCGCCGATTGCGCGGGTCCGCCGAGGTGCAGACCGCGCAATCGCAGGCGATGATCGGCACGCCCTGCGACGTGCCCGTGCCCAGAAAAATCACTTCCATGGCGGCCCAGCGAAGCACGGCCCGCGCCCGAACGGAAGCCAAAGAAAACCCGTCCCACCGCCATACCTCGCCTTTTTGCCATCATGTGGAACTCCAGGCTTTATCTAACGCCCGCTTGTGTCGATACTCCCAGAAGTTTGATCGTCCAGGTTGTGTCCCGCGGGCAGCAGTCCGCCATGTCTTCCGTATCCCATCGAACCAAACGGTTTCCCCGGGTCGGCAGTGCCATTGGCTTGATCCTTCTCCTCGCCTCGGCTCCTCCGGCCTTGTCCGCCTCGGACCAGCCGCCGACGCCAGCAGAAGTCAAGGCCGACGCGCTGCCGCTGGTCACGAGTATCCAGCAGTACTGGGATCTGACGCCCGAGCAGAAAACCCAGCCGGTATCCTTGCGCCTGGAGTGCGACGTGACCTATGCCGACCCAGCCTGGAAGATGCTCTACATCGAGGATGCCCAGGGGAACGGGGCTTACGCCCCTTACGGCGACAATCTTTTCCAGTTTAAGGCCGGCCAGCACATCATCGCGACCGGCACGATCGTGCCGCCCTGCGCCGACATCTCGTTTGAGCATGCCACCATCGACCGGCAAGGCCCCTCCCGGCTGAACCCTGTATCCATTGCCGGCAAGGTCACGGAGTTCAGACAATTCAATACGAAGGTGGTCACCTGTGAGGGGTTGGTGGATCACTACAGCCGGATTAATCCCACTCACCTCCAACTCTCGCTCTCCGTGGAGGGAGAAGCCGTTACCGCCTGGGTGCTGCTTGATGCCGGCGACCAGGTGCCCGACCTGCGCAACACCAACGTGCGCATCGCGGGAGTCTACAATCCCAAGTACGGGCCGGACAACCGCCTTTCATCCCTGGAGGTTCTCATCCCGGACCTGCGGCACCTCACCATCATCAATCGCCTTGAGCAAGACCCTCAGTTTGAATTGCCCGTTGTTCCCATCGAGACCCTGCCGCGCCTTCCGGCCGACCATCTCGTGCACATCGTCGGCCACGTCAAGGCGCAGGAAACGGGGCGATATGTGAGGATTCGCGACCAGAGCGGGCAGATCGATGTGCAGACCGGGCAGACGGCGATGTGTCCCATCGATGCCCTGGTTGATGCCGTGGGTTTCCCCTCCATCCTTGGCACGGAGTGGCGGCTGCGGAGCGGTCTCTTCCGGCTCGAGGGGTACCCAGCCGCTGCCCCGGCCGCCCAGCCGGCCGGCACATCTCTGCGGCTGGCGCAGCAAGTGATGGAACTGTCGGTTCCCGATGTGATGAAGGGCTTTCCGGTCTGGATCACGGGTGTGGTGACATGGTCCAACCGCAACTCCCCCTTTTTCTTTATCCAGGATTCGAGTGGTGGCGTCCGCATCATGCGGGGGCAGCTGACGACCAGGGTGAGCCACCCTGGGGAGAATGTCGAAGTGCACGGCGTTGCCTCGATGGGATCCTTTGCCCCGGTGGTGACCGCCTCCAGTTTCGCCAAGGTAAGTGACCTGTTCCTCCCCCAGGCCAAACAGGTCTCCCTGGATTACGCACTGACCGGAGTCGAGGAGGCGAGTTGGGTGGAAATGAGCGGATATCTCCGCCAGATCCGCCGGCGGGACAGCTGGAACGACCTCGAAATCGGAACGCCGACGGGCGATTTCATCGCGGTGCTGCCCGCCAGCGAGGATGTCTCCGCCATGGTTGGCGCAGTGGTCCGACTCCATGGGGTTTGCACGGCGGAGGCGAACGCCCAGCGCAAGCTGACCGGTATCACGCTTTATGTGCCGGGGGCGGCCTATGTGCAGATTGAAGAGCCGAAGCCGGGGGATCCCTTCGACCTGCCGACGCGCTCGCTGGCCAGCCTGGGGCAGTTCGACACCCTGCTCTCATTCAACCGCCGGCTGAAAGTTTCGGGCGTGGTGCTGCATTACTCGCCCGGGCATTTGATTCATATCGTGGACGCCGGACAGACGCTCCTGGTTCTTTCCCGCGACCAGGCTCCGCTCGAGCTGGGCGACCGGATTGAAGCCGTGGGATTTCCCAGCCGGCAGGGTGACCGGATGGTCCTGCGCGAATCCGTCTTCCGCAGATCCGGCCGGGATCGGCAGCCGGAGCCCAGCCGCATCATGTCGCCGGAGACCCCGGCGATCGAACTCGACGGCCAGCTGGCCAGCATCGAGGGCACGCTCATCGACACCTCTCCGGTGGGTGCGCAACCCCGCCTGAGCCTCCAGACGGGCGACCATATTTTCGAAGCGCTGCTCGAAAATCCGGCCGGCCAGCCGCGTTTTTCCTTTCCGCCCGTCGGCAGCGTGCTGTCGCTCGTCGGCGTCTATGAGTTGAGATACGACGAATACGGGCAGCCAGTGGGTTTTCAGCTGCAGTTGCGCAACCTCGGCGACATCACCGTGCTGGGGCGCCCCTCCCGGCTGACTCGCAGCCGGATCCTCGCCTTCACGGGCACGCTGGCGGTGGGGATCCTTCTGTTCATCGCGTGGGTCGCCGCGCTCCGGCGCCGCGTCCAGGCGCAAACCGAGCAGATTCGCGACCAGTTGAAACGCGAAGCACGGCTCCAGGCCGAATTGCTGCGCACGAGCAAGCTGGAGTCGCTCGGCCTGCTGGCCGGCGGCATCGCCCACGATTTCAACAACCTGCTGACCGTGGTCATGGGTAATCTCTCGCTGGCGCGCCTTGACCAGAAGATGGATCCCGAGTCCGTCGATTCGTTGCGCGACGCGGAAAAGGCGGTCGTGCGCGCCCGGGATCTGACGCAGCAATTGCTGACGTTCGCCAAGGGTGGCGCCCCCATCCGCGCCGCCGTGGCCCTGCCCGACGTGGTCCGCGAGGTCGCCGAGTTTTCGTTGCGGGGTTCGCAAACGCGCTGCCAGTTCGACGTCCCGGACAACCTCTGGCCGGCCAATGTGGACAAGGGCCAAATCGGCCAGGTGGTCCAGAATATTGTCGTCAACGCCACGCAGGCCATGCCCGACGGCGGGATCATCAATATCGCCCTGCAGAATGATCTGGTCGGCTCCGAACCCGGCCAGCCGCTCGCGCCCGGCCGCTATGTGAAGCTGACCATCACGGACCACGGTCAAGGTATATCGCCTGAGGATATGCAAAGGATCTTTGATCCCTATTTCACAACGAAGAAGCAGGGCAGTGGCCTTGGCCTCGCCACCGTGCATTCCATTGTCAAGAAGCACCTCGGCCATGTCTCCGCCGAATCGGTTTTGGGCCGGGGCACAATTTTTCACATTTGGCTGCCCGCGGCGGAAGGATCGCCGGACTCAGCGAACGCCCCCGCGCCAATCACCTCGCCAACGACGCCCGGTCCGGTGCGCATCCTGTTCATGGATGACGAGGAGATGGTTCTTCGGGTCGGAGGCACCATCCTCCGGCGCCTGGGCTATGAAGTCACCACGGTCACCCATGGCGAAGCGGCCGTGCGGGAATTCACCCGCGCGCGGCAGGATGGCCAGCCTTATGCCCTGGTGATTCTGGATCTGACCGTGCCCGGGGGCATGGGCGGGCGTCAGACCCTGGAACAACTCCTGAAACTGGATCCCGCCGTGCGCGCCATCGTTTCCAGCGGCTACTCCAACGACCTGGTCATTTCCAATTACCAAGCCTACGGATTTCGCGGCATGGTTTCCAAGCCTTACGAAATCGCCGACTTAACCCATACCATCGAACGCGTGCTCCAGGGCGAACGCGCCTGATTCGCTTTGCCATCTCTTCAAGAAGGGCCGAGCGTGATCGGCATTCCCGATGAATGCCGTTCTCGATTACCTTAAGACCAACCAGCCGCGCTTTGTCGACGAGTTGTGCGAGCTCCTGCGTTTCCCCAGCATCTCCGCCCAGCCGCCGCACAAAAAGGATCTCCACGCCTGCGCCGCCTGGCTGGTGCAGCATTGCCGCAGGATCGGCCTCAACGCCGAGTTGTGCCCCACGCCGGGGCATCCGATCGTGCTCGCGCGCACACCGCGCCGGGCGGGGATCCGGCCGCATTTTCTCGTCTACGGCCACTACGATGTGCAGCCGCCCGAGCCGTTTGACCTCTGGAAATCCCCTCCGTTCGGACCCACGATTCGGGGCCGCCAGCTGATCGCCCGCGGCGCCGCCGACAACAAGGGGCAGCACTTTGCTCATCTCAAGGCCGTCGAAGCGTACCTCAAGACCGGCACCGCGCTGCCGTGCGATCTGACGTTCGTGCTCGAAGGCGAGGAAGAGACCGGCAGCGCCAGCCTGACGCCGTTCCTGCGCGCCCGCCGGCGCGAGCTTCGCTGTGATGCCGTCGTGATCTCCGACACCGGCATGCCGGAAAAGAACCTGCCCGCGCTCACCTATGCGCTGCGCGGCGTCGCCGCGCTTGAGGTCACCCTGCGCGGGCCCTCCCGCGACCTGCACTCCGGACTCTTCGGCGGGTCAGTGGAGAATCCGGCGATGGCCCTCTCGCAACTCCTCGCCAGACTGCGGGACGCCGAAGGCCGGGTCACGATCCCGGGCTTTTACGATGACGTGGTGGCGCTCAGCCCGCTTGAACGGAAACAGCTGCGCCGTCTGCCCGGCACGGAGGAAGGCTACCGGAGGTTCCTCGGAGTGCCCCGGCTTTACGGCGAACAGGGATTCACCTCGACCGAGCGCACCACCGCCCGGCCGACGCTCGAGATTAACGGGCTGACGAGCGGTTATCAGGGCGAGGGGGGCAAGACCATCGTGCCGGCCTGGGCCCGGGCCAAGATCACGATGCGCCTGGTGGCCGACCAGGAGCCGGACAAGATCATGAAGGCCACCATCGCCTGGCTGAAGAAACTCTGCCCGCGCACCGTGCGCATTGAGATCAGCGCCGGACACGGAGCGCCGCCGTATTTGGTCGAGCCCGCCGGCGCCCAAGTGCAAGCCGCGCTGCGGGCGTTGCGAACCGCTTTCCACCGGGAGCCTGTGTTGATCCGGGAAGGCGGCTCAATCCCCATTGTCTCCGATTTCAAGCGAATCCTGGGCGTCGACACCCTTTTGCTCGGCCTGGCGCTGCCCGATGACAACGTCCATTCGCCGAACGAGAAATTCGATCTCGATTGCTTTGCCGCGGGCCAACGGATGAGCGCGCTTCTGTGGCGGGAACTGGCCAGCCCGCCAATTTCCTAGCACAGCGGGTGCCGCAACCAAAAGGGGAACGACTTTTTTCACCACGGATCAAGGATCAACCCGGATGCAGGCAGTGTTGGCATCCGTGCACTTTGCGAAAGCGGCACTCTGCCATTCCGCGGTCACGTAGTCAGCGTTGAATGATGACAATCGTCGCCAAAATGCTGATCTGAAGAGACCGTAACCTGGTCCTGGACAAGGCGAGGACACCGCATCGAACTTGCTAGTCGCAGCCCGATATCCCATCGTGCCCGGCATGAAGTGGATCCCGATTGCCGCCCTGCCCTTGTTGCTCGCCTCGTGCCAGACGGCACCCGAATCCGACGTACCCAAAGACTACGCGGCGCGCGCTGACGTGGAGGTCGCCAGGCATGTCATCACCGACAACGACGTCTACGGATTCGAGCCCGAGGGCAAATTCGATCCGAGCAGCGTCTCGGTCTTGGAGAGCCACCGGGACCAGGACTGGACCATCTACAAGGTTCCCGACAAGAGAAACGAATTTGACAGCGTGGAGCTGACGGTTGACGGGGCCGGCGCGATCATCCGCCTCCGATTCTTCAAGCTGACCCACACCACGGTCGGGCGCCGCGAGGCGATAGAGACGGCTTACCAGGATCTGATGTCAAAATACAAGGCGGTCCAGCGGACCGGGGACCTCGATACCGCCAACCTGACGGTTTATGTGGCGGAAAACGAAGCGGCCTGGAAGGAACGGTACATTGCCTACCTCCAGCTGATGGACGAGCCGAACAAAGCGTCCCCGAGTGCGAAAGAGGATTATCACCTCGGGGCGCAGCTGTGCTGGATACTTCAACCGCACCTCAACCAGATCCAGGCGATCGTGCGTCAACAAGGCCAGGGCGCCTCTTTGGTGATCGATTTCCAGACGAAGAAGTATGCCGCGGCAATCAAGAGCCAGACTCCGCCGCCGCGCCCCCTTCTGCAGGAGCCCTGATTGGGAACTCCTGCAGCAGGACAATGATTCCCTCAACACGCAGCCGTGGGGTTCGCTGCACCACAGAGCAGGGTCGCCACTCAGCGGGATCATGCAGTCGACCGACGCTTTCCCAACGACGATGGCCTACAATGGACGGTGCGTAGGGCCGGCGCTTGTCGCCGGGCCGTTGGTCTGTGGGAGAACGGTCCGCCGACGAGCGGCGACCCTACGTCAACTGCATGAGGCCGCCTCAACCTGTCCTCCACGGGTTTGGCGACGGAGGATCGGCGGACCGTTCCCACGTGGATAATTGGCCCCGCGACAAGCCCCTCGACACGCTCTCGGGCCTTGAGCCTGTCGAAACGGCTGCGCACCAATCCCGGCCAAGAAAAAGGCGCTCCGGAAACCGGAGCGCCTTGAAGTGTTGCAAAGCGGGACTGGCCGCAATCGAGCTTAGTAGTCCATGCCGCCCATGCCGCCGCCGCCGGGAGCCTGGGGAGTTTCCTTCTTCTCCGGGATCTCCGTGATCATGCACTCGGTCGTCAGCAGCAAGCCGGCAATCGAGGACGCGTTTTGCAGCGCGGTGCGGGTGACCTTGGTCGGGTCGACCACGCCGGCCTTGACCAGATCCTCGTATTCGCCGGTGGCAACGTTGTAACCGAAGTTGCCCTTGCCCTCGGAAACCTTTTGGGCGACCACGCCGGGTTCGACGCCGGCATTGGCGCAGAGCATGCGGATGGGATATTCGATGGCCCGCCGGACGATCTGGGAGCCGATCTTCTCGTCACCTTCCAGCTGGAGGGCTTCGATGACCTTGGCGCAACGCAGCAGCGCGACGCCGCCGCCGGCGACAATGCCTTCCTCGACCGCGGCGCGCGTCGCATGGAGGGCGTCCTCGACGCGGGCCTTCTTTTCCTTCATTTCGGTCTCGGTCGAGGCGCCGACATTGATGACGGCGACGCCACCCGCGAGTTTGGCCAGGCGCTCCTGGAGCTTTTCGCGGTCATAATCGGAGGTGGTCTCATCGATCTGCCGGCGGATTTGCTTGACGCGACCCTGGATGTCGGACGATTTGCCGCCACCTTCGACGATCGTGGTGTTGTCCTTGTCCACGGTGATGCGCTTCGCCTTGCCCAGGTCGCTGATGGTGACATTCTCGAGCTTGATGCCGAGGTCCTCGGTCAGGCAGCGGCCGCCGGTGAGGATCGCGATGTCTTCGAGCATGGCCTTCCGGCGATCGCCAAAGCCCGGGGCCTTGACGGCGCAAACATTGAGCGTGCCGCGGATCTTGTTGACCACGAGGGCAGCGAGGGCCTCGCCCTCGACTTCCTCGGCGATGACCAGGAGGGGTTTGCCGCTCTTGGCCACGGTCTGGAGCAACGGGAGCAGGTCCTGCAGGCTCGTGATTTTCTTCTCGTGGATCAGCACATAGGCGTCCTCGAGCACGGCCTCCATCGCCTCGACGTTGGTCGTGAAATACGGCGAGAGATAGCCTTTGTCGAACTGCATGCCCTCGACGACTTCCAGGGTGGTTTCGATGGACTTCGCCTCTTCGACGGTAATGGTGCCGTCCTTGCCCACCTTGTCCATGGCATCGGCGATGATATTGCCGATGGTGTCGTCCCAGTTGGCCGAGACGGTGGCGACCTGGCGGATCTCCTCGCGGTCATTGACCTTCTTGGAGATGCGGGCGAGTTCGGCGATGGTCGCCTCGACGGCCTTGTCGATGCCGCGCTTCAGATAGATCGGGATTCGATCCGGCGGTGACATTCTTCAGGCCCTCGCGATAGATGCTCTCGGCGAGCAACGTGGCGGTGGTGGTTCCGTCGCCCGCGGCGTCGGAGGTCTTGGAGGCGACTTCCTTCACCATTTGGGCGCCCATGTTCTCGTAGGGGT
>CAVRNM010000003.1:0-9054 GCA_963722225.1 uncultured Verrucomicrobiae bacterium
ACACCAGCGCGTATGATCGACGCGCGGTCAGCCTCGGCGGCCCGACAGGCTGCGACCCTGAAAACTCCCGTAGCCCGGGCGTGGCGAGCTGGCGGTGCGCCAGAACCCGCCGCCGGACCGGCGGGGCGGATTGACGGGCGCGGCGGCCGGTCGTGATGATTCGGTAGTCATCGCCCGCGCCGCGTTGGCGGCAAACGGGTGATCGGCGTGCACCGGGATGGTCTGGCGGATGAGGCGCTGAATGTCGCGCCATGATGAGTGCTCCGACGGATCGCAGAAGGAGAAGGCCAGGCCCTTTGCCCCCATCCGGGCTGTGCGGCCGATGCGGTGCACGTAAGCCTCCGGCTCCTCCGGAATATCGAAGTTCACCACCAGGGCGATGCCTTTGACATCGATGCCCCGCGCGGCGATGTCGGTGGCCACAAGGACGCGCGTGCGTCCCGTCCGAAAATCCTCCAGCGCGCGCTGGCGGGCTCCCTGTGACTTGTTGCCATGGATTGCGGCGGCCTGGATTCCGTCGCGGTCGAGATTGTCGGCGATCCGGTTGGCTCCATGTTTGGTGCGCGAAAACACTAGCACCAGTTCCTCGGGATGTTGCTGCAAGGTGTGCACGAGCAGGCGGTGCTTGTCGCTGCGCTGCACATGACAGACCCGCTGTTCAACGCATTCCACGGTCGTGGCTGCCGGAGCCACGTCCACCCGCACGGGATCGCGCAGCAGCCGGTTCGCGAGTTCGCGGATCGCTTCCGGCATGGTGGCGGAGAACAGCAGCGACTGGCGGCGAGCCGGCAGCCGGGCAATGATGCGTTTCACATCGGGAGCGAAGCCCATGTCGAGCATGCGGTCGGCCTCGTCCAGGACGAAGATCTCAACGCGGTCGAGGGCCACAAAGCCCCGCTCCATGAGGTCGAGCAGGCGCCCCGGCGTGGCGACGACAATCTCGACGCCGGCGGCCAGGGCGCGGATTTGCGGATTCTCGCCGACGCCACCGAAAATGACCGTGTGGCGGAACGGGAGATGCCGGCCATAAAACGCAATGTTCTCGCCGATCTGCGCCGCCAGTTCGCGGGTCGGCGTAAGGATCAGGGTGCGCGGACGGCGCGATGCATTGGGCTGGGGGCGGGCGGCGAGCCGGTGCAGAATGGGCAATGCAAACGCCGCCGTCTTGCCGGTGCCGGTCTGGGCGCAACCGATCAGGTCGCGGCCTTCCAGAAGCGGCGGAATGGCCTTCGCCTGGATCGGCGACGGATGGAGATAGGCCTTTTCGACGAGGGCGCGCAGCAGGGGCGCAGCCAGGTTCAATGAGGCGAACGTGGTAACAGGTGTGTCTTGATTCATGTGAAATGCGCTCGGGCGCCGGGAGGCGGCCGTTGCGCTCCGCCCAGTGTAAGGGCGGAATATGGCGTTGGATGGACTGACCCGTCGCCAGAGTGGTCACGCCCGGTGGCCCGCGCAGGAATGCGCAGGCACAAGCCGGTCAATGTCCAGGGAACAGGTCTGATTAATTCGATGAGCGATGGAAACCTCTGAACGGTCTCTCATCGAAGAAACGCCCGAAGGGATGCGGGCAGGTGGCTGCGAAACTCGCGCCTTCCTGCCGCCTTGCGGGGGTGACGCTGCGGCCCGGCGCGCGGTTAGCAAGCAATTAATGACATTTTCCAAACGACTAGAGGCGGAGCGGCTTGTCCTCAAGACGCTTGGGCGCGTTCGGGAATACCGAGCCCCGCCACAGCTCAGCGCGTTTGGGACAACGCGCAGCACCTGGGCGGGTGACATCAGACACGCGCACCGCCATCCTCACTGCATTCCGCAGCATCATCCGGCCAGAGCCTGGCCGGTGAGCGATCGCGGCTCTTTCTCGATTCCGGAACAGGGACCGCCGTAGACGACTTCCCCTCCGTCCGAGCCTCCGCCGGGGCCCAGATCGATGATCCAGTCGGCGAGCCGGATCACATCGAGATTGTGCTCGATCACCACGATCGTGTTGCCGCCATCGCGCAGCTTGAACAGGAGGTCCATCAGCCGCTGGATGTCGACCCAGTGCAATCCGGTCGTGGGCTCGTCGAGCAGGTAAAGGGTCTGCCCTTGCTGGCGCCGGCTCAGCTCGAGCGAGAGCTTGAGCCGCTGCGCCTCGCCGCCGGAAAGGGTCACCGCCGACTGGCCCAGGCGCAGGTACCCCAGCCCGACGGCGTCCAGCGTCTCCAGCTTTTCCATGACCCGGGGAATATGGCGGAACAGCTCCATGGCCTCGCGCACGGTGAGATCGAGCACATCCGCGATGTTCCGGCCGTGAAACCGCACCTCGAGCGTCTCCCGATTAAAACGCCGGCCGTTGCAGCTGGGGCATTCGACGTAGGCATCCGCCAGAAACTGCATATCGAACCGGATCTGCCCGTCGCCCTGGCAGCGCTCGCACCGGCCACCGCGGATGTTGAAGCTGAACCGGCTCGCCCGGTAGCCACGCACCTTGGCGAGCGGGCATTGCGCAAACAAATCGCGCAACAAATCCAGCAGCTTGGTGTAAGTGGCGGGATTTGAGCGCGGACTGCGCCCGATGGGTTCCTGGTCCACCCGCACTGTCTTCTCAAAATGCTCCAGCCCCTCGATCCCGCGGTGCCGGCCGGGAAGGATCTTGGCTCCGTTGAGCCGCCGTGCCGCCGCCGCACCCAGGATGTCGTTCACGAGAGTGCTTTTCCCTGAGCCGGAGACGCCCGTGACGCAGGTCAACAGCCCGACCGGGAAAGCCCCGTCAATGTTCTTCAGGTTGTGCTCCCGGGCACCGCGAACGACCAGCCAGCGCCCGTCCGGCACGCGCAGCTTCGCTTCTTTCGCCACAAAAGCGGTGCGGGCCAGATAAGGTCCGGTGCGGGAAATGGCGGCCGGCTGCCGGGCGCACGCCTCCGGGGTGCCTTGAAAGAGCACCTCCCCACCCTCGGTGCCCGCTCCGGGACCTAGTTCCACCAGCTCGTCGGCCGCCCGCATGGTGTCCCCATCGTGCTCGACGACGATCACGGTGTTCCCGCGGTCGCGCAACTCGCCCAGCGTCTCGATCAGCTTCCGGTTGTCGTGGGCATGCAGGCCGATGCTGGGCTCGTCGAGCACGTAGATGACGCCCATCAGTCCCATGCCCAGCTGCGTTGCCAGCCGGACCCGCTGCGCCTCGCCACCACTGAGGGTGCCGTATTCACGGTCGAGCGTCAGGTAGCCAAGCCCGGTTTCGAGGAGGAAATGCAGCCGTTGCTCGATTCCCTCCACGACCTCGCGCGCCGATTCAACGCCGGCCAGCCGCTGCCTTAATTCAACCGCAAGCTCGTGCGCCGTCGCGACATCCATCGCGAAGAACTCCGTGATTCCGATGCCGTCCGATACGCGTCGGCCGTTTCCTGAAGAGGCAGGCTGGGAAGCCTGCGCAACGACGCCGGGGTCGGCGACCCCGGCTACAGCTCTGGTTCCGGCCACAAGCTTCACAGCCGCCACGCGCGGATTCAGCCGGGTGCCGTGGCAGGCCGGGCATTCCGCACTCACCTGAAAAGTCGTCAATCGTGCCCGGAACCCGTCGCTGCGCGTTTCGCGCCAGCTCTGATCCAGCAGCGAAAGGACGCCGGCAAACGGTAGGAGTTTGGGCTGCTTCATCCGCCGCAGGCGGAAACTGAACAATCGTTCCCCGGCGCCGTACAACAGCGCCTCCCGCACCTCGTCCGATAAATCCCGCCAGGGTTTCTCCGGATCAAACGGCAGCTGTTCGGCGAGTTGCTTCAGGATGGCGTTGTGTTTGATGATCAGGTTCTTCCCGCCGATCCGCCAGGGCTTGAGCGCGCCCTCCCGCACGGATTTTGCCGGATCGGGAACGACCAGTTCGGGGCTGAAGGTCATGCGCCGCCCCAATCCCCCGCACGCGGGACAGGCGCCTTCCTGATGATTGAAGGAAAAATGCCGCGGCGTCAGGCGGTCGAAAACCTCTCCGCAGATCACGCAGCTGAGACTTTGACTCAGCGCGATCTCGCGCCACGGATCGTCCGGCGATCTTTGCGCCAGGACGATGGCGCGGTCCTGTCCCTCGCGGAAGGCTAGTTCCAGCGAATCGGCGAGCCGGCTGCGCTGCTCCGGGGCCGCGACCAGCCGGTCGACGACCAGTTCGACGACCAGCTCGTGAGCTCCGGCAGGCAGGAGATGGGGATCGTCGAGTGACTTGATCTCACCCGCAATCCTGATGCGCTGAAACCCGCGTTGCCGCAGGCTGGGTATTTCGTCGCGCAGCACGGCCGGCTTGGCCCGCATCCAGGGCGCCAGGAGCACGATCCGCTCGCCCGGAGCCTCCCGCAACACGCGTTCGACGCAGTCGTCCAACGAGTGCGGTTCGATCCGGCCCCCGTCCTTCGGACACGACTGCGCCCCCTGCAACGCCCAGAGGAGGCGGGCGTAATCGGCGAGCTCGGTCACCGTCGCCACGGTCGTGCGCGGCGAGCCTCCGCCCGTGCGCTGCTCGATGGCGAGGACGGGCGAAAGTCCATGGATGAAGTCAACGTCCGGCCGGCGCAACTGCGCCAGCACCTGCCGGGCCTCCGTCGACAGGCTCTCCATGTACTTGCGATATCCCTCGGCGTACAGCGTGTCGAAGACCAGGGAGGATTTTCCAGAGCCGCTCGGCCCCGTGACGACCACCAGCTTTCCGCGAGGCAGGTGGAGCTCAAGATTCTTCAAGTTGTGCTCCCGGGCACCCTTGATGTGAATATGCGCAGCCGCCTCCATGGCACCATCACCTCACGATTTAGGCCGGCACGTCAAAGCGGGAATCTTTTTTAGTTCTTGCCGTCGCTGGGAAAACCCCGCTTCATGCCGCCTCGTTTGAGCTCTGCCCCGGGTCAAACCTGATCCCCAACCCCCCTGGCTTCCCAACGTGGAGGTCTTCGTTGTCCTTACCCTGAGCCATGAAACCTCGATATTCCCCTCCCGCGTTTGATTGGCACCGAAACCGAGTCGCGTTTGCGGCTGCCCTCCTCTTGTTCTTTGCCGGGGCTGCCTCAGTCCATGCATTCGTTTTTGCACTCGGCGGAGTAAATGGCAGCCTCGACACCACCCTCTCGGTGGGTGTCCTGGATCGACTCCAGAATCCTGATCCCTCGCTCTATGGGATCACCAACACGTTCAATGGCGTCCCCGGCAAAGCGTACTCCGTCAACGATGATGACGGCGACCTCAACTACGGGCGGGGCATTGACTCGGTGCTTTACAAGATCACCGACGACCTGGAGCTGAAATGGAATAACTGGGGTCTTTTTGTGCGCGGCTATGCCTTCTTCGATTCGCAGAATGAGAACGGCGACCTTGCCCATATTCCCCTGACCGAGGCAGCCAAGCAGCAGGTGGGCGAAAACGCCGTTCTGCTCGATAATTACATCACCGGCAAGTTCGATCTCGGATCGATCCCGCTCACGGTCCGCCTCGGCCGGCAGGTGATCAGCTGGGGCGAAAGCACATTTATCCCCAATGGCATCAATGTGATCAATCCCGTGGACGTGTCCCGCCTGCGGGCGCCGGGCTCGGAATTGCGCGAGGCGCTGCTGCCGGTCTACGCCTTGGACACCTCGATGGCGCTGACGGACAAGCTCTCGATCGAGGCCGTCTGGCTGTTGGAGTTCCGGCATATGCAGCTCGACCCGGATGGCACGTATTTCAGCACCAACGATTTTGCCAGCCCGGGCGGGCAGAAGGTCATGCTCGGCTTCGGCGCTCTCGCCGATGACCAGCCGCTGGGCGCCATTCCTCGCGGTCCCGATCGCATGCCCAAGGACTACGGCCAGTGGGGCCTGGCCGCGCACTATCTTGCCACCAGCCTGAATCATACCGAATTCGGCTTTTATTATCTTCGGTACAGCAGCCGCTTGCCAGTGATCAGCGCCGTCACTCCTTCGAGCGCGGAACTCCCCGCCATCCCCGGCCTGATTCAAAACACGGCCTCCAGTCTGGCCTCATCTCAGCTGGCTCCCGCCATGGTCGCGGCCGGCTACCCGGCCGCCGGCGTGCCCTCCGCTCTCGCGACCCTGCTCGGTGCCGCGTTCACCAACGTGCCGGTTTCCGCCCTGCCCGCCAGCCTGCAACCGTTCTACCCTGCCGCGGCCAAGATCGTGGCGGGAGCGGAGCAGATCGGGTTTCTCACCGAGGCCGACACGGGGAGTTATTTTGTCGAATACCCGAAAGACATCGACATGTTTGGAGCCAGTTTCAACACCGACTTGGGTACGACCGGCATCTCCCTCCAGGGTGAGATCTCCTACAAGCGCAATGTCCCCCTGCAGGTGGACGACGTCGAATTGCTTTTTGCGACCTTGTCGGCCCTCGACCCGGTCTTTGGCACGGCCTACGGCGCGAACAACCAACTCGGCAATTATGCCGGCCAGTTCGGCACGGAGATCCCGGGTTATCGTCGCCTCGACGTCTGGCAGGCCCAGACCACCGCGACCAAGGTGTTTGGCCCGATGCTCGGCGCCAATCAGTTCACGGTCGTGGGCGAAGTGGGCATCACCATCGTCCCGGATCTGCCATCAAAATCCACGCTCCGCTTCGACGGCCCCGGCACTGATACTGCCGGCTCTTCTGCTGAGATGATCAACACGGGCAATGGGGAGTTCCCTGCCACGCCGAGCGGCGGTTTCGCCGATCGGACTTCCTGGGGTTATCAGGTGGTCGGAAAACTTGACTACAACAACCTCTTTGCCGGCATCAACTTCTCCCCGTCGCTCGGTTTTGCCCACGACGTCAGCGGCAATACCCCGCTCCCGTTGGGTAATTTCCTGCAGAACCGGAAGACGCTCACCGTGGGCGCGGAATTCACGTTCCAGAATCAGTGGAGCTTCGAGCTGCGGTACGTCAATTATTTCGGGGGTGGTGACTACAATCTCCTCTCGGACCGCGACTATGTCTCGGCGACAATGAAATACTCATTCTAAACCCCATTGAGCCGGCATTTCAGGAAGACCCCAAGACCATGAACTCCCATTCCCATTCTCCCGCCTCCATGTGCCCGACTCCCCTCGTCCTCGCGGCGTTGGTCGCCACGGCTACCAGTCTGTTTGCCGCGGTCCCGGCTGATCAGGCCGCGCGGCTCGGCAAAGATCTGACACCCCTCGGGGCCGAACGAGCCGGAAATGCCGCGGGTACCATTCCCGAGTGGACCGGTGGCATCACGCAGCCGCCCGCCGGCTATACCGTCGGTATGCATCACCCCGATCCGTTCGCCAGCGACCAACCGCTCTATGTCATTACCGGCGCCAACGTCGACCAGTACCGGGACCGCCTTACCGCCGGTTCAATCGGGCTGTTGAAGGCTTACGCCGACTACAAGCTGCCCGTCTATCCGACGCGTCGCAGCGCCTCGGTGCCGGCCCGGGTTTACGAGGCCACCAAACTCAACGCCACCCGCGCCAATCTCGTGCGCGACGGTGCGGCGGTTGACGGCGCCATCGACGGCATTCCCTTCCCGATTCCCCAGAATGGCCTGGAGATCATGTGGAACCATCTTCTCCGGTTCCGCGGCGTCAGCGCGGAGCGGCGGGTTTCCCAGGCTACGCCCCTGCGCGGCGGCTCCTACACGCTGGTCGATTTCGACGAGGAATTCCTCTTCAACTATTATCGCGAGAACATGACCCCGGAACAGCTGGGCAACACGGTTTTCTACTTTAAACAGGAAGTGAAGGCCCCACCGCGCCTCGCCGGCTCGATTCTGCTCGTGCGTGAAACGATCGACCAGGTCAAGGAACCGCGGAATGCCTGGGTTTATAATCCCGGCCAGCGCCGGGTGCGCCGGGCGCCCAACGTCGCCTACGACAATCCGGGCACTGCGTCCGACGGCATGCGCACCAGCGACCAGCTCGATATGTTCAACGGCGCCCTCGACCGCTACACGTGGGAACTGGTCGGCAAGCGCGAGATGATCGTGCCCTACAACTCCTACAAGCTGCACTCGGACAAGGTGAAATATGCCGAGATCCTCAAGCCGTTGCACATCAACCAGGATCTCACGCGTTATGAACTTCATCGCGTCTGGGTCGTTGAGGCCAAACTCAAGCCCGGCACCAGCCACATCTATCCGCGGCGCACCTTTTACGTCGACGAGGATTCCTGGCAGGTGCTCGCCGTGGATCAGTACGATTCTCACGGCCAGCTCTGGCGGGTGTCCGAGGCCCACTGCATCAACTACTACGAGGTGCCGACCTTCTGGAGCACCCTCGAGGTCCATACCGATCTGGTCGCCGGTCGTTATCTTGCCTTCGGCTTGGCCAACGAAGGCCCGACTTACGACTTCACGATCAAGCGCACAGTGGGAGATTACGACAATCCCGACAATCTCCGCCGCGAAGGCATCCGCTAGATGTTCGGCCCGCAGGGCGTCGAGATAGTGGGGCACAATGGGGCCGGCAGACGATGCAGGCGATGGTTGGGGATGACTTCCCTTTTCCCGCTGGTAACGCCGGCGCTGTTAAGCAGCGCCGCAGGCGTGTAAAGCTGGACTTCGTTTAGGGGCGAGAAGGGATCGTACTGGACGACCACGGCATCGCCCCGCAGCGCCGGATCGACGGCGAAGAACAGGCTCTCCATGCGCACGTCGGAAAAGTCCTTGTCGACGAGGCGTGGCATGTGCTGATGGAAGAAGCCCAGTACGCGGCCCAGATCGACCTGCCGCATAGTGAAGGAAAAGTCCAAGCAGATCGTGGTGGTACTGGAACGCGGTGCAGAGCTCCGAGCGCGACGTGCCGGAATATCTGGAAGTCGATCACCGCGCCATGAAGGGCCGTTTCGTCCGCTCACCGAAGCTGAACGACGTGCCCTACCCGGTGACCATGGAGCCCAATCTCGTCGTCGAATTTTACTCGCGCTAAAACTGTCTTTTGCCCACCCCGACAGGACATAAGGTGCCACCGCCGTCCTGTCGGGCGTGGGTCCTTCCTAAAGAGCAAAAAGTTTTTTGGTTCTTTTTTTAAAAAAGAACCGGCCTCTTGAACCCAGCCGCCAAAATCCTCGCCGTGTGGCGCCGCCGCCAGCGTCCCGAGCGCGTCA
>CAVRNM010000004.1:0-20033 GCA_963722225.1 uncultured Verrucomicrobiae bacterium
GAATCCACAACGCCACCATTCCGGGCGGGATGGTGACCGCCGACACGTCCCCGGTCAGCGTGGCCAGCCGGCTGCCCTGGTTTCGGTCGCACACCCCAGACCGGCGGCCGTTCTGGGTGGCCGAGGACTCCGCCGGCCTTGTCTGCGCCTGGATCAGTTTTAGCGATTTTCACCCGCGACCGGCCTACCATCCCACCGCGGAAATCAGCGTGTATGTCGCGGAAACCCACCGGCGCCGCGGACTCGCCGACCTGCTGGTGCGGCAGGCCATCGCCCGGGCCCCGGCGGTGGGCGTCAAGAGCCTCGTCGGCCTTATCTGGGCGCACAACGGGCCCAGTCTGCGTCTCTTCGCCAAACACGGCTTTGAACAGTGGGGACACCTGCCACGCGTGGCGCTGCTCCATGGGGCGGAGCGCGATCTCGAAATCGTCGGCCGCCGTACGGCGCCCTGACGTCGGGCCGGGCGGCATCTTCGCGACCATGGGATTCTCCCAGTGGAAATGCCGCGACCGCCGGCGCGACATCGAAACCGTTCCGAGCGCCTGACGCTCAACCTGGGTGCTTCGGCTGGCCGACCGGCAGGCCGGAATCCTGCCACGCGGAAAAACCACCGGCATTGGCGGTCTTGCAGCCCTCGGCAGCGAGGAGGCGGGCCGCCCGGTCGGAGCGGCTGCCGGAACGACAATAGAGGATAATCTCGCGATCGCCGACTTGATCGAGAAATGGCTTCCACTGCTGCCGGGCGCCCAGGAGGTCGCTCTGGGGGAGAAGCACCGCCGGCTGGGCCACGCCTCCCGACCATTCGGCCGGCTCGCGCACGTCGACCAGTACCGCTGCCCGATCATGGACTTTTTGCGCGGCCTCGGCCGGCATGACCCGCCGCACGCCGGAAGCGGAAGGCGAGATTAAAGAGAGGAATGAACTCAGGAGGCTCGTGGAGGCGCCGTCGCCCAGGCCGAGTTTGGCGAGAATGATCTCCGCCGGGCAGAAGCCGGTGAACACCGATTGGACCAGACTGAGGCCGATAAAAGCGGCCAGGAGGAGTCACCACTGGCTCACGAACTGCGCGAGCGCGACGCTGGCCAGGACCAGGATGCCGGCGACGAGACGGATGATGGATTCGGTTTTCATGCGGGGCGATTTGACCGGGTTTACTATCTATGCGTATATATGGATATAAAGGAGATCCGGTCAAGCCTTCCTTCACCATTCTTTCCCTCCCCGCCGGCCCGGCGGTCCCGGCTCCGAGTCCGGAGCACCCCGCGCCCCGCGGGCCGGTCAGCCCGGGGCCGCCAGGGCAAACTCGGCGCGGAGCAGATCGTGCAAGGTCAGCAGCCCGATGACACGACCGTCGACGCCCGCCACAATCAAGACCATGCCCGCGGGCGACTCGATGAGCAGGGACTGCGCCTGACGCACCGTGGCTTCCCGCCGGCAGGTCGGCGCCGGCACGAGTCGCGGCGCGCGTTTTTTCGCAACGGCGGCCTGCGCCTCGGCGCGGGTGAGTATCCCGAGCGGCAGTCCATCGGGTTGCGCGACCGGGAAACGATCGAACGTTTTTTCCTCGAGCAACTGTTTGAGTCCCGCCGGTGAAAGGTCCCGCACCAGGACGGGGCGGAAGTTGCCGATCCGACTGACGGGTGCCTGCTGCCAGGCCTGGAGGTCGCGCGGCGGGACGACATGGTCGACGCTCTGGCCGTCCTGCTCGAGCAGCGCGTCGTAGAAATTGTGCTTCGTCAGCCGGCGGCTGATCGCCTGGGAAACGAGGGCCGCGACCATCAGCGGCGGAACCAGGGCAAACTCGTGGGTCATCTCGAAGACGATGAGAATGCTGGTGACGGGAGCGCGGACGACGGCCGCCAGGCAGCTGCTCATCCCGACGACCGCCAGGAGAACGTAGGCGGAAGGCCCGAGCGGAACCGCCAGGCTGAGCAGCCCGGCGGCCGCCACACCCGTCATGGCTCCGAAAAACAGCGTGGGGGCAAAAATGCCGCCGCAACCACCGAGCCCGTAGCAGACCCCCGTCGCGAGCAGTTTGGCGCCGAGCAGAAGGGTGGCGTCCCGCCCGAACATCCGGCCATCCAGCGCGGCCGAGAGATCTTCATACCCGAGGCCGAAGACACCGGTATGCCCAGTGCCGAGGAAGACCGCGCTGCCCAACAGCCACACCGCCAGTCCGCCCAGGAGGGTCCGCACCCACGTCGGGAATCGCGATGGCGCCTTGAACCACTGGCGGACGCCCAGCGACAGATACTGAAACAGGCAGCCGGCGACCGAGGCCAATGCTGCCACCGCGGGAGTGGCGGCATACGCCCATGCGCCTGGAGCCCCAATGACCTTGAGCGTGAAGGCCGGCTGCTCGCCCAGAAAACCGTGGACCACCAG
Organism: uncultured Verrucomicrobiae bacterium; assembly: GCA_963722225.1. Lineage (GTDB taxonomy): Bacteria > Verrucomicrobiota > Verrucomicrobiia > Opitutales > Opitutaceae > Fen-1467. The sequence continues at coordinate 2,386 of CAVRNM010000004.1, forward strand.
TGCGCCGATGACGGAGGCCAGCAGCACGCCGCCGAGCAGGCGGCTGTTGAGGTCGCCGATGATCTCCTCCAACACGAACGTGACGGCGGCAATAGGCGTGTTGAAGGCCGCGGCGAGACCTGCAGCGGCGCCGGCGGCCACCGCGGGCCGGCGTTGCTGCTTGGGTTCACCGAGCCACCCGGCGACGTTCGAGGAAAGCCCGCCCCCCAGTTGCACTGAGGGCCCCTCCCGGCCAAGGCTCGCCCCCCCGCCCACGGAGAGAACGCCGCCAACGAACTTCACCCAGAGCACCCGCCAGGGTACGAGGCCGAAGTCTTTCCAGAATGCGACTTTCAGCTGCGGGATGCCGCTGCCGGCCGCTTGCGGGCAGAATTCACCCAGCAACCAGCCCGAGACACCCGACGTCACTCCCACGATCACGAAGCTGCCAATCAGAAAGACCGGAATCGAAGCATGACTGAGGCGCACGATCCCGTTTTGGTAAAGGAAGTGAATGCAAACGTTGAAGGCGACAGCAGCCAGGCCGGCGACCAGGCCATACACCGCGGTCCTCGCCACCACGCGGGTCCCCGGCGTCATTTTGGCCAACCAGCGGGCGGCGGATTCGACAGGCATACCTTTTCTTCCCGCATCCGGGCGCGTTTCGCAAGCGCGATAGCCGGGCGGAGCCGAAACCGCTGGCGCGGCCATTGATCCCCGCCAGCCCGGAAAGGACGAAAACGGTGGGCAAAATATTGACGGCCAGTGATGGCCGTATGCGTCGATTGTAATGGTGGACTGGGCCGATGTTCTGCCGTCGAGCCTTCCTGTTGTCAGGCGGGCGCCAATCCTGAGAGCCTGCCGCAAACCATCGGCAACTCACTTAAGGCCAATCGTCGCTTCACCGGTCTGCACGTCCAGGCTCCATTCCCGCGGTTCGGGCAACGCCAGCCTCCCGTGGCCGATCTGCAGCGGCATCCAGCAATAGCGCGAATCTCCCAAGGCCCCGGGCTTCCAAATATCGCCCATGAAAATCACCGTGGTGCCCTTTGTGCCGGTCACCTTGAGCAAAAAGCCGGACTGGGCGCCATAGGTCTTGGTAAGTGGAGGCGCCAGATCGCGGAACTCCGACCACGGCCCCTCCAGCCGCACCGCGGTCGCGTACTTGTTGGGATTCGGATCCAGCCCGACAATTGCGAGCCGACGACATAGTACAGCCCGCCAAAGTGGACGATGGCTCCCCCCTCCAGATGCTCGGGAACCAGGCAGACTTCCCGTTCCACCGACAGATAATCGCCGGCGAGCTGCGCGATCCGGAAGCCGAATGGCCGGTCTTCAAAAATCAAATACGCAGTTCCGTCGTCATCGACAAACTGCCCGATGTCCCGGCTCTCATGCCCCAGCGGCCGAAAACTGTGCAGAAACCGGTAGTCCCCATCGATCTTGTCGCCGACCGCAACGCCGACCCGCGCGAGGCTGTAGTCCCCTTTCTGTCCCGGCTGCGGTCCGTCGATATGCAGATACATCACGTACCTCCCGGTCTTCTGATTGAAGAAAACCTTGGGCCGTTCCACGATGCGGGTGGGGCCAAGGTTTTCCGGATCGCCCAATTGCAGGACCCGGTGGCAAAACTTCCAATGCGCCAGGTCGCGCGACGAATAACACGCTACGTAGCGCCTGGCCGGATCGAGGCCCGGGGACCGGTCTTCCCCGAACCAATAAAAAGTAACGCCGGCCAGAATGACCCCGCCCCCGTGGGCCTGCACGGGCCGGCCGTGGTCGTCCGGCCAGACGTCACCCGGCTTGATCGTCGCGGGGACCGCTTTGGCTCCCGCGGTGAGCAGGCTGAAGCAGAGCAGGACGACTGGGCCGGAGCCATTCAGCAACCCGTGAAATCGGTGTTTCAAGGGGCCGGGAACAGTCAGGGGACCAGCGTGACCCGGTATTGACGCGACTTGGGGGTGGCCGCGCGTGAGCGGGCACTCTGTTGCGCTTCCTCCCACACGCCCAGGCGGTCGGCGGCGGCAGACAGACTGGGATCGCCGGCCGCGGCCACCAGCAACTCCCGCCGCACCCGTTGCACTTGATGCCCGCTTTCCGCGCCCCACTGCACCGGGTAGGCCTGCCAGCGCATCGGTGTGTTGTACCGCGCCAGGTTCACCCCGCGCTCGAGCTCGGCGGACGAGAACGTGCCGACCAGCTGTTCATCGATGCGAACTTCATAGCGACCCGGACGGAGGCCGGAGATGAGCAGCGGCTCATCGTCGAGGGTCTCGAGGGCGGCTCCCGCCTTTTGCGCCAGCTCCGTGTCGGCGTTTTCCCAGCTCAACGGCAAGGGAAGGGAACGGTCGAGCTCGTCCCAGGTGATCCTGCCGCCGGCCACGGTGAGCGCGCTAACCCGCGTGTTCTCCGCGTCCACGATCGCACTGCTCCGCGCGTCAAGGGCGACGCGCGCGACCAGCGCCGGCGCCTGCCAGGCGCGCAGCAACGCAGCTCCCATCACCAGATGCCCGGCCGGACTGGGGTGCACGCGGTCAGGCAGGATCTGGCGGGCCAGTGCGCGATTCTCCGCGGACACGGCCTTGATCCCATCGTCCACACAGTGGCCGAAATCGACCACGTCGGCGTGCTGCTCGCGACCGAGAAGCGCGACCGCTTCACCCAGCTGTCGCAGCACAGTGTCGTAGCCGGGATCAAAGTCCGGCGGGCGGGAGATGTCGTCAAAGGGCGACGTCCGGATCAAATAGAGGCGCACCGAGGGAAGTTCTGCCTTCAGTTTTTCAACGATCGCGCGCAGGCGCTCGGTGAATCCGGCCAGCGTCTCCGGATCCAGCCTCCGATACCCGCCGTCGTTCATCCCCAGCATGATCGTCACAACCGTCGGCTTGAGGCTGATGACGTCCCGATCGAGCCGAACCACGGCCGCGCCAGCCGAACCGCCCTTGGTCGTGTCACCGCCCACGCCCGCGTTGTAGAAGCGCAGGTCCCAGGACGGATAGCGGCTGCGCGCGTACGCCTCCACCATGCGCGCGTATCCGCCATCCTGGGTAATGCTGTCGCCATAAAACACGACGCGGTCTCCATCGTGCAGCGCGAAGGCCGGCGCCGGTTCGCCCGCCCAGGCGGACAGGCTGCCGCAGATCACTAGTCCGAATAGGAATTTCATCGTTTTTGGTGGTTTCAGATTCTGTTCCCCAGAATACCCCGACTGCTGCGGTATCACGAGCCGCCCGGTTGCCCATGGGGCACGTCCCCGGAGCAACCCATTGCTGGTTTCAGTGGACCGCGGTCATCGCCAAAATGCCGGCCTTCGACACCTCGACATCGTCCTCCGACTTTCCGCCGCTAAATGCGGCGATCAAATATCCCCCGTTCCAGGCCCGGACCACCCCGCCCTGCCAGCCGAATTCCCCCGTCAGGACCGGGCGGCCGGCATGCCCGCTGTCCTTGAGCGTATCCGCCATCTCGGCGGCCTTGGCGTAGGCAATCCCCAGGAGATTTGCGCCCGCGCCACTCGCGGAAGGGGCGTCCTTGTAGCGGTCAACCACCAGCATTTTCGAAGTCCAGGAACGCAACTCGGAACCTTCGAAGTAAGCGATCACGGCAACTCCGCCCACGCGCAGTTGCCCAGCCTTTTCCCTCATGGCCCGCAAGGCTTCGCCTGATCTTGCCTCGAAATAGCGGGGATTCTCGGGCAGAAGGCCGAGGGGCCCGCTGCCGGATTGAGCGGCGGAACGCACACCAGCTAGGTTGCAGATAAGACACAGCAGGACAAGATTTGGCCAACGGGAGAATGAACCGCGCATTTTAGAGGGGTGGAATGGGGCGAGGACAGCCAGGCGATGACAACCAATGTCGAGTATAGCAGGGCAACCGGCGGGGGACCATATCTGAAAGGGCAAAAGCATGTCTAACGTGGCACGATGATCGGCGCCTCTCACCTCTTGGGGACGACGCGAAAGGTGCCGTTGCCACAGGTGCCAACCTCGATGGTGCCGGTCCCGGGGTTTACGGCGATCGTCTTCATGCGCAGGGCCCCCAGGCCCGGGTCGTAGAGATCCGTCCACGTGCGGCCGCCGTCGGGGCTGTGGAGGAGTGCCGCCAGACACGGACTGAGGCCCAGGGGTTCGCAGGAAACATACAGGTCCTCTTTCCCGGACCACCGACCGCGATTGAGCTCGCGTTGAAAGCCCGGTGGTCGAGGGGGAAAGCCTTCGTCCAGTGCGCCCCCTCGTCATCGCTCCGCCAGAGGCCTTCGCCGATAAAACCGGCGTAGACTCGTTGTGGACGGCTGGGATCCGCGGTCACGCAGACAAGGGTCGCGGTCCGACTGCGCTTAAAGGGGAGCCCCGCGGAGATGTCCGCCCAGCTCCGGCCTCCATCCTCCGTGCGAAAAAGTCCCTCCGTCCATTCGCCCCAGTAGAAGGCATCGGCCTGGCCGGGGATCGCAGCGAGCATTTGGTTGGTGCCACACGCGTTCTTGGTCTGGTACCAGACCACCGACAGCAGCTCGTTCTCGATCCATTCGCGGTCCTGCGGAACCCGCCGAATGCGGCCGGGCAGGCCGCCGCCCGGCAGCCGCATCCAGGTTCTCCCGGCGTCGATGCTCCGGTACATACCCGCGCCTTTCGCCGGTTCCCCGTCGACGCTGGCAAGGAAGACGCCCTTCTGGACCGAGTCCTCGCGGATCCCCTGGATCATCAGCCCGGCGGGCAGTTCGAGGCGGCAGGTCACAGTCGCGCCATCGTCCTCGGTGCGGCAGAAGGCGCTGTGTTGGGAGCCGTTGTTGTTCACTCCGTAGACGACCAGTCCCTCCGTGAAACGCGAGGGCGCAGCGCAGGTGCTGCAGTAGTAGTTGGCCGGGCGATTCAACTCGGCGAAATGCTGGAAATGGCGGCCGTCGTCCGAACTGCGGCAGATCGCCTGATCGGCCGCGGAGAAATAGAAACAGTCCGGCCTGGTCGGATGGGCCACGACGTTTTCGACGCAAATATTCTCGATGCCCTCGTAGTGGTTGCCCGACCAATGCTGCCCCCCGTCGTGACTCACCGAAACACCGAACCAGTTGCTCATGTAAAGCGTCTGCGAATCAAAGGGGTCGATTCGCAGCTTGGCGATCGCCCAGCCGATCGGGCGGATGTCTCCGGGCGGATAGGGGTACTCGGTGAAGTCGGAGGGCTGGTAGTCCTTGAGCAGCGCCCAGGTGGCCCCGGCGTCGTGCGAGACATAAAGCGGAACAACGGGAACGGGTGCATCGGCCGGGACGCAGGCGGCGGTATAAAGGGTGCGCGGCTGGCGGGGGTCGACCGCCACGCAGGGGAACTCCACCGGCGGCAGCGCCTGGTTGATGGGCTTGAAACTGCGTCCGCCGTCCACGCTTTTGAACAAGCCCTGTCTGCCGGCGGCCGCGTAGAGGATCTCGTCGCCCTCGGGGGAAAACTGCAGCTCGGCGAAGGCAAGCTCGGGTCCCTCGGCCAGAAGACTCCAGGTCCGTCCCTTGTCCTGCGAAAGATAGAGGCGGCCGACCTGCGGGCGCTGGGTGCCCGAGGGGAAGAGGTAGTCCGCGTGGGCCAGCGTCCTGAGCGTGCCGACGTAGAGCCGGTTGGTGAGGCGCGGGTGAAAAGCCAGAGACTTGAGCGGCTCGCCCTCTAGGCCGGTGCAGGTCCAGTGCTCGCCGCCGTCGTGGCTCGCGAAAACGCCCCGCGAGAAGCTGGCGGCGACAACGGTCTTCGGGTCAAAGGGGTCGACCGCGATCATCTCGCCGAGATAGCGGATTTCGCCGTTGCCGATGAAGTCGGCCTGTTCCGTGAGCAGCCGCCAGGTTTGGCCGCCGTCCCAGGAGCCGTGGATGAAGCCGAAGCTCCTGCCTGCGCGCGCCTCACCGGAGCAGCGGAAGAGGACCCTGGGGTCGTGCGGACTCAGTGCGAGACTCTCAACCGAGTGATTGGATGAGGCGGTCATTCCCCGGTTCATCGCGCGGAAACTGCGGCCGCCGTCCTCACTCAGAAAAACCCCCGCAACATCGCAGCGCGCCCAGATGCGGCCGGGCGTATTCGGATCGGGGATCAACCCCGTGATGTAGCCGCCGCCCCCGACCCGCGAGTTCCGCCACTCCGCGGCGACGCGCGGCACGCCCATGCCCTCGCCGAGGGCAGCATCGGTGGCCCGCAGGGTGAGGGCAAGCAGCAAGGGCAGCAGGATTGGAACGTGGGCGGCGAGTCGATGACCATTCATTTTGGCAAGGTGTTTCCGCTGAGTCAGTATCTGAGTTCGAAACCCGGCGCATTCTCGACCACGAACTTGCCTTCCTCGATGGTGCGAATGGGTTGGTTGAGGTAGCGCAATCCCTCGATGACGACGTTCTCCACCGTGTGCTCGGCGTCGAACCCGGCCAGGATGCTGTACGGCAGCGATCCATCGACCACGTGCAGATTTGTCACCCGGATGTTTCGGACGTGCCCGCGGAACTTCGCCCGCTCCGCCTTTTCTTCAGGCGCGTAAACGAGCAGCCCGTCCCAGGCCCCGCCGCAGTCCAGGCGCCGGGCATTCTCCGCATCGGTCGCCGGCCGGTCGGCGCCGTATTGCGCATAAAGGACGACAAAGTCGATCAGCTTGCGCCGGACATCCTCGACCCGGATGTCGTCAAAGACCACGTTCTCGACGATCGCCGCGTCGCCGTTGTGAATGCTGATGGCCGCGCCCCGCTCCACGTGGATGATGTCGATGTCCTCGAAGCGCACGTCGTGAATCCGCTGGTTCCGGGTTTCAAAACCGATCTCGAGGCCGTTGCCGCCCGTGGGCATGTCCCAGAGGATGGCGCGCCGGACGGTGATGTCGTGCGTGTCGAGGTCCGCGAGGTTCTTCACGACCACGCAGTCGTCGTTGGTTCGGACAAAGATATTTTCCACCAGCACGTCGCTCGAGGAGACAATGTCGAAACCGTCGTCGCCATAGTGGACGCTGGGGTTCAGGACGCGCACGCCGTCGACCCGGGTGCCGGTGGTACCGGTCAGGTAGACCGTCCACGCCCCGGGGCTGTCGAAAATAGTGATCCCTTCAATCTTTGCGCCGACCGTCCTTTCCAGAAAGACCATGTTCTGCAATCCATTGGTGCCCGGGCCGACGACATTCGCGTCGCCGCGGGCCCCGGTGCCGGAACCGTCCAGTACACCGCGGCCGCGAATGGTGATATTCCTGGTGCCGATCGAACGCACATGGCCTTTCACCCATGCCCCCGGCGCCAGGTAGAGGGTTTCACCGTCCCGCAGGTCGATGACTCCGGCCTCGTGAACGCCGGGCCCGTAGTAACGCACCCCCGGCGAACCGGAGGCGGGTGGGTTCTTCTCGGGAGCGTAGGCGAACAGGTGAAGCACCCAGGCGAGATCGCGGTTGAATTCGAGCGTCACCGGGAGGGCCGAGCCGAGGCGGAAACGCACGGTGTGATGGTCGGGCCCGATGACCGCCGCCACTCCGGCGGACTTCGGACGGACGTCCACCCACCGGACGTCGAAGTCCGTGCGAACCACGATCTCGGCGGGTTGCGCCAGTTCAAACAGACCAAACGTTCCCTGCCTGAATTCATGCAGGGCCAGCGCCTGGCCGGCGACGGTGACCTGGCAGGAAGGCACCGGCGGTTGCGCCTGCGCCGCCGTCAGCGGAAGAACAGCCGCCAGCAAAAGTGCAATTCTGGATGTTTTCATCGGTTTGGGTGAGTGCGGAGAGAAGTTGGAGGGCGGGGTCGCCGAACCCCGCCTCGCTCGGCAAGACGGCGGGATCCGGCGATCCCGCCCTTTATTCGAATGTCTCGTTGCGGCCAGCCTATTCCTTGGGGTTTTGCGGTGCTTCGAGCAGACGCACGGGGCCCACGAGCCCGGCTGAAATGGGCGGCGCCCAGCCCGCCCAGCGCTGGGCGGCAGCATCGTCTTTCTTGTGCTGCATGAGATTGGCCAGCATCGTCGCCACCTTGATTTGCAGATGATTGGGGCCCGGCCGGACCAGGCCCGTGAGCGCATAGCGGTGGCGGCCCCACCAGCGCGAACCGAGGGCAAGGCCGTTAAGCGTCACTTCCGACAGGTCGTGAACTTCACCCAGATCCAGGATGGCGTCACGCCGATTGGTGCCGTCGAAATCAATATCGTAAGTGGCCACGCCGCCAAAGTACCTCAACTGCTCATCATTCTCCTGCTGGCTGAAATCCACGAGGCCGGCCAGTTCACGCCGAATTCTCCGGTCCGAGCCCGCCGGCGCCAATTGGAGTTTCCACGGACCGCGCAGGCTCAGCAGTTCCGGGCCGGCGACTGCGGCCAGGGTGGTCGGACCGGTGTCGGCCTTCTCGCTGGGTTCAAAAACCACCAGAGCCGAACCAGCGGGATCCAGTTCGAGCTGAACCTGGTTTCGCGGTCCAAGCCTGAGGGGGCTTCTGCCGCCCGTCTGCGGATCCCACAGGTACGGGCGGCCGACGGCGCCAGAGAATGAAGCCAGGACCCTGACGGACGCCTGCGCATCGCCGTTCACGACAAAGTAAATCGACCGATCGCCGTCGCGCTGGGAGATTTGCGACACCCGCCAGCGGGGCTGGTCAAACTGCACGTCGGGGGCAAGATCGGTGCGGTCGAGAATGGTGCTGGCAAATTCGAGCAGTTGCTGTTCGTCGCCGCCTTCGGTCGCCGGGAGGTTTTTCTCGGGCGGAACTTCATATTGCACCCGCGCCGCGCGCCCGCCGCGGATTTGCGCGACCGAGGACTGCACCCTGGCATCATTCTCCGCCGCGTGCCACAGGCCCGGGGCGCGGGAAGGCGGCTGGCCGATAAAGACCACCCGGCCGCCAACCGCGACAAAATCAGCCAGAGCGGCCGCGGCCGCAGGTTCCATGCCGCCCACCTCCTCCAAGATCAGCAGATCGTAGGCGCAGGGCCCGTAATGCAGCTGCCCATTGACCCTCTGCCCGTCGGTCAGGATTTTCTCACTGATGTAGTCCGCGTTGTACCCCGCCTGCTGGACGGCATCGATCAACTTGAACTGGTACCACGGATCGGCCACTTCCGGGAAAGGCTGGAACAGCAGCCCGTATTTGGACCACTCGTCCGGACGGGGCGCCAGCACGGCGATGCGCGCGTGGGCGTCGCTGCGGCGCATGACCGTTCCCAGCCGGGCCGCGTAGTCGGAGAACAGTTTGAAGTAGGGCCACCAGGGAGTGCGTTCGTTGAGATAATTGCCAAAGCGAACCCATCCGGGAAAGCCGGCGTCCAGCGGCGTGTAATTGAAGCCGTGTATGATCGGGTGGTTTAGCCCGGTCAGGAGGGTGGCATCCAGGCCGCGCTTGAAATCCTGCAGGGTTTCCCGGAACACGGGGACCGCGTTGGTCATGGCCTCAAACGAGCGGAGCCTTTGTCCGGTCAGGTTGGCCGCAGAGGCGACATATTTGTCGACCACGGTCGGCTCAGCCCGGATGCGCTCGGGGTGGTATTGGTCCACCCACAGCCACGTTTCGCCCTCGGGCAGGTGCGCTTTCATGCTGCCGTGCAGCGGGTGAATCTCGCGGCCGTAGGCCTGAATGCGCGCCTTGACGTGGTTGGCTTCGGCCCATCCGACGTAGGTCGAAAGAAACCGCTCATCAAAAAGCTCGATCAAGGTCTTGGCAAAGTCATAACGGGCCCGCCGGACCGTGAGGTTGAAATCCGAGGCGGACCGGACGTTGTCGGCATCGAGCACGAAGGGCAGAAAAGGCAGGAGATCGTAGCCGCGGCGCCGGCTAAACTCGGCCGGCAGATCGCCGGTCCAGTTGGCATGGTCCAGCTCGAGACTGTCGACAAACATGGCGCGCAGTGCATGGCCCAGGCTGCCCTGCAGGGCCGGGGACAGATTCGACGACATGTGATCCAGGTATTTGCGAACCGCCGCGGCATCGAAGTGATTGACCACCGGACCGTCTGCTCCCGGTGCCCCGAGTTTGACGTAGGTGAATCCGGTCTGCCAAGTCCCAACATAAAGCGCGAAGTCGCCGGCGGGCACATCGATCACCACGCGACCGTCCTGCCCGATCCCGGCCATCAAGTCCGTGCCGGCCGTGAACGTGCCCTGCGCGGCACTGGCTGGCAGCAAGCGCAGGAACAGCAACTGGCTGCGGGTGGGGGTGGGGCTGGGTTCCGGCTTTTCCCCGGGTCTGGCGGCTGGCTTCATCTCCATCAATTCGGCGCGGGTGAAAACCGCCCGGGACGGACCGTGGAGCGCCCGTTTCACGAGCAGGACGCGCTGGGTCTGTTCCTCCGGTTTCAGAAAGCGGCCGCCAAAGGGCCAGCCTGATCCGACAATGAGATCGGCGGTCATGCCGCGATCCCGCGCGGCCTCGGCCGTCAGGCCAACCAACCGGTCCCATTCCGGGGAAAGCCAGGATACCGCCGGGTGGGCGGCCAGGCTCGCCGCCGTGGCTTCTTCGGGCATGCCGATCGTGTTGATCTCCACGCCGCCAACCCCCGCGGCTTTCAGCACATCCAGTTCGCGGACAATCTCGGTGGCATCCACGCGCCCGCCGTTCCACCACCAGCGGACAAAGGGCCGGGTGTTCATGGGCGGCTCCCGGAAGCCATCATAAAGCGGATCGCCGTGCAGTCGGCCGAAGGCGGTCGCCATAACAACAAGGATAATGAGACGCTGGGCGTAGTTCATTGCGGCTGGGATGTCACCGGGAACCTGCGGACGCGAAACTTGGGGCAGCCGGGGGAATGGCTTTGATTGCAAATCTGCTCATGGTTGGCTTTTCTCGAACGCGGGCCTGCCCGGTCGAACACTGCGCTGCGGAAGCTGCTCGTCCGGCCGGAGCAATCTCCGCAGTGTTTTGATTTCAAACCCCACCATGCCGCTCTGCTCTGCCAATAACCTCAAGCGGATAATCGGAGCGCCGCTCTTGTTCCCGGCTCGGCTCACCCCAGCCGTTCTTTGGGCCGGCGCACTTGTTTTCCCCTGGGCAATGGCCGCCCAAACGCCCCGCTCGCCCGAATACGAAGCGGTGCAAGAGCGCCTGGCGCAGGGCTGGAACACCTGGGATGTGTACAGCGTCGGGGCGCAGGTCCTCCTCCCCGAAGGATTCACGATTCGCGTCGGGCTCAAGAACAATTCTGCCTTGTATGCCGACGCGTTCCTCTCCGACCTCCTGATCGGGCGCCAGGGCAAGGGTGAAGAGGACGTTGTCCCGGGACCCCACACCTGGAACGGAAGCTACACGGAGCTGCGGGTCTCGTGGCAGAAGCACGAACTGCGGCTGCAGACTGCCCACGACGGCGGGGACCTGGTCATGCTGGCGACGCCGGTTGCATCGACAACCAGTCTTCCGCCCACCCTGGTCTTCTCGACCGGCGTGCTTTGGAACTCTCCCGGCGCCGCCGCGAAGTCCGGGGATCATATTGAATTCACCAATGCCTCCGGCAAAATCTGCGTTTATTGGACGGGCCAGGAACAGCCGCCCGCCGCCCTTCCCGTTGAGACGCCCTTCTTCGCGGGCCTTTTCCAAGGGCCCATCGGCCTGAGCACCGGTCACCCGCGGTCGGTTGATCAAATCCGCACGATCCTGATGCGCGAGCGGCCGGCGGGTGACAACATCGCGCAGGCCATTGAGAGCGTGATGGGCTGGGACACGTTCTACGACCCGTCAAAGGCGCGCGTCATCTCACCGGTGAGCCGTCTGTGGTCGACGGGCTGGGGCGGCTATGTCCTGTTTGACTGGGACACTTTTTTCGCGGCCTCCCTGGCCGCCATTGGCGACCGCGATCTGGCATATGCCGACACGATCGAGACCTTGCGGGAATCCACTCCCGACGGGTTTTGTCCCCAACTATGCCCGTGCCGGAGGCTGGAAAAGCTTTGATCGTTCCGAGCCTCCGGTCGGCGCGATCACCCTGCTGGATCTCTACCGAAAATTCCGCGACGGCTGGTTGCTGCGCGACACGTTCGATCCGCTGCTCCGTTGGAATCGCTGGTGGGACCAGCACCGCGAGCACGGCGGATATCTGGTCTTGGGCTCCGACGCCGGCAACCGGCCGGTGAATCCCGACGACGACTCAATCGGAACTCAGCAGGGGGCGAAGTTTGAGTCAGGCCTCGATAACAGTCCCATGTACGACGGGGCCCCGTTCCATTCCGAAACCAACAGGATCCATTTGGCCGATGTCGGCTTGATGAGCCTCTACATCGCCGACTGCCACGCCCTGGCCGAGATGGCGGCCGTGCTGGGAAAACCGGGCGAGGAACAGGAACTGCGGGCGCGCGGTGAACGCTACCGCACCAAACTGCAGACCCTCTGGGATGAGAAGACCGGAATGTTCCTGAATAAGAATCTGGATACGGACTGCTTCAGCCCGCGCCTGTCGCCCACGAATTTCTACCCCCTGCTGGCTCAAGCCGCCACGCCGCAGCAGGCCGCCCGCATGGTCAACGGGCATTTGCTTAACCCCGCCGAGTTCTGGGGTGAATGGGTCATTCCTTCCATTGCCCGGTCTGATCCGGCTTTCCCTGACCAGGACTACTGGCGAGGGCGCATCTGGGGTCCGATGAACTATCTGGTGTACCTGGGATTGCTCAACTACGACCAGCCGGCGGCGCGCCAGCAGCTCGCCCAAAAGTCACTCGCCCTGTTCAACCAAGAGTGGAGGCTGAAGGGTCACGTGCACGAAAACTACAACGCGATCACCGGGATGGGCGACGATGTGAGCTCAAGTGACCGATTCTACCATTGGGGCGCTCTGCTCGGCCTGATCGACTACCTCGAAAATGGCGCCCGAACGGCCCCCTCGGCCGCGGCCAAATGAACCGCCAATCGGTAGAGGCGGTCCGAAAAGTCCGGCAAGAACCGCAGGGGCGCAGGCTTGCCCGTTCGACGAGCTCAGGGTCCCGAGCTGGTCGAGGGACTGCGCCCATTCTCGAAGGGCGCGACAAGTTCGCGCCCCTACGGATGCGCCGCAGAATCGAGGATCAACCGACATTTCGGACAGCCTATAGCCGGATCGGCCGCCACCCGAAATCCCGGCGCCCGAGCATCGTCCATTGACCGGAAAGCCATGGAAAACCAACCGCCGCCAAGCCCGGGCCGGACGGTCCGCGTAGTTCCGGCCTGTCGATAATCTGAACGCTGAATCAATGGCCAGCGCCGGCCTCGCTGAGACCCAGGGCCTCGAGATAGTACTTCGAGGGCGTGCACTGCTGAAAGCGGCAATTGGCGAGATACTTCTTTAGCGCGGCTGAGACGACCGGGTAGGCGGGCACTGCTTTCACCTTATCCTCGAGGCTGGAGAAACTCGCATCCAGGAATCTCTGGATATCGGCAAAACCTTCGGGCTGGGTGATCTGGAGAAGCGTGTGATCATTGTTCATCTTCTTGATCGGCCATAGGCACCAACCGATGTGGTTGTCCTCGCACGCTCGCCGCATGTGGCCAACCCAGTCCGCATCCGTCTCCCCGAACTCCCCCAGCCAGACGGGCACGTTGTACTTCTTCCCGAAGGCGACGTAGTACTCGAACGATGTGTATTGGTCGGTGGAATTGTACAGGTGCGTCGTATAGGCGAGTTTCGAGTCGAAGGGGAGTCCGAAGACATCGAAGTTGCGGGCCCAAAATGCGCCTTCCAGGAAGATGATGTGATGCGGGTCCACTTCGCGGATCGCTGCGACCAGACGCTTGTAGAAGGGCTCGAGCCGGGCATTGAAGCGAACGGTGTCGCAGTATTGATGGATCGGCTCCCCCATGAGGTCGTAGCCCAGGACGGTGGGCTCGTTTGCGTAGCGCTTGGCGATCGATACCCAGATATCGATCATCTGCCGGCGGCTGTCCTCGGAATTGTCCTCGAAGAGCCAGGGCTGCAGGTAACCATCGTCCGTCGACCAGCCGGCCTGCGTGCCGGGCGCACAGTGCATGTCGAGCACGACATAGAGCCCCGCCTCCCGGCACCAGGCGACCGCCCGGTCCAGGAGTTCGAAACCCCGCGGCTTGCGACTGCCCAGATAGTATTCGTCGGCAAATAACCGGTAGTTAAACGGCAATCGCACCGAGTTGAGTCCGAGTTTCCGGATGAACTGGATGTCGTCTCGGGTGATGAAGCTGTCCTGGTAGTCCTTCCAAAAGGCCCGCGCCTCATCGGGGCCGACCAAATTCGCGAAGAGATCGAAGAACTGGGACGGGCGATAGTCCGGCTTGATGCCCATCGGGTAAGCCTCTGGCTCCAGCCAAAAACCAAGATTCACGCCGCGCAGCCGGAGGACTTGGCCATCGGGCGCAATGAAGTCGCGCCCCTTCACGCCAACAAAGTCCCTTGGGTCGGCGCGGCCGATCTGGGCAAACAACAGGACGGCAAAGAGGGCAAGTTTGGAGCGGTGCATTGGAAAGGTGCGGCAGGATTGGAAGAGCCTTCGGAGCGGGCTGCAAGGCCGACGATCGTCCAAGTGCTTTCTTCCAGAGAATGACTGGACGGCATCGCTCAGTGCGTCCCAGCCCTACTGGGTGGACGTGATCTTGGCGGCCTTCTCGAAGCGTCCGGCCTCGCGGCCGGCCAAAGCGGCCAGGGCCAGGGTGATCATCTGGACTGGCAGGATCTCCAGAATGGGACGAACGCTCCCGGGCAGATCCGGAATGCGCGCAGGTTCGAATTCCGAATCCGGGGAGCAGAGGAAGGCCTTGGCGCCCTGCTGCCGGATCTCCATGCACAAGCGTTCGTTCAAGGCCCGGGTGCGGGAATCGCCGGCGAAGACCAGAACGAAGATCCCGGCGTTCAGCATTTCCAGGGGACCGTGCCGGAAAGCCGCGCTGCTCATCCCCTCGGCATGAAAGCGATCCGATTCCTTGATGATGAGGGCGCCAGTGCCGGCAGCGGCGAGCGAGCTGCCCCGGCCCACCGTGAACAGGCTTCTGACACCCTCCAGTTCCTTCGCCAAGGTCCGCACGTGGGAAGCGGTCCCGGCGAGGTAGGCCTTTACCGCGGAGGAGGCGGCCGTGAATTCCATCAGGGTGCGCTCCGCGCTGCGGAGACACAACAGATCCGCCAGCCATCGCAGGGCCAGGAGTGCGCAGACGTACGTCTTGCAGGAGACCGTGGATTCCTCCCCTGCCCTGGTCGATACCACGGCGTCGGCCAGTTCCGCCAGCGGGCTGTCCGCCGTATTCGTCACGGCAACCATGCTGGCCCGCATCTGGTTCAATTCCAGCAGGCGCACTGCCTCCGCGCTGCGACCCGACTGGGATACGACGACGAGCAGGGTGGAAGGGTCGAAGAACCGCTGCCCGTAGTGAATCAGCTCGGATGTCTCCATCATGATGGGGCTGAACCCCTGGTCCACCAGCTCGAGGTTAAGCGGGTGCAAGGCGTGGTATGAAGAGCCCATGCCCGTGAGCACCACCCGACTGAAGCTGCCATGTCTCAGTTGCGCGGCCAGATCCTCCAACACGGGTTGGGCCTCGAGCCCTTTCCAGGTCTCCATCAGCGCCCGGGGCTGGTCGAGAATGTCCCTGAAGTACGCGCCTTCGATGATCGAGAAATCCTGGTTCATCGCCTGACGGTCCTATCTCCACTCGACGATCGCGCCGTCGTAAGGTTCGATCTCCATCTTCCAGCCCGAGCCCTCCGGCACCAGCGCCCTTGGCCCATCCGGACCGATCAGGCGGAGGGATCGCAGCGTGCGCGTCGAAGTGATTGCTACTTCCATTGTTCGCGCCGAATGGTTGACCAAAACCGCGTAGCCGGATTCGGCCTTCTTCAATGTGGTGATTTCGACTGACGGCTGATCCGTCCTGAATTCCGGCACGATGCCGCTCCACGCCTGCAATGCGCCGTACAGGGCGTCCAAGGTCACGTCGTTCTCGAACGCGGATGGCTTGAGCGCCAGATAGCTCTCGAGCGGGTAGGCGCAAAGCAGCGTCTTCCCTTTTCCCAGGACGTTGGACACAAGCGCAGGCTGGCCATCCTGGTCCACCGCCACGATTTGCCCAGTGGTGACTTGTAGAAGAGACCCCCAATAACGGGCGTTGGCGTTGGGCGCGGTGAAATGAAATGTGTCTCCAGGCTTCAAGGTGCCAAAGGCTCTCACCACCTTGATGGTGATTTCTGAAGCCGTACTGGCATCCGCCAGACGGGCGCCGAAGAGCGTTTCCATATCCGGAGCCGCTGCGTCAGCTGCCACCGAGGCGTACAGGACTCCACCGTTTTCCACAAAATGCCTGGCCCGTTCATAGAAATCGGAGTGGACGTGGCACAGGAAGGGCGAGCTCGTGCTCGTCAACGGCGAGGGCATTAGTAGCAACCGATGCCGTTCCCACGCGTCGTACTCGCGCGGAAAGTCGGCTTTGATTCCCGTCCTCTTCGCCAGAATGAAGGACGTTAGCGAGGATCCCATCAACCAGGTGTTTTCAGCAGCTCCCAGGTTGCTGCCACCCTGGGCAGGCCCAGCCACGCCGTCACCGTCGGCCGTGGACAGATAGGGAATCATTTCTGGGCCGCTTAATCCGCCTCTTGAGAAATCGCCGTGGGGTTTGGCCCACTCGTCGGGAATGACAATGGCAGCCTCGGCTTCCGCGGGCCTGAGCCCTTCCAGGTCGAGCTGCGCCACCACCTTTGAGAACTTCCGGAATTCCCGCGCCAAGGGCTTGTCCTGGCGGTCCCAGGTGGTCATGCCCCACTTCGTCTCCTGCGGCGTCCGCAGGTACGGTAACTTGTGCCATTGCTCGGGGGCCGAGTCGGTATAGCACCACAGATTCACGCCTATACTCCCCGCCCCGAGCCCAGAGTACATGTTCGCCCGGTCGTAAAGGGCCACACGCTCGGGGGAGTATTGCGCGGTGGAGCCCCCCATCTCATGGATCATGGCGGGCCTCCCCGCTCCGCTTGAAAGCGTGATCTCGAAGGAGGCACCGTAAGTTCCACGCTCAGACAGCATGGGATCTGGGAAGAGCTCCTGCGTGTAGATGGTGAAGGGATGAACGCTGAAGAAATCCAACTCCTTCGCCAGGTTGTCTGAGCGGAAGGGACCATGTCCGGTCTCCTGGCCGCTCGTCCCCACCACAATGGGATGAAGTCGATCGTACCGGTGAATTCCACCGACAATCAGCCGCGTCCAGTTGATGGCCATGGCATCGGTGGTCTGACCGGCCACGATCCAGAATGGCGGTTCGTCCGTAAGGTCCCAGGCGATGATCGCGCTCTCGCTGCCGTACCGCCGGGCCAGCTCAGACGCAAGGTCGGTCTCGAGGCGCAGCATGTCCGGATCCGTTTGCGGGTTGCGTCCGTTGCGCCAGGGCACGTCCCAGTAGGCCTCGCCGACTTCGCCGCCGATGAAAAGGCTCGGGTTTAGATAGATTTGGTACCTGTGAGCTAGCGAGATCAGAAAATCGAGCTGCTTGAACGCCTCTGGATTATAGTCGCCGGGCCGGGGGCTCAAACCAGGCCCACAGCAGGTCGAAACGAACCAGGGAGAATCCCAGCTCATGCATCTTTGCAAAATCCGCCTCGATATCCGCCAGGACCCATTGCAGGGGCCACTGCATCGCGGCCTTCGCCGGCACCCAATGGGCCCCCACCGGGATGAAGCGTTTGCCGTCTCGGATGAAGTAGGTGCCGTCGAGCTGCACAGGGGACAACTTGGAATGCGGCGGCGCCGTCGCGCTTTCCTCGGTCCGCGCCCAGTGGAGCCAAGGC
>CAVRNM010000005.1:0-7664 GCA_963722225.1 uncultured Verrucomicrobiae bacterium
GGCCACTTCATAAGCGCGATTCGCCTGCGACGTGAAAGCGGTGATGCCCACCAGGTCTGGCCGCGGCAGAGTTGAATAGTCCGGCGCGCCGAGATTCTCATCCACAATCGTGATTCTCCACTCCGGCGGGGTCAGGCCCGAGAGGACCATCAGGCTGAGCGGTTTCCAAACCCGGTACCGGTTCCAGCGGCTTTCTCTTACCCGGACGATGCTGACCAGCGGGTTCGAGGGGTTGATCAGTAATAATCGCATGCCGCACCTTTGCTCATGGACCGAGAACCACGGTCTGCCTTTCGCATCCTCAGTATAGGCAATAGATGGGATGTGGCAATCGCCGCCCAATGCCCGAGCGCAGCCGCCTCCTTTCCAACCGGAGCCTCCGCGCCGGGAAATTGGGCGGTCGGGGCTCCGGGAGCGACGTTCGCGGGATGTTCCGGCTCCACCTCGGAACTGCCAGAACGGAAGGCGCTTCCCAACCGAGGCGGATTTGCTATAAACGGTCATGCATATCATCATCACCGGGGTCACCCGCGGTTTGGGGCGCGCGCTGGCGGAGTGGTATATCGCGCAGGGTCACACGGTCAGCGGCTGCGGGCGGAGTGGCCTGGAGATCTTTGAACTGCGTTCCGTCTACCCCGAGCCGCACAACTTCGATGCCGTTGACGTCACCGAGGTGGTCAAGGTCGGGATGTGGGCCGAGCGCATCCTGGGAACCGGCGCCCCGGATTTTCTGATCAACAATGCCGCCCTGGTGAACCAGCCGGCGCCGCTGTGGCTGGTGCCGGCCGCGGAATTCTCGAAGCTGGTCGATGTGAACATCAAGGGCGTCGTCAATGTGATCCGCGCCTTTGTCCCGGCGATGATCGAGGCCGGACACGGCGTGATTGTGAATCTCAGCTCTGGGTGGGGCCGGTCGACGGCGCCCGACGTGGCGCCGTATTGCGCCTCGAAATGGGCAATCGAGGGACTGACCAAGTCGCTGGCCCAGGAGTTGCCACCGGGTCTGGCCGCGGTTCCGCTCAATCCCGGCGTGATCAACACGGCCATGCTGCAGAAATGTTTCGGCGCCGACGCCGGCAGTTATCCCACGGCGCAGGAATGGGCCCGAACGGCGGCGCCGTTCATTCTCAGCCTTGGCGCGAAGGACAACGGCCAGTCGCTCAGCGTGCCATGATCGGGGTTTTCGATTCGGGGTTTGGCGGCCTCACGGTGCTGGATTCGCTGGTCAAGGCGCTGCCGCAGTACGATTACCTGTTTCTGGCGGACAGTGCGCGGGCTCCCTACGGCGCGCGCAGTCTCGACGTAATCTACGAATTCACGCGGGAATCGGTCGACTGGCTGTTCGACGAGGGCTGCACGCTGGTGATCCTCGCGTGCAACACCGCGTCGACGCGCGCCCTGCGCAATCTGCAGCAACTGCACCTGCCCCAACACCGGCCGGACCGCAGCGTGCTGGGCGTGGTGCGCCCGTCTGTCGAGGCGCTGGCCGGGTTGCCGCCCGGCGCCGTGCCCGGACGGACGCCCCCGTCGCCCGCCACCGGCGTGGTCGCGGTGCTCGGGACCGAGAGCACGATTGCCTCCGATTCGTACGGGATGGAGCTGCGCAAGCTCGCGCCCCGGCTCGAGCTCATCCAGCAGGCCTGTCCCCTCTGGGCGCCGTTGGTCGAGGCCGGGGAGCTCGACGGACCCGGCACCGAGTGGTTTCTCCGCCGGTCGCTGGAGCCGTTGTTGAACTCCGGGCGACGACCGCAACGGATCCTGCTGGGCTGCACCCACTATCCGCTGCTGCTGCCGGCAATCCGGCCATTGATCCCGGCCGGGGTGGAGATTCTGGCGCAAGGAGACGTCGTGGCCTCGCGCCTCAAGAACTGGCTGGAGCGCCATCCCGGGCCGGAGGCGCGGCTCGGCCGGAGCGGACTCCGGCGATTCGTCACGACGGACGATGCCGCCTGGTTTTCCGCCCGCGGCGAGAAGCTCCTCGGCCGACCGCTGGCGGCGGAGCGGATCCGGCTGCGGCCAGTCCGGTGAAGCGAGTTATTCCCAACCCGAACCGAGGCCGTTGAAGTCGTAGGGCGGGCGCCGGGCCTGCGGACAGGGAGCGGCATCGGGCGGTGCCGCCCTGCATTCATCCAGTTTCGTTGGCAGGCCAGCGGATCCGGGAGGATCTGCCGCCGTCACGTCGGACGTCGTTCCAGATTCGGCAGGAAACCGGTGAGCAGTCCGATCAGCGGCAGATAGCCGCAAACGTGGTAGACGAAGAAGATGCTGGTGTGATCGGCGAGCCTGCCCAGAAGCGCCGACGCAATGCCGGCGATGCCGAAGGCGAGACCGAAGAACAACCCGGCAATCAGGCCGACCCGGCCGGGCAGCAGTTCCTGGGCGTACACGAGGATGGCCGGGAAGGCTGACGCCAGGACGAATCCGACCAACACGGTCAGCACAATTGTCCACCCGGGATTCGCGTAGGGCAGCAGCAGGGAGAACGGCGCGACGCCAAGGATGGAGATCCAGATCACCAGCCGGCGGCCAAAGCGGTCGCCCATCAAACCGCCCACGATGGTGCCGGCCGCCACCGCGAACAGGAAGACGAACAGGCGGACTTGCGCCGCCTGCACCGAGAGCCCGAACTTCGCGATGAGGAAAAAGGTGTAGTAATTGGTGAGGCTGGAAAGGTAGACGTACTTGGAAAAGATGAGTGCCACCAGGACGACCAGCGCCAGGCGGACCTGCCGCCGGGTGAGGATGGCATGGCGGCCCGGCGCCGGCGTGATGCGGCCCCGCATCTGATCGAGATGTTTCCTATACCAGGCGCCAACACTAGCGAGCACCAGGATGCCGAGCAGTGCGGCCAGCGAAAACCAGAGTACGCTCTTTTGTCCATGGGGCACGACGATGAGGGCCGCCAGCAAAGGTCCGAGCGACGTGCCGAAGTTGCCGCCGACTTGGAAAACCGACTGGGCAAACCCGTGGCGGCCGCCCGAGGCCAGCCGGGCAATGCGCGACGCCTCCGGATGAAAGATCGATGATCCGGTGCCCACCATGGCGGCAGCGACGAGGATGGCGTGAAAACTGCCGGCCCGCGACAGCAGGATGAGCCCCACGAGCGTCACGCCCATGCCGATCGCCAATGAAAACGGCCTCGGCTGGCGGTCGGTGTAGAATCCCACCAGGGGCTGCAGCATTGAGGCGGTGAGCTGGAAGGCGAAAGTGATCAGGCCCACCTGCGCGAAGGTCAGGTGAAACGACTGCTTGAGCAGCGGGTAGATCGCCGGCAAAAGCGATTGAATCGTGTCGTTCAGCAGGTGCGAGAGGCTCAACGCCAGCAGGATTCGAAGGACGGTGCCTTCGAGGTGTCGCGGCCGTTCAGGTGGTGCTACAATGGCGGCTTCCATTCGGACGAAAGGATCAAAACTACGGCACAAGGAAGGAATGCGGTGCGACGTCGGCGCGGTTTCAGGGGATTCAGGATTGTAGAGCGGGGGCGCCGCGCCGCGCCTTGCCCGCCGGGAAACCCGGCGGCATCAGGCGATGCCGCCCTACAACGGAATAGCCTTTGGGATTCGCTTCTCGTCACAAATCCGCATGCCAGATTAGGATCTAATGCAATGCTGCCAGCAATTCGTTCACCTGGCGCATGACGGCAAAGGCATCGGCGACGTAGAGGACGTCGGCCTTCCCCTGGGCCCAGCTGCAATTCGGGTTGAGATTGACGGCCCGGCGCTCGCCGATGAATCGCCAGCCGACCGTGTGGGGTTCCTCCCCGTGGCAACACGTCGCGAGCCCCTTGGGATGGCGTGGGGTGGAGCCGGTCTGGCCGACCTGGTTGAGATGAGTCATGAACTTGAGCACCGCCTGGCCTTCGCCGCTCAAGTCGACCAGTGATTTGGTGCTGCCGAGAGACGCCTTGGACTTGGCGAGGAAACCAAGAATCAGTTGCTCCGCTTCCTCGGGATGGGGCTTGCCGTCGGGTTGCGTCTTGGTCCAGCCCGCGCCGGCCACGAAGAGCAGTTTGGCATCGGGACGGATGGTCTGATGATCCCCGGACGGCGCCTGGATGCCGCTGACCGTGGTGCGCCTATTCGCCTCCGTCAGGGCAGGGGAAACCAGCTCGACTTGAACCTGGCCTGGTGCGCCAGTCCACGCCTCTCCGCAGCCGGGATCGAGGAGGATGAACCACGGCCGCCGTGTGCGTTGGACGACGGCTTCCATGCGCTGCCGGTAGTACCAGCGCGTGATGCCCGGTTGACCGTCGGCCGCGGCGACACTCGTCGCGTGGGTGTCGATGCGGCCGCCCAAGCGCTGGGCCGCCCCCGCGAGCACGCGATTCCAGCGCGAGGTGGCCGGGGCGATCACGATGGTGGCCGCCGCCGCGCGGGCCAATGCCTCGACGGCAATGATGTCCGTCGAATAGCGTGATGACGCGAAATCGGGCCCGGCAACTCCGAGAAATCGTGCGGCGGCACAGCCGGCGATCTGGTTCGCGGCCGGTTGCACATCGGCACCGACCAGACCGGCGATCAGGCCCGAACCGGGCAGGCCGGCGGCCAGGGACCGGGCGGCAGTGAGCGCATCGAGGGCGGCTTTGCCAAGCGAACCGTCCTTTTCGGCGTGGGCAAGAAAGAGAATGGTTTCCATGGGGGAAAGGAGGCTTGGGGCGGGAGAAAGGAAGCAGGAGGCAGGGGAAAGAAATCAGGATTTAGCAGATAGCAGGCAGGATACAGGAGTCAGAATTCAGGAGCCTGGATCGAGAAGGTTGAATTCAGGAGTCAGGAACGGAAGTTCGAAGACGTCGGCTTGGAGAGTCTGACTCACGCACCGGCTGCAGCTGACTCCTGGCTCTTGGCTTCTGGCTTCTGCCTCTTAATTCCTTCCGCATCATTCCTGTCCGATCCACTCGACGATTTCCTGGGCGATCGCGGCGGGGGAAAGGTCCTTAACGATTTTGGTTGAGCGGCGTTGCTCGGGCAGCGACACACTGGCGAAGACCAGGCCGTCGTTGGCGATCTTGAGCGGCTTGGCGCGCTGCAGCGCCGGCATCACGGTGCGCATGTTCAGCATGCCAACCTGCGGGTTGTTGGGCGGCTCGGGCAGGTTGCCCGTGGCCCAGCCCAGGAGCGCGGGCAGCGCGCTGCAGGCGGAAACTTGGTGTTTGCCTCCCTCGATGCGCTCGAGAACCTGGAATGATCCGTCTGGGCGCACCGAGAGTTGATCGACGCCTTGAAACTGGTCCGTGATGCCGAGAAGTTCGCCGACCATCTGCATTGTGGTGCCGGTGCCGCGGGAGGCGGATTCCCAGCCACCGAAGACGAACAGGCGCGATTTTTCCAAACCGGGGATCGCCTGGATGGCTCCGGCCAGGGCAGCGGCGATCTCCGCGGATTCGGCAAAGCCGCCGGCCGGGCCGTCGAGGGCGACGAGCTCGAAGGGCACTTTTTGGGCCACGGTCATCATGACCTGCTGGAGCTTGGCTTTGGGCCCGACGCTCACGAGCCAGACTTTGCTCCCGGGATGCTGCTTCGCGAGATTCGCCGCCTCAAACAGGGCGTGGCCGGCCCACGGATCGAGAACGGCGGGAAGCATCAGCTCGTTCTTCAGGGCAGGGCCGGCCGGGGTCGCGACCGGTTCAAGGGTTTGCAGCGGATCAGGCACCACGCTGCCGCAGACGACAATCTGGTAGGGAGTGGACATGGGAAGAAAGGCTGAAAAGCTGAAAGCTGAAAGGCGGAGAGCGGTCAACAAGCAGCGGGAGGCGAAAGGAAAGCAGAGCGTCGATCGCGGACAAGACGAATATGAGCAGCCGTCGGGGCCGGCTGAGACCTTATATGCCCGCTGCCCATTACTCGTTAGTGGCTGTCAGATAAGTCGATTAAACCCGATTTTGCGGCGCATCCGTAGAGGCGCGAACTTGTCGCGCCCTCCGAGAATGGGCGCAGCAAGCCTGCGCCCCTACGGTTCTTTTTTTCGGACAGCCTCCACTCACTACCCGCTACTCCCCCGTCAATTCTCCGCCGAGTGGAGGCCGCCGGCGCCGGCGCGGAAGTCGACGTTCATCCGCTCCGGGTCGCCCGGGCGGGGCTGCGAGCAGTTCCACAGGCACGCGCCGCAGTAAATGCACTTCTCGCGGTCGAACGCGGGCACGCCATCCGGGCCGGGCGTGATCGCCTGACCGGAACAAGCGTCGATGCAGATGCGAACATTACACTGCTGGCAGACGGCGGGATGAAGGAAGACCACGTGGTCGGCGTAACCGGCCGGCGCCTGCACCTTTCCACCCAGGAGCAGCGCGTCCTGATGCGAGACGAGCAGCTTGCCGTCGAATGGAATGACTGGCCAACCAACCCGGTCCATCAGCGCTCCGCTCAGCGAGGTGCCTTTTTTTGCGCATTCCTCGCGCAATCTTGCGATCTCCGCTGATGGAATGCGGCCTTCGTAATATCGCTCGATGGTCGGGAGACGCCGGTAGGGAGCCATGGGCCGGCCGCGCAGATTGAGCCTTCCGCCGGTCAATCCGGTCAGCCCCATTCCGATCAGCCCGGTCACGACCCCGCGTTGAAACCCATCGCGGGCGCGTTCCGCCACCAGACTCTCGCGTTCGACCCAGCTCGCGCGGCGCCGGCGGACGTAGGCGTCTTCCAGGTTTTCCGTGGTGAAAGCCCGGCCGGACTTCAGCAACTCCAGCACGCCCTCCGCGAGCTGCGTCCCCGTCGCCCACGCCTCGTCGACGCCAGACCCGGTCAGGACATTCGTACTACCCGAGCCTTCGCCGATGCGCACATAGCCATGGCCGGCCAGATAGGGTTCCCCGCGGCGGCCGGATTCCTGCAGCGTCTTTGCGCCCCACGAGCGCAGCGTGGCGCCCTCGAGGTAGCGCCAGAGATACGGGTGCATCATCCAGTGCTGAAGGTAGCGGTAGGCGGTGCGGACGGGATTGTCGAACCACGAGGGCACGAAGATTCCGAGTGAGGCAATCCGCCCGGGATGCACGTACATGAAGCCGAAGATTTCCGGCTCCGGATAGCCGAACGTGTGGAAGACCGTGCCGGGTTCCAGGTCCGCGGTGGGCGGCAGGTCGACGACAAACTTCATGCCCACGGCCCAATCGTGCTGGTGGTTGCCCTCGGGCAGGCCGAACCGCTCATCGAGTTGGCGGCCGATCGCACCGACCGGGCCATCGCCCACAACGGTGAGGGCGGCGCGGATGTCCATGCCCGGCATGAATCCGTCCGCCGGCGCTCCCTGCTTGTCCGTTCCTTGATCGATCAGCCGGACGCCGACGACGCGGTCGTCTTCGAGCAGCGGGCTCGCGACCGGCGTCGAAGGCCACACCTGCACGGCGCCGGAACTCATCACCTGCGCGCCCACCCATTGCATGAACTGGCCCATCGAGAGGACGAGGCCGTCGTGCTTGCGGAGAAAAGGCGGCACCCACGGCAGGTTGACCGCGTGGTGTTCGTACGGCAACGCCCACCGGCATGTCCGGATCAACGCGTCCGCCGAGCGCAGCGCCAACGACCGCCGGCTCGCGCCAACCGGATCGAGGAGGTAGGCGACCCGTTCGTGTTCACGGGCGCCGCCATCGGAATCTGGGCCGGATCGAACTGGGAAAAACTCGCCCTGATGCTGCGGGCCGGGGTGACCACGCCCGACACACCGAAGCCGAGGTC
>CAVRNM010000006.1:0-16672 GCA_963722225.1 uncultured Verrucomicrobiae bacterium
CCCCGCCTCGCACCGCCGCCGGCAGCATCGCTTCGATCACCGTGTCGAGTCCCGCCGCGTAATACGTGCTGATCCAGCGGGCCAGCTGCAGCAGATCGGGCGGCAGGGCGGGATACGGATGAACCAGCTGCGCAATCGATTTCAGCTTCTCGAGTGGAAACCCGACTGGCTCTCCAATCTCGCCGACAATGCCCAGCCGGTACCGTTGGAGGACCGGCACGCGCACCAGCGAGCCGACGCGCACCGCGCCGCGCAGGGGTTCGGGCACGCGGTAATGCAGCAGCTTGTCAAACCCCGCGAGCGGATGAACCCCGACAATCATGACCTGTTTGTGCCGGAACGACGCCTCGGCTGGCAATGCGGGAGTTGCGCCGGCCGTATATCGGAAAGCGGAGACCGGATACCGGAAACCGGATTTCTGATATTGGAAAGCGGAACGGGCCGAGTGTGGCGAAAGGCCGACTGCACCGGTCTCTCCGGTCTTCAGGATCTGCTTTCCTGTCTCCGTTCTCCGTTCTCCGATATCCCCTTTCCGGTATCCGGTCACCGCTCTCCACTATCCACTATCCACTATCGAGTGTCCTGTCTCCGCAGTCCGCTTTGCATTGACACCCCCTGCACGCAACAGGAAATTCCCGCTGTGAGCACCGAAGCGTCCCGCGAAAAATTCAAGGCCTTTCTTGCCGAGAAAGGCCTCCGCGTGACCAACCAGCGCCTCGCCATTTTTGATGCCGCCTTCGCCCAGGACGATCATTTCACGGCCGAGGAGCTGCTCGCCCTCGCCCGCGCGCTCGACGAATCCGTCTCCCGCGCCACGGTTTACCGCACCCTGCCGATCATGACCGGAAGCGCGATCCTCCGCGAAATCGACATCGGCAAGAACCTCAAATACTACGCGCCCTGCCGGGACAACCGCAGTCAGCAGGCCCAGGTGATCTGCCTCGATTGCGACAAGATCTTCGAGATCAACGCCCCGTTCATGGAATGGTACGGCAGCACGGTCTCGTCCAAGCTCGGTCTGACCCCGGTGAGCCAGAGGCTCCAGGTCAGCGCGCATTGCAATGCGTTCCAGATGACCGGACATTGTCCCCATCACAACCACTGACCCTGCGCCATGGCCAAGCCCTCCCACGACATCGAGTTTGAGACCCGCTTCTTCGAGGCCGTCCACAAGCGCGACCCCCGTTTCCCGGACGTCGTCGAAATCCTCGGCGGCCTTTACACCAAGCAGGGTCGGATCGCCGAAGGCCTGAAGATGGACCGCAAGCTGGTCCGCCTCCAGCCCGACAACGCCACGGCGCACTATAATCTGGCGTGCAGTCTCGCCCTGATCCGGCGGAAGGCGCAGGCTTTGCAGGCGCTGGAACGCGCCATCGAGCTCGGCTACGACGACGAGGAATGGATGCAGCATGATCCCGACCTGGCGGGGCTGAGGGAGCATCCGTCCTTTCAGAAACTGCTCGCGAAACTCCAGCCGCAGAGCTGAGTGTCGCCGGTTTGCAAATCTCGTGGGGGCGCGGTCTTGTCTTCGCCCCCACGTCTGCCGGTGTCGCCAGCCGCGGCGGGCGGGTTCACGGCCTTCGGCGCTCCCGTCGTTTTTTATTTTGCGCCCCAGCCGGTTTGCGCGACCTTTCCAGCATGCCTGAGGTCCTCGACTATGAACCCTTCGTGCTAGCTCCCCGCCGGGGGGAGCCCGCACCGCTTTCGGAGATTCAGGAGGAAATCCTCGAGTTGAAACGGCGCCACCGCGCGGTGATCCTTGCCCACAACTACCAGATCGAGCCGATCCAGCGCGTGGCCGACTACGTGGGCGATTCGCTCGGCCTGTCCTACCAGGCCGCGGCGACAAAGGCGGACGTCATCGTGTTCTGCGGCGTCCATTTCATGGCGGAAACGGCCAAGATCGTGAATCCCGGCCGGCGGGTGTTGCTGCCCGAACCGGAGGCCGGATGTTCGCTCGCCGATTCCTGCCCGGCGGAGCAGCTGGCCGCCTTCAAGGCCACCCACCCCGGCGTCTACGTGGTCGCCTACATCAACTGCTCCGCGGCCGTGAAAGCCCTGAGTGACGTCATCTGCACGAGCGGTAACGCGGTGAAAATCGTCCGGCGGGTCCCGCCCGAGCGGGAAATCCTTTTCGTGCCCGACCAGAATCTCGGCCAATGGGTGGCCAAGCAGACCGGGCGCCGCCTCCAGCTCTGGCCGGGCAGCTGCTATGCGCACGTCCTGTTCACCGTCCAGGCGCTGGAGAAAGTGCGCCGGCAGTTTCCCGACGCTCCCATTGTCGCGCACCCGGAGTGCGTGGAGGCGGTGCGGGATCTCGCAGACGAGGTGTGCAGCACCGAGCTCATGGTGAAATTCGCCCGCGAACACCCGGCCCGGCGCATCATCGTCGTGACGGAGAGCGGGATGCTCCACCGGCTGCGCCGCGAGGTGCCCGACAAGACCTTCATCGCCGGCCCGACTGATACCTGCGCCTGCAATGACTGCCGGTTCATGAAGATGAACACCCAGGAAAAGCTGCATTCCGCCCTGCGCAACCTGGCCCCGGCGATCGAAATCCCCGAGGAGATCCGCGAGCGCGCCTTCCTTCCCATCCAGCGCATGTTGGAGTGGAGCAAGGGTTGACCGGCCGCGGCGTCGGTTCCGGCCGCCGGCCGGGAATCTGCGCGGTGGCCGGCCTGCCGCGTGACGCTTGCCCGCGTGGAGTTCCGCCGAACGCCGCTCAACGGGGGCGCAACGCGTTCACCGACACGAAGGCGCTCGAACCCACCATCAGCAACGCGGCCACCACGGGATGCAGCACGCCCGCTGCGGCAAGCCCCATGCCGGCTGCATTGTAGGCGGCCGCAAACCCGAGGTTCGTCTGAATGCTCCGCCGCGCCCCTCGCGCCACCTTGATGGCGCCCGGCAGGAACCGCAGATCCTCGCCCGCGAAAACGGCCATGGCCGCCGCGTGGGCCAGGTCTGCGCCCGCCTGCATTGCGATCGAGGCCTGCACCGCACTCATCGCCGCCGCGTCATTGACCCCGTCCCCCACAAACGTCACCCAGCGGCCCGCGGCCGTCAGCTGCCGGACGTAATCGTGCTTGTCGAGCGGCGTCATCCCCGCCCGCACAGTCACCCCGGCGAGACGTCCACCGGGTGGCGCCGCATCGCCGGTCAGGATCACGGTTTCGAGGCCGAGCGCGGCCAGCTCCTGCAGCGCCACGTCCAGCCCCTCGCGCCAGGTCTCCTGCAGTTCGATCGTCGCGGCATGGGCTCCGGCCACGACGACAAACACCTCTTTCGCCGCGGGGCCAGCAGTAGCGGCCGGATTGCCGACGACTTCTCCCGGGGCCGGTTCCGACCCAGGCCGGCGCCCGCTCCCGCGCGGGGAATCCGTTGCCATGCCGCCCAGCGCCCACTCACCGACCCGGATCTCCACTGGCCTCCCCGCCTCATCTTCCACCCCGGCCACCACGCCTAATCCCGCCTCGATCCGCCGCTCCCGCACCACCAAACCTTTGCCATCTGTTAAATGACATCGGCTTTGCAGGGCCGCAGCGACCGGATGGCGCAGTCCTTCTTCCGCCGCCGCCACTGCCGCCTGGAGCCAGTGCTCTCGATCGCGGAAGGCCGGTTCAAAGCGCCAGGCATGCACGGTCAGCGCGGCCGTCGAGAGCGTCCCGGTCTTGTCGAGGCAAACCACATCGCATCGCGCGAGGCCATCGAGAAAATCCCCTGTCCGCGCCACGAGCCCGAACGAGGCCAGTCGCGCCAGTCCGCCCCAGACCGCCACTGGCGTGGCCAATCCGGCCGCGCAGGGGCATGCCACGAGCAGCACGGCCATGGCATTGAACAACGCCCGATCCCATGTCCCATGAAACGTCCAGCCGACATACGTCGCGGTGCTGACGACCACGACGACGGGAAGAAACCATGCTACCAGCCGGTCGGCCTGATGTTGCAGCCGGCTCGGCGCCAGCCGCGCGCTCGCGACCACCTCCAGAATCCCGTCGAGCCGGCGCGGGCCCACGGCAGGGCGGATCTCAAAACTGCCATCGATCGAGAACGTCCCAGCCAGCACGGGTTCACCCGGTCCGCGCGAGACCGGCCGCCACTCGCCTGTCATCGACGTTTCCTGCACGTAGCCCCGGCCCGCCGTGATTTCTCCGTCGACGCTGATGGGTTCGCCGGGCGCCACGACCACCCGGTCGTCTGCCGCCAGCGCGCGCACGGTCTCGCGCACCCGCGAGCCTTCCGCCCGACGCACCCAGCAGGACTCAAACCGCTCGCGCGTTTGCTCCACCGCTCGGAGCGCCGCCGCGCGGCTGCGCGCCCCCAGCATCTTTCCCGTCGTGTGCACGACGATCAGGATGGCCACGACCTCGTAATACACCGAACCCGTGCGGGTGCAGGTCGCCACCAGCGAGCCCGCGAACGCCCCGGTCAGAGTTAGCAGGAACAGCAGGTCGATGTTGATCCGCCGCTGCCGCAGGGCGTCCATGGCCGAGCGCACCAGATCTCCGCCCAAAAAAACCAGCACCGCCACAGCCGACAGGATCAGGCCCGAATGCAGGATCCAGTAGGTCAGGCCGTCAGGCGGCGAGAGATTGACCGCCAGACTGAAGACCATCGCCTGCCCGGCGACCGCCAGCCCCGCGCCGATCCGCAGCCACGCGCGGTCCAGCAGCCGTTGGTCGGCCTGCAATCCGGGTTCGACGATGTCGGAAGCGACAGTCACGTCTAAACGCTAAGCAGCATTCCTGCCCCCGCCGCAATCCGGGATTGGGGGCATCTCCGTCGGAATGAGATTGAGATTTCCCCGACTCCTGCACGCACTACCGTTCGCAATGTCCGACGACGCTGCGCTTTCCCCCGGCTGCGAGATTCTCCTGCTCGAAGACGACGCTCCTTTGCGCAAGCGTCTCGCGATTATTCTGCGCCACCGCGGAGCGGAAGTGACCGAGGCCGGACGCCTCGACGACGCGCGCCGCCTGCTGCGCGAAATGCGCTTTGAGTTCGCGCTCGTGGACCTCCATCTCCCCGATGGCAATGTGCTCGACCTGCTGCGGGAGGGCGCCTTTTCGGAGAATACGGGAGTTGTCGTGATGACCGCTTTCGGCGGCGTCAAGGAAGCGGTGGAAGCGATCCGCCTCGGCGCGGGCGATTATCTGAGCAAGCCGTTCGAACCCGACGAACTGCCGCTGGCTTTTCAGCGCTGCCGGAGTCTGCGCCGCATTGCCCGCCGCGAAGAACACCTGTCGGCGCAGATCGCCGGCTTGTCGACGGAGTTCTTTTTCGGCCAGAGTCTCGCCAGTGTGCGCGCGCAACTCGATGCCATCCTCACGACCGAGCGTCGGGTCGGGCGGCAGTTGCCCGCCGTGCTGATCGAAGGGGAGACCGGCACCGGGAAAAGCGTGCTCGCGCGCTGGCTGCACCGGGAGGGGCCGCGCGCCGCAAATGCGTTTGTCACCGTCAACTGCGCCGCCCTGCCGGAGACACTGGCGGAGTCCGAATTGTTCGGACACGAGCGCGGCGCGTTCACGGACGCCAAACAGGCCCGCATCGGGCTCTTCGAGGCCGCCGATGGCGGCACGCTCTTCCTCGACGAAATTGGGGCGCTTACTCCGGCCTCCCAGGCCAAGGTGCTGACGGCGCTGGACGGCAGCACGATCCGGCGGCTCGGGGGTATGCGGGAGATCTCCGTCGACGTCCGGCTCATTACCGCCAGCAACCGGCCGCTCGGCGAACTCGTGCGGGCGGGCGCGTTTCGCGAAGACCTCTTCCAGCGCCTGGACCTCCTACGGATTACGCTCCCTCCGCTGCGCGAACGCGGATCTGACATCGTGCCGCTCGCCCGCCACCTGTTGACGAAGATCGCCGCGCGTCACCGACTCAAAGGGCTCGTCATCGCCACGGAAGGGGAAGCGCGGTTGCTGGCCCAGCCGTGGCGCGGCAACGTTCGCGAGCTGGCGCACGAAATCGAACGCGCGGTGATCTTCGGCACCGGAGGGCCGCTGGACTTTGCGAACTTCGGCGGCCCGGTTGTTCCACCGGCCGGCGGTTGGCGAAATCCCGCGTGGCAGATGCCCAGGAGTGGATTCTCGCTCGACGCCACAGTGAATGAACTGATTGCCGAGGCCTTGCGGAATTCGGACAACAATGTTTCCGCCGCTGCGCGTCAGCTAGGCGTCACGCGCGACTTTGTCCGATACCGATTGTCGCGAAGAAAACCCGGTCCGTAGGGCGGATCGATGCAATTGCTGGCAATTCTCGTCGGGCCTTCGCGAACTGATTGGTGTGCCGGTGTAGGAAGGCCGCTTGTGGGCGATCATCGGACGCAAGCGACCTTCTGACAAGTTCCCGACTGGGCGCTGTGGGGTTGGTGCCCCAATTCTAGTTTTGCAAACGGGAAAAGATTGGGTGCATGCACCCAAGATCGCGGGGGCTGGAGAACCCGGCCAAGTCTCGGACGGCCCTAACGGATTATAGGATAGAGGATTAGCCGAGAAATCAAATGCCTGGCATGCTAATCGCACAAGACTTGTGCCTGGAATCGAATCTTCACCTCGTGACGCTACTCTAATATGAAAGCCAACTTCCCCGATATCAGCTTCTCTTTCACCGGCCGCTCAGTGCATTTTCCGGCCAAGCTGGCAAAGTCCCCAGGATGTCGCGCGCCCGTCTCGCGGCTTTGGCTGGTGTCTGCCTGCTCTGTGCTGACAATCTGCGGGCTCCTTCTCACCCCGGCGGCGTACCCGTTCGGTGACGACGGCGGAGTTGTTGCCGTGTATTCAGCCGTGAGTCCTGCCTATACTCGCACCGTCCTGCCCGGTGGCGCCTTCAAGCCCGAAACCTATGCCTTTGGAGAAGGTGGCGACCAGGGTGGGGAGAAGAAAGACTTCACGATCGACAATCTGCACTTCGTCGACGTGGCGCACCGGATTGCCCCCGCACTTGCCGAAAAGAGCTATGTGCCAGGCAAAGATCCGCATCAGACCGACCTTTTGATCATGGTGTACTGGGGAACGACCAGCGGCACGGATAGAGGGCTGTCTTCCTCCTTATACCAGTCTGCGCAGAGCATGATGGTGGAATCGATACCGCAAGGCCTGATGTTAATCCAGATCGCCAATCGAATGCGCGATCAGCAAGACCTCGAGAATGCCAAGGTGCTCGGCTACCTGCCCGAAATGATCAGACTGAATGACTACAAGCACACGTACTTCAACACGTTCTTCCGGCAGGATGTCGTCGATGAGGTGGAAGAGAGTCGGTATTACGTTGTCCTGCTGGCCTACGACTTTCAGTCGCTCTGGAAAAGCAAACAGAGGAAAATGCTGTGGGAGACGCGTTTCAGCATTCGGGAGCACCGCAATGATTTCAGTGAAGCGCTGGCCGCAATGGCGCAGCATGCTTCTCGTTATTTCGGGCAGGACAGCAAGGGCCTGATTCGAGAACGTCTGCCCGAAGCCCGCATCACTCTCGGCGAACCGAAGGTGTTGGAGTATGAGCCGGAGAAGAAATGAACCGCGGAAGCAAGAAAACGAGGCTGTTCAAATACCCCTTTTGCCGACTGCCACGATTTCTCAAATGAAAACCCGACTCCCAACGATTACCATGGCGCACTGGCGGCAGAGAACCGTCAGCCTACTTCTTTCCGGCGTTGTGACCATGGTCATCCAATCTCTCGCCCGCGCCGGCGAAGAGGCCATGATCACGGCTGTTGCCTCAAAGACCAGCGGCGACTATGTTCGGCTGAAGCTCTCCGACGGTTCCTACGCGCCGGAGACCTACGCCTTTGGCAAGGGCGGTTTCTGGAGCGGCATGCACGACGACTCGATCGACAAACTGAAGTTCATCGACGTCGCTCGAACCATCGCAGGTCCGCTGGCGAACCAGAATTACGCGCCGTCCAAGGATCCGGGAAAGACGAAGCTGTTGGTCATGCTCTACTGGGGATCGACGACCGTGCCGCCCCCGATTTCCGGTTCGGCCTTGTTCGGCAATCTGCGGGCCGCAGAAACCAACCTCCAGATTGCGATGGCCTCGGGGAATCGGGAATTGATCATCGCGGCGAAGGATCAGGTCGATTTTGCAGAGGAAGCACTACAGTCAGAGTACCGACTGCGCAACCAGGCCGATTGGCGGAATGCCTGGATGTTGGGCTACGACTCCAAGATGGAGGAAACCGGAAGGTTCGATCACACGGTGTTCCAGTATCGGAGGGACGAGGTGATCAACGATATCGAGGAGAACCGTTATTTTGTGGTGTTGATGGCCTACGACTTTCAGCTGCAATGGAAGCAGAAGAAACATAAGCTGCTCTGGGAAACGCGCTTCAGCATCCAGGAGCACCGCAACGATTTCAAGTTGGCGCTGCCAACGATGGCCCAGGAAGCCTCACGATATTTCGGCCAGGACAGCCACGGTCTGGTGCGCAGGCCGCTTCCCGAAGGCCACGTCACTCTGGGCGAACCGAAGGTGCTGGAGTACGAGCCGGAGAAGAAATGAAACGATTCCACCGCCTAATTTGGATCTTCCTTGCCGCGACGGACCCCATGGCTGGCGGGGACGGGTTGTCCGCTTTCTTCCACGAAAGCCCGGAGGTGGTCGCGAATACCGACGTGTTCGACCACAACGCCCCGGTCCCGGCCCCCGGCAGACCTGTCTACTACCTCGCCGTATCCGCCGGGTACCGGGATCTCGGATACTCGATGCCGGCCCAGCAGATTCCAGACGCGAAGGGCGTTTTGAGAATGGCCACGAGGATTTTGGAAGGCCAAGGCTACAAGATGGCGCCAGCCGGACAGACTCCGAGCATCATGATCCTTTGCTCTTGGGGCACACTTTATCGAAACCCCAATCCCTATGCGCTGAAGACTTACGTGCCGGAAATGCTCAAATTTCTTGGGGCCTACAAGGCGTCGATGGTCCCAGGCCCTCCCAACATGTTTCAACCGGAGATCGAGAACCTCGGCGCCCTGGTCCCACAGGGCATCTATGTCATGACCATCAGCGCATTCGATTTTGCGGTGGCGCAGAAGGGAGTCGCAAAACCGCTCTGGAAGACCAACATCAGCAATTCCACGCGCGGATTCTATCTGCCGGAGATATTGCCCACCATGCTGACCGTCGCCGCTCCGTTGATTGGCCGGGAGACGACACATCCGGTCTGGATCAACGTCGACAAACACAACGAAGGCAGGGTGGATTTCGGCCCGCTGAAGGTGATCGAGATGGACGTGAAATCGGTGAAGCACAATTAGCATGAGAACTTCCCTCGCGCTCGCCGCCGTCCTGTTTCTCCTGCCTGGCGCATCCTATGCGGGTTCGAGCGTCGATTTGATCGTCGTCGCCGAGCAAACGGCGCAAGGCGTGAAACTCGCCCGGCCGACGCCGGAACATCCCGCGTATTACCTCGCCTTCGATGCCGGCGCGGTTGACGCCGGTCTCCCGGCCGGAAGCGCGCCTCGCCTGGCGGCCGCGGCGATCGAGCAACCGCTGCACAATGCTCTCCGCTCCGAAGGCTATGAGGCTGCCACCGCCCAAATCGCGCCGTCGCTGGTCCTGATCTCGCATTGGGGCTGCATTCGCCCGGGTGTGCCATCCCGGCTGGTTTGGGAAGGGCGGTTGGATGGCGTTGCCATGGGAAGACCAGTGAGCGTATCGGAGGAGTTCTCGATTGAAGGAGGCGCGGCGGACGACCGATCGCCGCCGCCCGTTCCGCGAAAGCAAGCTCGGCTGGCTCCGGATGCGCGTTACTTCGTCGTTGTTTCAGCCTACGACTTTGCCGACCTCGCCCGGCAGAAGCCCACGCTCCTGTGGCGCGTCCAGCTCAGTGCACCGGTCAGCCGGGGAGCAATTACGGAGGTTTTGCCGGCGCTGGCCACGGGCGGCGGGCCGTTTCTTGCGCGCAGTTTTGACAGCCGCCACATCATCCCGACGCCGAGGCCGGCGCGGGTCGGCGCTACAGCCGGGGAGAATCCGCCTGGTCGTCCAGAGGACCAAAGCGATGCGGGCTTGTCCCAAAGCCTGGCAAAACACGTGCGCGACTTTTTCGCGGGTGAGCAGGGTTCGGTTGTTTTGGGAAATCAGATCGCCCTGCCTCCGGCGCTAAGCCGGCGCATCGCCGCCTATCAACGGGACAAGGCTGCGCTCCAAACTGCCTTGACGGAGAGGATCCGGGACCGGCTGCCTGGTCCGGACACCCTGCACGCCATCGATCGCTTCAACGCGGAAAACGCCGGGAGCATCGCGGAGCTCGGACGGATGCGGGAGAGCATTCGCAGTGACCTTGCGCAACTTGGCGCCACGGATTCGGCTCCGGCCGCCGGCGAGCAGCTCGATGTCTTGCGGCGCGAATTTGCGGTCGACATCCGGCGGCTCGAGCAAGTGCAGGCCGACCTCCAATGACCGTTCCCGACGTGCGACTTTCCGGCGGAATTCCCGCCTCCGCCGCATGAACGCGGGCTTCAAGCGACCCGTGCCCCCGGTGCTGCTCGCGGGTGCGCTGCTCATGGGTATCTATGCCGCGATGGTCGTGAGCTTCCGCGCCACGCTGCGCGAGCAGATCCGCCAGACCGTCATCAACCGGAATGCGGCGATCCTGCGACCCGTGGCCCTGCGGCAACTAGCCCAGCATGAGACCGCGCCCGCCGACCCCGCTAAACTGCTGGCGGCGGTGCTGGAGAGCGCCCAGCAGGAGGATATGCTGGCGGTGGCAGTTTTCGATGCCCAGGGACACACCCTGCAATTTGCGCCGCATTCGTTGCTCTTCGCCGAATTGCCGTTGGATGATTATCTTCGCTTGCTCAAAGCGGAGCCGATCAGCCGCTTCCACCCGGACTTCCCGCTCGATCGCTATTTCGCCGGCATCGGCCCCGTCCCTACGCCACGCTCCACCCCGGTGCTGGAGGTGCTGCTTCCTTTGCATGGACGCGACGCCGACAGAATTCTAGGCTTCGCCCAATATTACATCGATGGCCGCCCGCTAGCGGTCGAGCTTGCGGCCATCGACCGGCGCATCAACCGTCAGACGGCCGCCACGCTGGGCATTGGCGCCGCCTTGATCGTCGCGGTCGTGACAGTTGCGTTTTTTCGCGTGCGCCGGGCACACGACCGGCTTGTGAAAGCCAACTTCGAACTTGCCCTCGCCGCCAAAGCCTCCGCCCTTGGCCAGATTGCCTCGCACCTGATTCACGGCCTGCAAGGTTCTGTGGCCGGGTTGCGGGCAGTCGTGGCCGGACGCGACCCGGCGGCAGCGGAAACGTCGGACTGGGAAACCGCCGCCGGATATACGGATCGGATGCAGGCGTTGATTCATGAAGCGGTGGCACTCCTGGGCGATACGGCATCAAACGACGCCTTCGAGCTCACCGGCCCTGAGTTTGCCGCCCTCATCCATGACCGCTGCGCCACG
This sequence comes from uncultured Verrucomicrobiae bacterium, assembly GCA_963722225.1. Taxonomy (GTDB): domain Bacteria; phylum Verrucomicrobiota; class Verrucomicrobiia; order Opitutales; family Opitutaceae; genus Fen-1467. The sequence goes on from CAVRNM010000006.1 coordinate 11,405, forward strand.
GCTGCTGCGAAAAAGGGAATCGCGTTCAGCGTTACAGGCAGTTTCGGTTGCCCACTCGACAGCCACCGCGGTGGGCTGCTCTGCCTCATCACCAGCAATCTCGTGCAGAACGCGGTCGAAGCCACCGACGCCGGCCGCCGTGTCACGGTCGCCTTGCGCAGCAGCGACGATAACGTTTCAGTCATCGTCTCCGACGAAGGCCACGGCATCGCCGAGGAGATTCGCGCTCACCTGTTCGAGCCTGGCCGCACCAATCGCGCGGGCGGTTCCGGCCTGGGCCTCGCCATCAGCCGGTTGCTCGCTCGCCAGATTGGAGCCACCTTGGGGCTCGATTCCACTGGCGCGGACGGCACCACCTTCAGCATTAGATTGCCGCTTGTTGCGACCTTACCGTTGGCGTAAGGGAGAGCGGTTTGCTCCCGAGGTTCCTCGTGCCGCATTAGCCGCAACCAATCCTATGGTTCCACCTCGAACCAGAACGGCGCAAAGCGTTCCTGGCCGCCGATCTTGAGCTGGCTCCAGATCACATAGCGTCCCGCCGAAGGAAACTGCATCTGGAAGGTCAGCTGCGGCCGGAGAAGCTCCAGCGGCCGGCTCAAATCGACCTGCTGCGGGTGGAGATGCGCAAAACCGCTTCGCGCCGCGTCGATCGCGACGAGGTGGGCATAGGCCCCCATCACCGGCTCCAGCCGCACCGGTCGGCGCTCGCCCACCGACTCGACCGTCAGGGCGAGATTGACCACGGCACGAACGCGCAACGGGGCATCCGGCGTAAGGGTGAACCTCCAACCATCGACTTCGCCGACCCAGTTGTTCTCGGCGGGCGGCAGATCCGGCTGCCCTGGCACCTCCAGCTCAGCCGAGGCGTACAGGCCGCGCGCCGTGGCGGCAGGAGTGAAGTCGGCGAAGACCCGGTAGCGCCCGGCCCGCCGGGGCGCGAACTCCACGGTCCACTCGCCCGGCGCGCGGCCTGGAACCGGATGGACATGCTGATAATCGCGCAAGCTCGGATCGACTATCATCAGGTGAAGGAGCTTGGCGTGTGTTACCAACAGGTCCTGCGGCCGGATCGGCTTGCCGGACGCGGTTCGCAGCACCAGCGTGACGCGCAGCGGCCGCCCCGGCGCGGGGGGGACGTCTGTCTCGAGCGTCATGGTCACCGGAGATTTCACCGCCACCACGGGAATGAAGGCCGGGTTGGCCGGGTCGCAAAACTGGAGGCTGCCGCCCCCCGGCACCTGAAAATCGACGTGCGCCAGGTTCGTGCCGGTGGGCAGACGGCGGACGGCGATGAACAGCGCGACCGCGCCAGCGGTGATCAAGGCGATCTGCCGTTTCTGCCGCGCCGGCAGGGACCAGGAAGCCTTCATCCCCGGTGCATCTTCTCCACAAACTCGTCGACCAGCCACTCGCTGCCGTCGGCGCGGTGCGTGATGCGGCCCTGCTCATCGATCAGCAGCGTGGCGAGCGTATGCCTGAGCAGGCCGTCCTGAAAATCCGCAATGACGCCAAACTGCCTCAGGAGATCGCGGATTGCGGACTCCGGGCCGGTGAGGAAGGAGAAATTGCTCGTGTCAATCCCCCGCCCAACCGCGTATTCCCGCAGCACGCCCGGCGTATCGTTGGCCGGATCCAACGTGATCGAGATCAACTCGAGGTTCTTCACGCCGGCGGCGCGCGCCTCTTTCTGAACCGCCATCATGCGCAGCGTGGCTGCCGGGCACATCGTGGCCACCGGGCACCGCGTGTAGATGAAATTGAGCATGATCTGCCGACCCTGGAAGCGGCCGGCGGACACGACGCGCCCTTCCTGGTCGTACAGCGCAAAGTCCGGGATCTTCTCCCCGACCTCGCGATAGGCTGCGGCGCCGCGCATCGCCGTGTCCTGGCGCAATGCGTTCGTCGCCGCCGCCACACTCGTCACGGATACCCGGTCGTCGGGCCAGATCTTCTCCAGGTGGAAATCATCGCCGTTGCGCACCAGTTCGCCGCGGATGCGTTCCTCCGGCTTGGCAATCGCCAGGTCGCCGTCACTCACGCTGAACTCCATCGTCATCGCCGGCATCAGTCCGGGAATCGCCTCGTGGGAGATCGTGAGCGTCTTCCGCTCCCGGTTGACCGCGATGATCTCGCCATGCAGCGGATAGCGAATTTCCGCCGGACTCCCGGGCGCCGCGTCCGCCGCCGACGCCCTATCCGATCGCGAGCAAGCGGCGTCGACGACCAGGAGCGCGAGAATCCCGGCCGTGGCCAGTCTCAAGCAACGATGGGAGGGCCGGAATCGCGTCTTCATGATGTCACATCCATTATCGGTGAAGGGAAATAGTCAAAAAATACGGCAAGTTGGTTGCGCCATCTCCAGTCTCCGCCTTATTGGGGCATGACCGAACAGATCCGTGTCCAGAGCCTGTCCCCTTATCGCCCAGTTCTGGCGTGGTTTGCGGCGGTCGGCACCGGCTGGGTGTTTGTGCTGGTCATGCTGGGCGCGTTCACGACCAGCATCGGGGCCGGCATGGTTTTTCAGGACTGGCCGCTGTCCAACGGCTCCCTCAATCCCGCCGGCTGGCTGCAGAACATCGCGATGTTCGCCGAGCATTCCCACCGTCTGAGCGCGGGGCTCATGAGCGTGATCACCCTCTGTTTGGCCGCCGCCTTGTGGCACTGCGAGGAGCGCCGCTGGCTGCGATGGCTCGGATGGTCCGCCCTGGCGCTGGTGGTGTTGCAGGCAGTGGTTGGAGGATTGCGCGTCTTGCTCAATCCGGTGGTGGTTCCGGCGGCCGCTACCAACCTCGGCCAGATCTTTGCGATGCTCCACGCCTGCCTGGCGCAGAGTTTTATTTGCGTATTGCTGGCCATCGCGGCGGCGCTTTCCCGACCGTGGGTTGAAGCCGCCCCGATCGGCTCTTCTCCGGCCAGCCGCGGTCTCCGCTGGCTCGGGGTCCTTTGCTGTGGACTGTTGCTGGCCCAGCTGGGGATCGCGGCGGTCATGCGCCACCGTTTTGCCGGTCTGGCGATTCCGACATTTCCGCTGACGCCCGAGGGCGGGCTCCTGCCGGTGCGCTGGGATTTCGGTGTGGGCATCAATTTCGCGCACCGGGCGATGGCCGTGGTCTTGGCCGTGGTTCTAGGATTCTTCGTCGCGGCAATCTGGCGGGAGCCCGCCGCACTATCCGGCCGCAAGTGCCTGGCCGCACTCCTGGGGTTCCTTCTGGCCGTCCAAATCGCCCTGGGCGCAAGCATCATCTGGACCGCGCGCAATCCATACTTCACGACGGCGCACGTCGTGGTGGGCGCGTTGACGCTGGCCGTCGCCTTCCTGCTCACCTGGTTTATCCACCGGAACCGGCTGGAAAACATCGAGGAGGGTGGCGGGCAAATCCCGCAGGTTCAACCCGGCCCCGCCGCCGCCCGCGTTCCCCTCCACGCATGAACCCTGACCTGAATACACCGTGTGCCACCGCCAACGCGGCCGGGCTGCTGTCGGAGGCGGCGGTGCCGGCTGCGTTCTCCGACTATTTGGAACTCACCAAGCCGCGTCTCAGCTTTCTATCCGTGCTCACCGCAATGGTCGGCTACCTGGCGGCGCTGCCCGGACGCTCCGGGTGGACGTTGCTGCCGCTCCTCCTCGGCACCGCGCTCTCGGCGGGTGGCGTGGCCGCGCTCAACCAATGGCTGGAGGCCGACACGGACGCGCGGATGAACCGTACCCGGGATCGCCCCATCCCGTCGGGACGCATCACCACCGGTTCGGCCTTCGTGCTCGGATGGGGTCTGAGTCTCGGCGGGCTCGCCATCCTCTTTGCGGAAATCAACGGCATTTCCGCGGCCTTCGCCCTCGCCACGATGGTGTGTTATCTCGCGCTCTACACTCCGGCCAAGCGCTGGTCCCGCTGGTCAACCGAGATTGGGGCCGTGGCGGGCGCGCTGCCACCGCTCATTGGGTGGACGGCCGCCGCGGGTCGGGTTTCCGCACTCGGATGGATTCTTTTCGGCCTGCTGTTCTTCTGGCAGATGCCCCATTTCATGGCGATTGCCTGGATGTACCGGCGGGATTATGCCGCGGTGGGTTTCCCGATGCTCTCCGTGCGCGACGCCTCCGGCGGAAAAGTGGCGGCATGGTCGCTCGCGTGCGCAGCGATGCTGGTCGCGGTGACGCTACTGCCGGCATGGCTCGGCTTCTGCGGCGCGGCGTACGGCCTGGCCGCCACCGTTCTCGGCGTCTGGTTTCTGTGGAAAGCCCTGGTTTTTCTGCGGCCGGCCGGACGCGAGCAGGGCGCGCGCCGCCTTTTCTTCGCCTCGGTTCTTTACCTGCCGCTGCTGCTCGGCGCCCTGGTGGTCGACCGCTGCTGGTTGATGTAGGATGAAACAGTGCCAACGGGGCGGATTTCACTCGCCGTTCCGCGAACCCCGGCGCCCGTGGATATTCCTAACCGAGCTTTGCAACTGCCACGCGACACCGCAGGACGACGCGATTGACCCGCCATGACCTTCCACGACCTGCCCGCCGTTAATGCCACGCTCAACGGCATCGCCGCGGCCTTGCTCACGGCGGGATTCGTTTTAATCAAGCAGAAGCGTGTCGCGGCGCACCGCGCGGCCATGCTGGCGGCCCTGGCGGTTTCAGTGGCGTTCCTGGCCTGCTACCTGACGTATCACCTTCAGACCGGCGCCCGCACGCCGTTTGGCGGAACCGGCGCCATTCGCAATGTTTATTTCGCGATGCTGGCCTCCCATGTCCTGCTGGCCTTGGTCATCGTCCCGTTGATCCTGACCACGCTGACCTTCGCGCTTCGCGGCCGGATCGACCGGCACCGCGCCTGGGCGCGCTGGACGTTTCCCTTCGGCTCGAGGGAGAACGGGGCAATCTCCGCAAGGCGCCGGGCCTTTCCGGAAACGGGCACGTCCCCGAGCGGAGTCCGGTAGAACGCCGCGTCCGCCACCGAGGCGCCCCTCAGGTCGGCATAATGGCCCGGCCCCATCACGATCACGGTGCCGTAGTGGCGCCCCTCGAGGAGCCGGTAGGCATAGGCGGCCACCGGCCCGGAATAGGGGTAGCCGGCGTGGGGGCAAATGAGGGCCCTTATCTCCCCGACCGGCTGCGCCCGGGCGTCGGAGAGAAAGGAGTCGACCATCCTGGACAGGGCCCCCGGATCCTTGGGATAGAAGATTCCGGCAACCGCCGGCTCGCGAACCTTGGCTGGGACGGCAGAATCGGTCGCTGCAGGGGCGGACCGGCCCGGATGGGCGACGGCCAAGGTCAACATCGCA
>CAVRNM010000007.1:0-21890 GCA_963722225.1 uncultured Verrucomicrobiae bacterium
TCTACGCGTTCGCCGACGCCGGCTGGCTGACGGTGATCGATTCGCTGCCGGACCAGAAGAACCACTTTGACTTTGCCAGCTTCGGAATCGGCAGCCGGCTGCAGCTGTTGGACCACTTCAGCGGTTCGATCGATGTGGTGCTGCCCCAGCTCAAGGAGGGGCAGACGAAGGCGAACGATGCGCGCGTCACCTTCAAGGCCGGATTGGATTACTGAACGGAAACCGGATCACCCTTTCCCCTACGAATGCACACAAATACACACGAACAATGCGCCGCAGAGAACGCAAAGGGCGCAAAGAAACCGCTTCCGGGCTCTGCGATATCTGCGTTTTTTTGCGGCCAAAGAAGGCTCCTGGGCCGGGCGTTGCTGGGTGGGATTGCTGGCCATCGCGTTTTCCGCCTCCGCCCAGGCATGGTGGAACAGCGACTGGACCCTGCGAAAGCAGATCACGCTCGACCCGTCGGCCGTGGGCCTGGCGATCACCGATTCAACCGGTTCGGTGCCGGTGTTGGTGCGGCTCTCCGACGGCAACTTCCGCTTCGCCAGCGCGCAGGCGGACGGGAGCGACCTGCGCTTCATCGCCGCCGATGACAAGACTCCGCTGACCTTTCACCTCGAGAAATTCGACCCGCTGCTTAACGAGGCGATCGTCTGGGTGAAGATCCCGGATTTGAAGCCGGGCCTGAAGACCACGCTGTGGCTTTACTATGCCAACACCGCCTCGAAGACGGCGAAGGTGGACGATCCCAAGGGCACCTACGACGCGGACACCGTGCTCGTCTATCACTTTGCCGAACATGGCCAGCCGGCCGCCGATTCGTCGGGCAATGGCAACAACGCGTTGAACGCCGGCACCCCGAGCGACGGCGCCATGATTGGAACCGGGCTGCGTTTGGATGGAAAGAACACGGTGGCGATTCCCGCCTCGCCCTCGTTGACCATGCCTGGCCGGGGGCCGCTCACGTGGTCGGCTTGGATCAAGTATTCCGCGCCGCAGGCGAAGGCCGTGATCTACACCCACCGGGACACCTTTGGATCGCTGGTCATTGGAGTGGATGGTGGCGTGCCGTTTGTCGAAATCACGAGCGGCAACATTGCCCAGCGCAGTCCGGTGGGTGCGCCGCTCACCGCCGGCAGTTGGCGGCATTTGGCGATGGTCGCGTCGCCGCAAACGGTCACGCTCTACGTGGACGGCGCCATGTACGCCACGCTGAACGCGTCGCTGCCGGCCGCGAGCACCTCCGCGCTGATCGGCGGTGTCGGCGCCGGCGGCGTGGGGTACGCGGGCGAAATTGACGAGCTGGAGATCTCGCGCGTCGCGCGCCCGGCGAGCGTGATCAAACTGGCGGCCTTCAGCCAGGGCGCCGACAGCGCCGGAAAATTCATTTCGTTTGGGGAAGACGAACAGGAGACGAACTGGCTGAGCGGACTGAAGAACGGCTATTTCGGGGTGATCATCGGCTCGCTGACGCCCGACGGCTGGGCGGTCATCTGCATCCTGGCCGTCATGTTTGTCATCAGCTGTACCGTCATGGTCCGCAAGGCGGCCTATGTGAACCGCACCACCAGGGGCAACGCCGAGTTTCTCGAGCAGTGGAAGTCTCTGTCCAACGACCTGTCGGTTTTGGACAACGGCGACGCCAGCCAGGCCAGGACCATGGGCGGGGCGTTCGCGGCGGGCGGGCGCCGGAATCCGCGCAATTCTCCACTGTACCAGATCTATCACATCGGCGTGGAGGAGATTCAGCTCCGCTTGTCGGCCGACCAGAGCCGCGGAGCCAAGATCCTATCGGCCCGGTCGATTGAGGCGATCCGGGCGGCCCTCGATGGCGGGCTGGTGCGCGAGACCCAGAAGCTGAATAGCCAGATGGTGCTTCTCACGATCGCGATCTCCGGCGGACCTTTCCTCGGGCTGCTCGGCACCGTGATCGGCGTCATGATCACCTTTGCGGCGGTCGCGCAAGCCGGCGACGTCAACGTCAACGCCATTGCCCCCGGCATCGCGGCCGCGCTCGCGGCCACCGTGGCCGGCCTCTTCGTCGCGATCCCTTCGCTCTTTGGCTACAACTATCTGCTCACGAAGATCAAGGCCGTGACGAGCGACATCCATGTGTTCATCGATGAGTTCGTAACGAAGCTGGCCGAATTTTACTCCGAGCCGCCGGCCGAGGCCGACACCATGCCGCTGGAATTCGGCGAGGAGGAAACTGAAAAGCGAAAAAACTGAAATCGGGAAAGCGGGAACACAGTCAAACCGTGAAATCCGGAAACAGCGAAAGAGAAGTTTGATTCACCACGAACGTATAAAAGCCCGAAAGATGCGGTTCTATGAAGCCAAGATCTACAGTTCGATTTAACCTCAGATTACACGGATCACGCAGATGCGGTCGGATCGGGATCCGTGCCATCCGTGATTTCTGCGGTTTCACTTTGCGCCATGGCGACAACGAGCTTGGAAGGCATTGCCGCAAAAGGGCGCAGAGATCGCAGGGGGCAGAAGGGCGTTCCATGCGCTCTTGGCGATCTCTGCGGCCAAACGCTCGTGGGGATTCGTGGGTATTCGTGGTTCACAACTGAAAGAACCGGCCCCCATGCAAGTTCAAGCCGAAGACAAACCCTACGACGACATCAACATCACGCCGATGCTCGATCTGGCGTACGTGTTGCTCGTCATTTTCATCCTCATGGCCACCGCCACCGTGGCCGGAACGAGGGTGAATCTGCCCAAGGCGAGCACCACCCCGGCTCCGCTCTCGAAGCCGCGGACCAAGGCGATCACCATCAACAACGAAGGCAAGGTCTTCCTCGACACCGTGCCGGTCACCCTGGCCGAACTGGAGCAACGCCTCGGCCAGCTGAAGGCCCAGACTCCGGATCTTCCCGTGGTCGTCCGCGGTGACAGCCAGACGCAATACCAGGCGGTGATGGATGTGATCGATATTGTGGGACGCCTCGGGATCACGCAGGTCGGCCTGGCGACGAAAGCGGCGGGAAAATGAAAACCGAGAAACCGAGAAACCGTGAAACTGGGAAACGTCGAAACCGGGAAACTGGGAAACGAAGGCGGCAGATCTTTTTAACCACGAAGACACAGAGACACGAAGGAGCGGGAGGAGTCAGCAGTTAGGATCCAGCTTCCCGTCACTGCAGCGAATCTGTGCCAAACTGAATTAACTACGAAAAACAAAAAGCTGACAAATGAACGCTGATCATCAATCCACACTGGAACGCGTTTGGGGAGCGGGCGACCGCCCATTCGTGCCTATTGGTGTCCATTCGTGGTTCAAGAGGGCCGTGATGGCGACGCCTTTGTGCCTTCGTGTCTTGTTGGTGAGATACGAGTTTCCGGTTTCCCCGCCTCCGGGTTTCACGGTTTCACGATTTCACGATTTGCCGCTTTTCTTCCGATGAGCCCGCGCGAGCAATTCGATTACGGCGAGAAGCGGAACTTCTGGGGGCGGTTCGGCTTTGCGATCGGTTTGTGCGGGGTCGGGGCGGTCGTTGTGGTGCTGTTCAGCCAGGTTCTTTCAACGCGCAAAGGACCGCGTCCGCGGAAGTCCGCCGAACTGGTCATGATCCGGCCGTTGACTGCTCCGACTCCTCCGCCTCCGCCTCCACCCCAGATGGTGCAGAAACAGCAGGTGACGGAACAAACGATGGTGAACGACCAGGAGATCACGCCGGAAGAGCAGGCACCGGAAGAACCGGCGGCCTCGCTCGGGACGGGCATCGTGGGGAACGGGCCGGCCGACGCGTTCGGGCTCGGGCACAGGGACACAGGTATTTTCAGCGGGCAGGGTGGCGGGGGAGGGCAGGGCACCGGCAACCACTTCGGGTCTTATTTCAGTCAGGTCAAAGAAGCGTTGAGCGATGCTCTCCACCAGAACCCGCTGACGCGCAGCGCGAGCTTCAACATCAAGGTGCGGATCTGGGCGGATATCACCGGCCGAATTACCCGCACCAAACTGGTGGAGTCCACCGGCGATCCGGCGATCGACCAGACCATCAAGACCGCGGTGCTGATCGGCCGTCAGCTTCCGGATACGCCCGACGGAATGCAAATGCCGATCGAGCTGCACCTCACGGCGCGCCGGCCAAACTGATGGAAAAGCGGAAAAGCGGAAAGGCGTGAAGCGAGAAAGCGAAAAACGCAGATCTGGCTAACCACGAAACACACGAATCACACGAATGAATCGGATGACCAAACCAGGCTATTTTGCAGGAGATGACGGAGGCAGCAGAGGAAGGTGGAACTCAGGAAATCAGGTTTTGTCGCTTGTCGGGCGACCTTCGAATTTTCGGGCGATTTCCCGATTTTACGATTTTGCCGTCTCTGCTCCATTTGCGACCTTCTGTAAGATGGATCGGGATCCGTGCCATCCGCGAGATCTGCGGTGCCAATGTATTTCTGCGTTTTTTTAGACTGATTTCATACCCAACCATTCCCGTGCAACCCATGCTTCACCAGAAACACGCTCTTTGCCGACTGCTCGGATTTCTAGCGGCGACAACGCACCGTTTGGCAGCCGCCGTGTTCCTTTTTCTATTGGCTGCATCCTTTTGCGCTATCTCGACGCAGGCCGCCGACCAGCCCCCGGCGGCGACGCCGGCCGACCTGGGCTCGGCGGCGGCGCCTTCGCAGAGCGCCATGGCAATCTTGGTCAAGCGCTTGGTCGAGCGCGGCGTGCTCACGAAGGAGGATTCGGCGGAGCTGATGCTGCTGGCGGAGGCGGATGCGGCCGACGCGCGCGCCCAGGTCGCGCTGACGCAGGCCGCGCTGGCGCAGGCAGCCGCGGCCCAGGCGCGCGCAAAGGCGTATGAGGCGCTGGCCCGCGCCGCCATGGCGGCCGCGAACGGGCCGGCGCGCCCAACGGGGGTGGTGGCGGCGGTGCCGGCGCCAGCCTCGCCGCCGGCGCCAATTGCCCCAGTTGCCCCTGTAGTCTCGCAAATGCAGAGCATGGCACCAGCAGCGGTGCCGCAGGCGCAAAACCTCGCGCCGGCGGTCGTCGCCTCCGCGCCAATCGCGGTGGAGATGGTTTCCACTCCTTTGCCCACCGTGCCGAACGCAAATCCAAATCCGCCGGAAGGTTCTTCAGGCGGGGTCGGGCGACCCCGCCCTTCAGATTCTTCAGCCGCAGCGGCTGAAGAATCTGTTCCTGATGACACCGTGCGCGTCACTTACGTCCCGGAGGTCGTCAAGCAGGAGTTGCGAGAAGAAGTGAAACAGGACGTCCTGGATGAGGCCCGCAAGGAAGGCTGGGCGACGCCGCAGGCCGTGCCAGGTTGGGTGACGAAGTTCCGGCTGTTTGGCGATCTGCGCGTCCGGTACGAAGCCGATCTTTTTCCCGCGGGCAACGACGACACCGGAGCATTTCCGAATTTCAACGCGATCAATACAGGGGCGCCGTTTGATACGACCGGAACAGAATTCTCGCCGCAATTGGATGTAAATCAGGACCGCCAGCGCGAGCGGCTGCGCGTCCGGCTCGGGGCGGAGATCGATCTAGGGCAGAACTTCAGTGCCGGGGTGCGCATTGCCACGGGACAAAATGGCAGTCCCGTTACAGAGAACCAGACCCTGGGAGCAGTGGGCACCTCAGGCCAGGGTGGCCAATTCAGCAGTTATGCCCTCTGGCTCGATCGCGGTTTCCTGAAATACGAGATGGGCGGCATGCCGAACAAGGACCTGAGCGTCAGTGTCGGCCGCATCGACAATCCCTTCTTTGCCACCAGCATGATCTGGGCAAGCGATCTCGGTTTTGACGGGCTGGCCGTGCAGGGGAAATTCCCGGTGGGGGAGGACGTGACGCCGTTCTTCACGGTTGGCGCTTTCCCGGTCTATGACACTGACCTCAATTTCGCGACCAATCAGCCGGCCAAGTTCAAGAGCGAAGACAAGTGGCTTTACGCCGCGCAGCTCGGCACCACCCTGGATCTCGGCAAAGATTTCGGACTTAAGCTCGGGGCCGCCTATTATCTGTTCGAGAATATCTCGGGCAAGCTCTCCGACCCTTTCACTCCGCTTACATCGGCGGATGTTGGGGATACTGACGATCTCCGTCCCACTTTTGCCCAGACCGGGAATACCTACATGGCCTTGCGTGATATCATTCCGGGGCCGCTGAACAACAACGGTACAATCGACCAGTGGCAGTATTTCGGCTTGGCGGCAAAATTCCACGAACTCGCGCTGGATGCGCGGCTGGACTTCAACCAGTTTGAACCGTTTCAGATCTCCCTGGAGGGGGAGTACGTGAAAAACCAGGCCTTCGATCGCAACGCGATCGCGGCCGTTGCCGTGAACAACCTGGGCCCGGTGACGACCGGCACCGGTCCGTTTGTTGGCAGCGGCACGGCGTGGCTGGTCCGCCTGACGCTGGGCGACGCCGTCCTGCAGGAACCCTGGGATTGGAATGTTAATCTGGGTTATCGCAATGTCGGGTCGGACGCGGTGGTCGACGGATTTTGCGACGCGGATTTCGGTGAGGGCGGCACCAATTTCAAGGGGATCACCATCGGTGCGAACCTTGCGCTGACCCATGATGTCTGGACCAGCCTGCGGTGGATGAGCGCCACCCAGGTCGCCGGACCGACCTTCAAGAGCAACATCCTGCAGGTGGATCTCAACGCCAAGTTCTGAACATGCTTCGAAAACCACTTTTCATGAACCACAGAGACAAAGAGACGCAGAGAAATCGCAGGAGCCTCCTCGAACGCAATACCAATGTAGGGCGGGGTCGCCGAACCCCGCCACGGTGGCGCGTTGGTTGAGCGATTCTACAGGCACTCGACCACGAAGCACACGAATTACACGAAGGGATCAGTCAAAACCGTTAGGACCCATTTAACCACGAATGCACACGAATCCACACGAATGTCTTGCCGCAGAGAACGCAAAGGGCGCAAAGACGCAAAGGAGACAGGAGACAGGAGGCAGGAGGCAGGAGTCGAAAGTTGGAGTCCAGCCGCAAGTCGCCTCGAGCGCGAGCGAATGGAACCTTAAAGTGTTTACTCGTTTCCTTTGTGCCTCTGTGGTCAAACAGGTGCGACTTTCCATTCTTTCCATCTTGCTTCTTTCTTCGGCGCTGAGTGCAGCGCTGCGCGCCGCGGATGCACCGAACGCCGAGGAGGACCGCCTCCGCGGAGCGCTGCGCGAGATGACGCTGCAGCTGCGGACGGCGCAATCGGACCTCGGCAACCTGCAGACCACCCAGGCGGCGCTCGCGGAAGAAAGGAAGGTGCTGGGTGAGAAATATGAGACGATGAAAAAACAAGCGGTGGCCGACAAGGCGGCGACCGACAAGGCGCTGGCGGAGCTGCAATCCCAGACGGCCGCGCAGAAGGCGCAGCTGGCGCGGTTGAACGACGCGCTCGAGAAATCGAAGGCGGAGGGCGCGAGCGCGGCGCAGGCGCACCTCGCGGCGGAGACGCGGAACGTCCACCTGACGGCGGAGTATTATGCACTGCAGCGCCGGATCACCGAGCTCGAGTCGAAAAACCTCGCGCTGTTCCTGCTCGGGAATGAGATCCTGACCCGCTACGAGGAGTTCAGCCTGGGCAACGCGCTCAGCGCCAAGGAGCCGTTTGTCGGCAAGACCCGCACCCGGCTCGAGAACCTGGTTCAGTCTTATCAGGACAAACTGCTCGATCAGCGCGCGCACCAATAAGAAAAGCTGAAGGCAATGCGGCAAATCTGGAAATCGAGAAACCGTGAAACGAGTCCACCCTCGATCTGTCGAAGCGGAATCCAAACTGTCTGTTTGGCCACGAAGTGCACGAAGGACACGAATGAACCGGAAAACCGATCTGATCCTTTGCACAGGAGGTAACGGAGGCGGCGGAAGCAAAAGCTGAAAGGCTGAAAGCGGAAAGGCGAAAGGCGAAATCGGAAAATCGGAAAAGCGAAAGATGAAACGCGAGAACCTATCGATCCATTTGAGCACGGATTACACGGATGACACGGAAGGACGTCATCGATCAGCTTTTAGCTTAGAGCTTATGGCTTACAGCTGACCGTCTGCGCCTCTTGTGGCTTTTTGCGGCTAATGAACAAGCACTCTCCAATTCACAATGGCAGACGCCTGCGGCGGCCGGCGGTGTTCCGCTGGATCGAACGGCTCGGCGAGAGCCGTCTGTTTCGAATCGTGCTCTGCGCCTGTATGGTCAGATGGCAGGCATACTGCGGCGACATTCTCCGTCCCAATGTCGGCAGCTCGTCGGCATCGTCCGCAGGTTCGTCGTCGGCCTCCTCCACCGCGACCCCCACGCCGGTCACGACCATGCGGACAAACTCGCAGGATCTGCTGGCGCGGACGACTAATGCGCTCGCGGCCGTGCGCGCGATGCAGGCCGCCGCGCGGGCGGCAGCAGCGGCCGCGAGCGCGCCCAACAATCTGGGCACGAATCCAAATTCCCCGACCCAACAGCTGCCGAACGTACCGGACGGCCTGGCAACTGGAGGTCTGCAAGTGGCAACCGACACCAACAGCAACCCGCTGCTGTGGCAGGGTGCGAATGCGCCGGCACAATCGGCTTCCGGAGGACAAACGACCGTGAACGTCACCCAAACGCAGGAGCAGGCGCTCCTGCAATGGCAGACATTCAACATCGGTAGGAATACCACACTGGCCTTCGACCAGAGCGCGGGAGGGACCGATGTTGGAAACTGGATCGCCTTCAACTACGTCCGGGATCCATCGGGCAATCCGTCACAGATCCTGGGCTCGATCAAGACGCTGGGGGCGCCCGACTCGGGCGGCAACCCGCAGGTCGGCGGGCAGGTGTACGTGATGAACTCCAACGGGATCATCTTCGGCGGGTCGTCGCAGGTGAACGCACATGCGTTCGTGGCTTCGTCGCTGCCGATTGACTACAATCTCGTGGAACAGGGCTTGCTCAACAACCCTGACTCGCAGTTTCTCTTCTCGGCGTTGCCACAGACGGCTGGCAGCAACGGCCCCACGCCTGCCTTCGATCCGACCAAACCCGCACCGGACGGTTCGGCGCCGGCGCAGACCCCGTTTGCGGCAGATGGCAGCGGCGCAGTTGGCACTGTCTACGGCAATGTCGTGGTTCAACCCGGGGCGCAATTGACGGCGCCGACGACTAGCGACAACGTCGGCGGTCGCATCGCCCTCATCGGCCCGAACGTGACGAACGCCGGCTGGATTCAGACGCCCGACGGCCAGACTATCCTTGCCGCGGGTCTGCAGATCGGTTTTGCCGCGCACAGCAGCAATGATCCCACCCTCCGCGGTCTCGACGTGTATGTTGGCAAGGTTGCCGATCCTTCGCTGCCGAATCAACCGGTCGCTGGCACCGCGACCAATGACCAGAACCCCAAGGACGTCACGACTAGCGATATTCCAGTCACGTACAACGATGGCAGCACGGGCACCATCGCCGCGGACACGATAATCCCCGGTTTGATTGATGTGCCGCGTGGCGACGTGTTCGTAACGGGGCAAACCGTGAATCAACTCGGCTTCATCAATGATTCGACGTCGGTCTCTTACAACGGGCGGGTCGATCTTGTGGCCAGTTTCGGTGCTGTCGGCAATAATAGCACTCTAACAAACGGCACGACCCCTTTTTTCCTGACCGCAACCGGAACGGTGACCCTTGGGCCGTCGAGCATTACGCAGATTCTACCGGAATGGAACAGTTCGGACACGGTGGCGGGAACCGCACTAGCGTTGTCGTCCCAGCTGAATCTGACAGGCGAGAACATTTCACTGCAGTCCAATAACGCCAGTTCTGGCGCATTGATTTGGGCTCCGGACGCGAACGTGACATTGTCGGCGGGAACCTGGAAAACAATTCTGGGAAGCATCAATCAGACTACTGGCGTACCTGCCTACGGCACAACAGTAGGGTTTATCAACAACAGCGGCAAGATTGAATTGCAGGGTGGGGCGGATATTGATGTTTCCGGCTCCCAGAATGTCAGCGCTTCGGTGGATGAGAATATTGTTCAGGTGCAATTACTTGGGGCACAGTTGGCCGATTCGCCTCTGCAGCGTGACGGTGCGCTCGCAGGTCAGACGATCGATGTCGATATTCGCCAGACCGGCACCTACAATGGCCAGCCATGGGTCGGCACACCTTTGGCCAACACAAGCGGATACATCAGCTTGATCCAGCATTCGGTCGGTGAACTTACGACCAATGGTGGCACTGTGACGCTCGCGGCCGGCGATAGTGTCCACCTGCAAACCGGCTCCACCATCAATGTTGCAGGTGGTTGGATCAATTACCAGGGCGGCAATGTCCAGACGACGCAGGTATTGTCCGGCGGACACATCTACGACATCTCGCAGGCGACGCCGAATCTCGTCTACGATGGCATCTACACCGGATCCTCGACCAGCACGGATCCGAAATGGGGAACAACGCAGACCGCGTCCAATCCGCTTCCGCCGGGCACCTATTATGAATCCGGCTACATCCAGGGAGGCAACGGCGGCAACTTGGAGATTACGGCTCCGACGATGACCCTCGCGGGCAGCCTGGAGGGGAACACGGTGGCCGGTCCGATGCAGCGCAAACCGGCCCCCAGTGCAGCGACCTTGCAAGCGCTGTCAGCGGCCGGAATCGATCCCCTGGTTTGGGAGCTCTCATGTGTGCCCAATCCCAGCTCGCTGAGTCTGACATTCGAGCAGCAATATAAAAGCCCTTCGAGCGTGAATTGGGTCGAATACTCTCCGACGCCGCCAAATATTGTCTTTTCGACGAATGCCGGGTTGCTGGCAGATGAGCCGGACACACTCGTGCTGTCTCCCGACCTTGTAAGCCCGTCCGGAGGCGGATTTGGACAACTCAAGATTAATGATCAGGCGGATGATGGCATGATCGTTAACAGGACCAACGGGAATTATGCGATTCAATATGCGAATGGCTCATCCGTCGGTTTGTTTGGATCGATTACAGTGCCGGCCGGGGTCGCGTTGGACACGGCGCCGGGCTCCGGTTCCTCCCTCACGTTTAATGCCGGCAAGATCACAATTGATGGCAGCCTGTCAGTCCCGGGAGGGAGCATCAGCGTTGTTGCCTACGGTATTTCGCCGCTGTTGGTTCTGAATGAGACGACGCAGCCCGAACCGAATCCGGCCCGAGGCATCGTTGAGCTGGGTGCCGGTGCAGTTTTCAGCACGGCCGGTCTGACGGTCGACGACCGGAGCACTGCGTCGTCCGCCGGGACGCTGCCATTGGTTATCAACGGCGGTTCGATCACCGTGCAGGCGTATTCGACGCTGCTCGATCCAGGGAGCTTGATCGATGTGTCGGGCGGCTTGGCCATTGGCGCGACGGGAAAATACAGCTATGGCAATGGCGGGACTCTCGATCTGGAGGGCGGCAAGGATCCTGGAATGGCCTCGCTGGGCCAGGATCCGCAAATCGCTCCGACGCAGCGAGGCGAGCTCGAATTGGGAGCGACGCTCGCTGGTTACTCGGGCGCCACGGGTGGATCATTGACCCTCTTGGCTCCTTCGATCCAGATCGGCGGATCCGATCCCAATACAGCCGCATCGGGGCTGACCAATGTCCTGTGGCTGCCGGCCGATCTTCCAGCCGACCCCAACCTTTCTTCAAGCCTGACGGGCAAGGTGGGGTTTTTCGACCAGGGAGGATTTGCCGGCTACACATTGACTGGTTTGGGCCGGTATGATCCCAACAACCCCCAGGGCCTCGACCAAAATACAGATTCGCTGGTAATCGCGCCGAATACTGAAATAGCCCCGGTGGCGCTGAGCTGGGTCGGCTTGCCCAATTCAAACTATGCAAATACGGCACTCCTGCAACAAGGTGTGCGCGCCCCCGTGAATCTTACTTTAAAGGGATCAAATCTTATTCTACCAATCAATCCCACGGTGCAGAGCCCCTTCTGGGTGCGCGGTGACGTGACTATGGGAACGGGCTCTGTGATCATTACCGACCCGCAGACCAATCCCGCGCACGGTGTTTCCCTTGTTGGGAACACAGTGGACGTCCTCGGAGCGATCATTACTCCGGGAGGCACAATTGCGATCAAAGACTATCCTGGGGCAACGTCAGGGAACCTTTTTGGTGTCAACCAATTGGTGGTAACGGTTGATCTCGGACCGAGCGCCGATCTATCGGTGGCGGGCACGACGGTGTTGAATCCCAGTCCCCTCGGCTATCGTACAGGCACCGTTTTGCCCGGAGGCACGATCGACGTTGCCGGAAACATCGTTGCCGAACAAGGTGCGGTGCTTGATGTCTCTGGCGCGACCGACGTGCTTGACCTTCCCCCGACCGAGAGCGGGGGGACCAGCAGCTCTTCCGGCAATGGCTTGGCGATGGTCCCGACGAGGGTCGACAGCAATGGAGGATCCATCGATCTCGCCGTTGATGATGGCACGTTGCTCTATGGTGCCGCGACTTTGCGGGGTTATGCCGGCGGTTTGAGCGAATTGGGTGGCAGCTCTTATGCCGAGGGAGGAAGCCTAACGGTTTCATCCAGCCG
Source organism: uncultured Verrucomicrobiae bacterium (assembly GCA_963722225.1). Lineage (GTDB taxonomy): Bacteria > Verrucomicrobiota > Verrucomicrobiia > Opitutales > Opitutaceae > Fen-1467. Next base: position 12,490 of record CAVRNM010000007.1, read on the forward strand.
CTTCTACTTGCCGGGTAGCAGCAGCCCGTCTCCGTTGGACATCACCTTGTCTGTCTCCGCGAACCTGGCGACCCTCGCTGCTGCACCGGCAATCGGCCAGCCATTGGTCGAGCTCGACGCCAATAAAAACGTCATGCCTGAACAAGGAGAGGGACAGTTTGCTGCGGCGGAGTTTTGCAACCAGACCACCGGTGCAAGCATGGGTGGTTTTGATTCGCTTACGCTCAAGGGCAATGTGCAATTCAGCACGGGAGTCAGGATACACTCGCTAGGCACCCTGGCGATTGGCGATGGCGGCGTCGTTTCTATCGATCCATCTTCGGCGCAGACGGTCTCGCTGGCCGCACCCTATGTGGACCTCGGTCAGCCGTTTCAACTGCCGACGCCGTATGTTTCGCAGCCCACTTATCCATTCTCGGCACAGACCATGCCGGGCAACTGCCCGGGCACGTTGATTGTGGAAGCCAGTGATTTGATCGATGCCGGCAACCTTTGGCTGCAGCATTTTGGCACTGTGACTCTTGATGCCGGACAGGGAGCAATCCGGGGGGACGGCACCATCGATGTCCGTGGCGTGATCAACCTCGAGGCGGACGAGATCTATCCGCCGATCCGCGGTCCCCTTCACAGTGGTCGCCTATGATTTGTTGAATTCTTCCGGCGCAGATTTGGCCGGCACCGGCAAGGTTATCATCAGCAGCCCTGGGGGCCCATTACCGCAGACCCCATATTCCGCTGGCGGTCAGTTGAATATCTATGCCTCGGAGATCGACCAAGGCGGAGTCCTGCAGGCGCCGATGGGCGAAATCAACCTCGGCTCGCTTGTCGCGGTGCTGGACCCGTTGACCGGCAATCCGGTGCCGACGACCCAGACGCTCAATCTCCTGCCGGGCAGCACAACTTCCGTGTCGGCGGTGGATCCGACGACAGGAATCGCTTTGACGATCCCGTATGGAATCAATGTCAACGGCACATCGTGGATTGACCCCACCGGCACTGATATCACGACCGGGGGAATCTCCGTGGCAGGTGTGCAGGGTGGGTTCAAATCGATCAACCTGTCGGCGCAATTCATTCTGGTGGCCGGGCAGAACAGCAGCAGCGGCAACACGAATTTCGCCGCACAAATCGACATCAGCGGAGGCGGCGACTTGTATGCATATCGATTTGTGCCCGGGCTGGGCGGAACGAATGACATTCTCGGTGCTTCGGCATCAGGATTCGCCGTGATTCCGGGCTACCAGCCCGACTATGCGCCCTATGCGCCGTATGCCGCCAATTCCCAGAATCTGGGCGGAGACGCCGGATACGTGAACAGCAGTTTAAAGGTCGGCGATCAAATTTATCTCGATGCGAGCAGCGGACTGCCAGCTGGGTTTTACACGCTTTTGCCGGCCCGGTATGCCCTGCTCCCGGGAGCGTTTCTCGTCACGCCGGAGAGCGGCATCCCGAATGGGGCCGCCGCCGTCCAGGCGGATGGATCCAGCTTGGTGCCAGGATATCAGTTGAATGACCTGAGCACAGCGAGAACGGGAACTCCGCTTCATACAATGTTTGAAGTTGAATCATCGGCAGTGATTCAGGCGCGGGCCGAATACGATGGTTTTAGCGCCAACAGCTTCCTTGCCACAAGCGCACAGTCGAACAATACTGCGGTCCCGCGCCTTCCGGAAGATGCCGGCCAGGTGGTCTTGGCGGCCACTCAGGCAATGACCCTACTCGGCAACGTCAACGCACAGGTGCAGACGAACCTGGACGGCAACTCGCTGGGCCTCGGCGGCTGGGTCGATATTACCAGTCCTCAGGACATTCTCATAGCGGGACCCAGTACCGTTCTCGCCGGTGCCAGCAACGAACTCGTGCTCGAATCAAGTGACCTGAGCAGCTTTGGTGCAGGGAATCTGCTGATCGGCGCCCTTGGCCAGTCGGGATCGACCGCGTTGAATGTGACAACCAATAACCTCACCGTTGACAATGCAGGGGCGCCGCTGGTTGCCTCGGACCTTGTGCTGGCGGCCAAAGGAAATCTCACGATCGCCGCTAGTGCAGAAATTGGACAAGCCGGCCAGCCTGGGACGACGGCCGAGACGTTGAACGTCACCGGCGACGGCGCCTTGGTCCGCGTGAGCAGCGATCCCACGGCCCAGATCGTTCGTTTGGGCATGACGGGATCTACTGCACCGGATCTGACGGTGGGCGCGGGCGCCAAGATCGTGGGCGCAAGCGCAATCTTTGACTCAAGTTATGCAGCCAGCATCGATCCGGCGGTTGATCTGAGCGGCACTGGCGCGGTCACGTTTGACAGCGGGCAGATCAGCATCCAGTTAGCTGGCGCAGGACCTTTGCGGGTGCAGGCCAACGGCAAGACGACCAGCGGTCTTGTCTTGTCCGGCGACACCCTTCAGTCGCTGGAGAACTCGGCGAGCGCACTGGCATTATTGAGTTACTCGTCGATCGATATTTATGGCAGCGGCACGATTGGTTCTTCGACTTTTGCGAGCCTTTCCCTGCACACCTCGGAAATTTACGGCGACGGCGGCAGCGTGACCTTCGTCGCGAAGAGCATCGAGCTTGACAACAGTTCGAACGCAACCGCACCGGACACGACGACGCTCCCAACCGGAACGACGCTCGGCGGTACGCTCGAGTTCGATGCCACGACGCTCCAATTGGGTGCGAACTCGCTGGCCGTCGAACAGTACGCCAAAGTGAATCTATCAGGAACGTCAAGCATCGTGGCGCAAGGCGCGGGCAGTCTTTTCACCCAGGGCGATTTGACGATGACGACGCGGTTGCTCACTGCAACGGCAACGGCCAGCTCCGGGACTTCGACGCAGGCGATCAACGAAACCATCACGGCAGGCGGCGCGCTCAGCGTCGTCGCACCAACCACGAGCGGGCCGGCTGCGTCGGGATCCGGCGAACTTGGCGCCAGCCTCACGCTAGCCGGCCAAAGCGTTGACGTCAATACGACGGTCTCCCTGCCGAGCGGTTCACTCGCCCTGCAAGCGAGCGGCGCAGCGAGCGCAGCCGGCGGCATCACCCTTGGACCGAGTGCAACACTCGATGTCGGAGGCACAGCAAAGACCTTTAACGACCTGACCGAGTACACTGACGCCGGTCAGATTACGCTGACCTCTGCCCAAGGCTCGGTGAACATCGCGGATGGGGCAATAGTGAATCTCTCCGCCCAACCGGGCGGCGGCAATGCCGGCAGCCTTGCCATCAGCTCACCAGAGGGATCGTTTAGCCTGCCCGACGGCACGGTTTTCGGCCAAGCCGGCGCCGGCGGTACGGGCGGCACGTTCTCGCTTGATGTGGCCTCCATCTCCGGGTCGGGAGCGGGAACCAGCACCTTGGCGGCGATTGGATCGACTCTTTCCACCGGCGGCTTCAGCCAGTCGCTCGCGATCCGCCTGCGAACTGGGGACGTGGCAGTCGACGGCACTCTCGCCGCGCAAAGCGTGGACGTCTCAGTGGACCTGGGCTCAATCACTGTGACTGGCGCCGGAGTCATCGATGCCTCAGGTCCGACCGGTGGCACGGTCGATCTTGCGGCGACAGGTAGCATCACATTGGAACCGGGTTCGTTGGTTAGCGTGCGAGCGCAGGATTACAACGATGCAGGCCAGGGCGGTTCGGTGGCGCTGGAAGCGGGGTGTTCGAGCAATGGCTCTGTTGTATATGGCGCGCTGGGCAGCGGGCCCCAGCTCAACCTATTGCCCGGTTCCACCATCGATCTTTCGGTGATCAATAATCGTGCGCTCCAGCTCGACCTCAGCGGCTCAAGCTCAATCGCAATTCCCGCTGGAGTCTCGGTCACGCTTCCAACGGGAACTCCCGGCAATGATGAAGTGACCTTTACCAGCGCTGGTACGATCACAACTTCTGCCGGCGTTACGAGTCCCTTTGCCGCGGGGTACACCACGGCGTTGGCGGCCCGCAGCGTCATCGTTCTCTCCAATCCGGGCTCAATCGCATTTGCGGCGGGAGGAAATGGCGGGTCGGTGCCGGTCAACCTGCCCGCCAGCACCAGCATCACAATGACGGGTGTTACCGATCTCACGCCGTACAACGCCACGGGCACGCTGCACTTGCGGGCGCCGCAGGCGGTCGACAGTAACGGCAACCCGGTGGACGTCCAGATCGGGGCCATCGGGAGCAACATCATCGGGGCGTCGAGCATCGTCGTCGAAGGCTCCCACGAATTCACGCCGACGGACGGAACGACCATCGATACCGTCGAAGGCGCCGTCCAGGACAACGCGGCGGCCTTTGCCGGCGGGGTCGATTCCAACGGGAACCTGCTGGCGGGCAATACCGCGGCGATCACCAGCCGCTTGCTCGCAGGGAACAAAGACAAGGCGACACTGGCCTCGATTCTCCAGGTCGAGCCTGGCGCCGAGATCGTGAACACCTCGGGAGATCTTAATCTCAACAATCCTTGGGATTTCGGGTCCGGCGCGGTTTACAATGGCGGCGATCCTGCACTGGCCGGCAATTGGGATCTTTCCGGCATGATTTATCGGTACGGGCCGAACCAGGTGCCGGGAATACTTACGCTTCGCGCCGCTGGCAATCTGAACTTCAACTACAATCCGACGGCCGGAACGTTCGCATCCCTGAGCGACGGTTTTGGGGGGTCGGAAGACGGAAACAACGATCTTTGGGGAGAGCTCTTGCTTCCAGCCAGCACAAAATCTTGGACCTTCAACCTTGTCGCCGGCGCGGATCTTAGTGCCGCGGACATCCGTCAGGTCGAACCGCTGAATTCGCTGGCCGCCGGCACTGGCTCAATCCGACTCGGACCTGGGGGCCCAAGTCTGCCAAGTTCCGCTGATAGCCGGTCGGACGTGCTGCCATCTTATTTCCAGGTTATCCGCACCGGCACCGGCGACATCACCGTTGCTGCCGGTCGTGACGTGCGGCTGCTCGATAATCTGGCAACAATCTACACGGCCGGCACGCAGGCACCGCCGATGGCCGGTTTTGCTTTGCCGGATCTGGATTACAATGGGGTTTCCACCATCGGAACAACCCAGGACCCTTCCTTTCCTGCGCAGTACAGTTATGGCGGAGGCAGCGTGACAATTTCCGCCCAGAATGACATCGCGCATTTGGAACCCGACGGCGTTACTCCCGATTCTTCGCTGGAGCTGCCGACCAACTGGCTCTATCGTCAGGGCTGGGTGAACCAAGCCGGCCAATTCGGTGAGACCCAGGCAGGTCGGCCGGTGGAATCCACATCGTGGTGGGTTGATTATAGTAATTTTTTTGAGGGCGTGGGCGCACTTGGGGGAGGCAATGTGACACTTTCTGCGGGGAACGACATCAGCAACGTGGATGCGCTGGTTCCGACCAATGCGCGCATGACAGCAACGGACGCCTCCGGCAACCCCCTCGCGCCATCTGCAGCCACCCTGCTTGAACTCGGGGGCGGCGACCTAACAGTGAAGGCCGGCAATAATATTGATGCCGGAGTCTACTATGTCGAACGCGGTCAGGGAGTTTTGTCCGCTGGCGGCTCGATCGTGACGAATTCAACCCGGACTTTCGCCGCCATAGGAACCACGTTTACTTTACCGACGACGTTGTTTCTCGGCCAGGGCAGCTTTGAAGTGAATGCGGGAGGGAATGTGTTGCTCGGTCCGGTGGTTAATCCGTTCCTGCTTCCGCAAGGTGTTAATAACAGCTATCTTGAGAAGACATTCTTCTCAACATACGCCGAAAATGATACCGTTGACGTCTCATCGACAAGCGGAGCAGTGACCATTGAGGGGAACGATGCCACCGGTTTTGGTCCCCTTGGTGCTTGGTACCAGTACGTTCTTTCGTACGCACCCTATGCCAGATATCAAACCATCGCAACGACTTCGGAGCCGTGGTTGCGACTGGATGAAAGCGATGTAAGCATTTTTGATGGCAGTTCAACATATCTGGATGCAGTTGGTATCACGGCGCTCTTGCCGCCAGCATTGCAGCTGACCGCATTTTCAGGCGATATCAACCTTGATGATCGCTTTGCTCTTTGGCCGTCTCCAATAGGAACTGTGGATCTGTTGGCCGATGGATCCATCAACGGTTTCAGTAGCAGCGTCTTCAACGGCGGGTCTTCTTGGGGCGCATCCATCAATCTATCCGACTCAGACCCCGGTGCGCTGCCCGGCGTGGCCAACCCTGTCTCCGTGCCAGCCAGCGGCATGTTTATCTCGGGAAATGCGGCGCCATCGCTCAATCAGAGCATCTACAAACGGCTCGATGAATCGGGGGCCACCTCCGGTGCGAATGTCGACCTTCAACAGGAGCAGGCGTTGCATGGATCGACCAAGAATGCCGAAGGTGCCTCCGAGCCTCTGCATTCCAATGATCCGAATCCGGTTCATCTTTATGCTGAGAATGGTGATATTTCGGATTTGACTCTGTACTCGGGCAAGTCGGCCCGCATCGTCGCAGGCGAAGACATCACTGATATCGGATTCTATATCCAAAATGTCCAGGCAACCGATGTCAGCGTGGTTGCAGCCGGCGGTGATATCATCGCCTACGACCAGTATTCACCTGACCGGTTGGCCGCAAACGTGCCAACGACCGTCCCTGGCAACACAGGTGACATCCAAATCAGCGGCCTGGGCACACTCGAAGTGTTGGCCGGCGGCGATCTCACGCTTGGAACCTCCAAGGTCTCGGACATTAATGGCACGATGGTCGGCATCACGAGTGTGGGAAACGCGCGGAACCCACTCTTGCCCTTTTCCGGCGCGGATATTGTGGCGGCAGCTGGAGTTGGCGGGTCTTCCGGCTTGTGGGCGAGCGGGTTGGACTTTGCCAGTTTCGCCGCGAAATTCTTGGATCCGACCACCGCCGGGTCATATTCGACGCGGTATTTGCCGGTGCTCGCTGGATTGATGGGACTTGACGGGACTGATGTGGACGAAAGCCAAGTCTGGTCGGAATTCGAATCCCTCCCGGAGTCGACCGGTCCGGAAATTGACGCCAAGGACCGCCTTTTGCTCGATGTTTTCTACATTGTGCTGCGCGATACGGGCCGCGACCACAACAATCCAGACAGCTTTGGCTACAAGAATTACGCTGCAGGTGTGGAGGCGATCCAGGCGTTGTTTCCGGATAGCCAGACTTCCCCTAATGATCTTGTCGCAAATCAACCGTGGCGCGGAAGTCTTTCACTCGCCTCGCGCGAGATCAGCACCTTCAATGGCGGCAATATTTTGATTCTTGACCCGGGAGGCTCGATGACCGTTGGCCTTCCTACCGACGTTGCCACACCCGACCAGGGCATCTTGACTGAAGACGGCGGCGACATCTCGATTTTTTCGCAAGGCAGCGTTAGTCTCGGCCTTTCCCGCATTTTCACTCTGCATGGGGGCAACGAAATCATCTGGTCCACGCTCGGTAATATTGCCGCCGGCAGCGGTTCAAAAACGGTCCACGCCGCTCCACCGACCCGGGTCCTGATCGACCCGGAAAGCGCGGACGTCAAGAACGACCTAGCGGGTTTGGCAACAGGCGCCGGCATTGGCGTCTTGGCCACACTCGCGGACGTGGCACCAGGCGATGTCGATTTGATCGCGCCGGCTGGCACGATCGACGCAGGTGAAGCGGGCATTCGGGCATCCGGCAATCTCAGCCTCGCAGCGCGGGTGGTCCTTAACGCCTCGAACATCCAGGTCGGCGGCGCCAGTGTAGGCACACCGCCGCCGCCGGCTCCCCCGAACCTGGCGCCCCTGACGGCCGCCTCGAATGCCTCCGCTGCTGCCACGAGCGCGGCCACCAATGTTGCGAAGCAGGAAACATCGGCAACGCAGGCTCAGATTACGGAGGTCCCTTCGATCATCACAGTGGAGATTGTCGGGTACGGCGGCGAGGACGACAGTGATTCAGGTGCAGGCAGCCCAAATATTTAATACCGGATCTATGGAGGAAGCGCTCTGCGTTATCCCCGTCGGGTGGCGAAATATTAGGTCGCCCTTGGTCAGGGCCTTGGCTTGAGTTTCGCAAGCAATTCGCGGAGGTTAGCATCGGCCGGCGCAAGATTGACGGCAGTTTCAAGATGTTGAATGGCCTCGGGGAGGCGAGCGGGCGACGCCTGCAATAGCGCGGCGATGTTATAGTGAGCGGCGACAAAGTTTGGGTTCAGGCGCAACGCGATTTCGAATTGCTCTATCGCTTCGTCCGTCCGGCCAGGCAAATTCGCGAGGACGCAGCCGAGGCTCTGGTGAGTCTCCGCATCCGTTGGGTTTATACGCAATGACACCTGGAATTGTTCCACCGCTTCCTTCTGCCGCCCAACCATCTGTGCTAAAGCTGTGCCGAGATTGAAATGGGTGTCCGCTGCATCCGGCTTCGATCGCGTGGCAGATTCAAAATGGCGCACCGCTTCTTCAAAGCGCCCGGGGATAGTTGCCAGCGCAAGACCAAGGTCTGTGTGGGCATCGGCGTAGTCAGGCGCGAGTTGGGTGACCTTCTCCAAATGATTGATCGCCTCATCCCTGCGACTGGGAATCCCGATCAGGAGCCTGCCCAAGTTATAGTGTGCCTGCCAGTCGTCCGGCTTTAGATTAACCGCCGCTTCATATGCGGAGATTGCCTCCAGTTGGCGACCGGGAATTCTTTCAAGGACAGTTGCTAAATTGTTACTTACCTCAGCGGATTCCGGCTTGAGTTTTTCAGCGATCTCCAGTTGCGCCACGGCTTCGTCCAAACCACCGAGACTGTCGGCTAACATTTCACCTAGTTTAGCATGGGCTTCGGCATATTCCGGTTGCAAGCGCAGTGCCTCTTTATACTGGTTTATCGCGTCCTTCCGCCGCCCTGGCATCTGTGCCCAGGCATTGCCCAGATTAAAATGGGCTCCGGCAAGACTTGGTTTTAGGCGCAGCGCCTCATTATACTGGGCGACAGCATCGTTTAATCGGCTTTTCGATTGGGACATGGCAAGGCCTAGGTTATTGTGCGCTTCGGCAAAATCGGGATCGAGGCGTAACGCCGCTTCATACTGGGCGATCGCGTCGTTCAACCGCCCCGGGGTTTTTGACCAGGCATCACCCAGATTATTGTGCGCCCCGGCAAAATCCGGATCGAGGCGCAACGCTTCTTTATACTGGGCGATCGCGTCATTCAGTCGCCCTGGTAGATGCGACCAAGCAACACCTAAATTGTTGTGCCCCTGGGCAAAATCCGGATTCAAGCGCAGAGTTTCTTCAAACTGTGAAACTGCGGCATTTAGATTCTTCGGATCACGTAAGAATATGGTGCCCAAGTTGTTGTGAGCTAGCCAACACCCTGGATTTCGTGCCAATGTCTCATTGTAAAGCGTCAGATCATCGTGGAACATCCAGCAATGCGACCAGGTCAACCCGCCGAGCGCCACGGCGAACACCCCG
>CAVRNM010000008.1:0-18103 GCA_963722225.1 uncultured Verrucomicrobiae bacterium
AAAAAAAGCGTGAGAATAGAAAATCGCGGCGGCCAGCTCATTTCTTCGAACCTTTAACTCACCCTCACTTGTGAAATACGGTCTGAGCATTCTTCCGGACGGTGCGCTGGATTTCCTGTCGCTGGGCGCCCTGGTCCATCGGCTTGATCCGGGAATCGTCCCGTTCCGCAAGGCCACCCATTGCGACCTGCATGTCAGCGGCGGCGAATTCAATGTGGCGGCCAACCTGTCCGACTGCTTCCGGCTCCGGACCGGGATCGTGACGGCCCTGGTGGATTATCCGATCGGCGACCTGATCGCCGAGCGGGTGCGCGCGATGGGCGTGACTCCCTTCTACCGGCATTTTCCGCACGACGGCGTCCAGGGCCCGAACATGGCGGCGGTCTACAGTGATCGCGGCCAGGGCCTCCGCGCCCCCGTGGTGTTCTACAACCGCAGCAACGAGGCCGCGGCCCGGCTCCAGCCCGGCGATATCGACTGGAAGGCAATTTTCGCGCGGGGGGTGCGCTGGTTCCACAGCGGAGGCATTTTCGCCGCGCTGTCGCCCACCACCGCCGAACTCATCATCGAGGGTCTGCAGGCGGCGAAGGCGGCGGGCGCAGTGACGTCGTTCGATCTCAACTACCGCGCCAAACTGTGGAACCTTGGCGGTGGCCACGACCGGGCCGTTACCGTGCTCGACCGGATCGTGAAGCAGGTCGATGTGCTCCTCGGCAACGAGGAGGACCTGCAGCTCGGCCTGGGCATCCCCGGACCGGAGGTCGCCGCCCGGTCGAAACTCGATCCGAGCGCGTTTCTGGGCATGATGGAAAACGTGCGCCGGAAGCATCCCCAGGTGAAGATCGTGGCCACCACGCTGCGCGAAGTCCTTTCGGCCAACCGCCACCGCTGGGCGGCGGTGGCGTGGATTGACGGCCAGGCTTACGTCTCGCCCACGTGCGAGCTGGACGTGCTCGACCGGGTGGGCGGCGGCGACGGCTACGCGGCTGGCTTCATCTACGGCCTGCTCACCGGAGTTTCCGAACAGGAAGCGGTCAATCTGGGCTGGGCGCACGGCGCCTTGCTCACCACTTTTCCGGGTGACACCACGATGGCCACGATCGACCAGGTGAAGGCGCTGGCCGGGGGCGGCTCGGCCCGCATCCAGCGCTGATCCGTGGCGCTTTCAGAATGAACGCGCCGGGCGGAGAAGAAACGGGGAGCCACCGCTTTCCCCCGGGTGGTTCAAACGCGTTGGGGACAACGCGCGCCACCACTGGCAATTGAATTGGAGACCAGCTGGCATAGGATCCACGTCATGCTCTACTTCGAACGCGGCTCCCCCGCCGAACGGCTCACGGACGACGACCTCCGGGCCGGACTTTACCGGGCGCTCGACCAGCTCGGCCCGCGCCGCCGCGTGCTGGTCGTCCCGCCGGATTTCACCCGCTGCCACTCGCAGGCCGGCCGGCTCACCCGGCTGGCCTACGATTATTTTGGCCCGCGGTTGACCGAAGTGCTGCCCGCGCTCGGGACCCACTCTCCGATGACGCCGGGGCAAATCGCGGGGATGTTCGCGGGGGTCCCCGCGGAACTTTTCCGCGTGCACAACTGGCGCACCGGCATCGCGACGCTGGGCGAAGTGCCGGCGGCGTTTGTCCGCGAGGTCTCGGAGGGCGCGGTCGATTTCCCGTGGCCGGTTCAGCTCGCCAACTTGATCTGGACCGGCGCCCACGACCTCATCCTGTCCCTCGGCCAGGTCGTGCCCCACGAGGTCATCGGCATGGCGAGCCACAACAAGAATCTCTTCATCGGCACGGGGGGGCCGGACAGCATCAACCGCAGCCATTTCATCGGCGCCGCCTATGGCATGGAGCGCATGATGGGCCGGACCGACACGCCGGTCCGGCGCATCCTGAATTACGCCGGCGAGCGTTTTACGAAGCACCTGCCCGTTGTCTACGTCCACACGGTGGTCGGGCGCGACGCCGAGGGCCGGCTGCCGGTGCGCGGACTGTACGTCGGCGACGATACCGAGGTGTTCAGCCGCGCCGCCGCGCTCTCGCGGCAGGTCAACTTCGAGATGCTCGACGAGCCGCTGCAGAAAGTCGTGGTGTCTCTCGATCCCGCGGAATTCAAGAGCACCTGGCTGGGCAACAAATCGGTCTATCGCACGCGCATGGCCATGGCCGATGGCGGCGAATTGCTGGTGCTGGCGCCAGGCCTGAGGGAGTTTGGCGAAGATGCGGAGATCGACCGGCTCATTCGCAAATACGGCTACCGCGGCACGCCCGCCACGCTGGCGGCCGTCCAGGCCAACGTCGAACTGCAGAGCAACCTCGGTGCCGCCGCCCACCTGATCCATGGGTCGAGCGAGGGCCGTTTTGGCATCACTTACTGCCCGGGCCATCTCACGAGGCAGGAGATCGAGAGTGTCGGATTCAAGCACGCCGACTTGAAGACCATGACGCAGCGCTACGATCCCACGAAATTGCAGGATGGCTGGAACACGCTGCCGGACGGCGAACGCATTTTCTACATTTCCAATCCGGCGCTCGGCCTGTGGGCCTGCCGCGGAAGGTTCTTACCGGTTCCGGCAATCGGCAATGGCGCCTAAACCGGACCTGAGCGGGATTCCTAACCCGCATTGAGCTGCCGAGATAGGGTTCACGGGAACGCGGCGCCCGTGATTTGAACTCGCCGTGAACCGTGGAACGCGGGAGAAGACTCGTTCCTGGCCATGCACCGCCTCATCGCACCTGCCCGCATCATCCTGCACCACCGGGTGTTCATGGTGCTGCTGGGCTGCAATGTCCTCGTCGGCCTCGCCTTCGCCTTCGTCTCGCCGTTCTTCTCGATCTTCGGGACGCGCAAGGTCGGCATGAGCCCGTTCGTCTTCGGCGTCTTCATGACGGTCCTTTCGCTGAGTGCGATCGCCATCAGCACCTGGCTGGCCCGGTGGTCCGACACGCGGCTGTCCCGCCGGACGGTGCTCCTGATCGGCGGCGTCGCCGGGATGCTGAACTACCTCGGCTACGCCTATGTGCACGACATCGTGTCGTTGACCATCAACGGCTGCGTGCTCGGAGGCGTCGCCTCGATCACGTTCTCGCAGCTGTTCGCCTATGCCCGCGACCTCCTGGCCCTCTCGGAGATTCCGCCAAACCAGGCTCCGCTTTACATGAACGTCTTCCGCCTGTTCTTCGCCGTGTCGTGGACGGCCGGGCCCGCCGTCGCCTCGTGGGTGATGCTGCGCTACGATTTCGTCGGGATGTTCCTCGTGGCGGCGCTGTGTTTTTTCCTGTTTGTCATCATCCTTCTCGCCTTCGTCCCGTCCACCCCGCCCCTTCCAGCCACACGGGCGGCGGCCGCGCAGATCCCGCTGCGCCGCGTTCTCGTCCGGGTCGACATCCTGGCCTACTTCATCAGTTTCGCCCTCCTGTTCGCCGCGGGCACAATGGGGATGATGAACCTTCCGCTGCTCGTGCTGAACGTGCTGGGCGGCACGGGGCAACAGGTCGGAATCATTTACAGTGTCGCCCCGGCCTTTGAGATTCCGTTCATGCTCTTCTTCGGGCTGCTGGCCACCAAATCCGACCAAGCCCGGCTCATCCGGATCTCCGTGGTGATTGCCGTCGTTTATTACACCCTGCTCGCCTTCGTCCGGGTGCCGTGGCAGGTCTACCCGCTGCAGGTCCTGAGTGCCGCCATCACCGCCGTCGTGGGCGGCATTGCCATCACTTTTTTCCAGAACTTCCTGCCGGAACAGCCGGGCACGGCCACCAATCTCTATTCCACCGCGGGCCGCATCGGCTCGACGGTCGGGTATCTCGCGTTCGGCACCCTCGCCTCGGCCTTCGGTCACCGCGCTGTGCTCTGGGCCTGCGCCGGCCTGGCCGGCCTCGCCTTGGTGATCTTGTTCGCCGACCGGGCGCGTCGCCCGGCGCTGGTTCCGGCCTGAAACCGCTGGACCACGCTTGCGGTCGGTGCCGTACTGGTTTCGCTTTTCGAACGCGACTTTGCGGTCGCCCTCCGTAAAACTCCTTCTGCCATGTCCCACCAGCCCGCCTCCACTCGCTACGACAATTCCGCGCTTTACCGCCGCTGCGGCCGCAGCGGCCTCAAGCTGCCCCTGCTCTCGCTGGGGCTCTGGCACAACTTCGGTGCCGCCGACGACTTTGCCAACAGCCGGGCCCTGATCCTGCGCGCCTTCGACCTGGGCATCACCCATTTCGATCTGGCCAACAACTACGGCCCGCCCCCGGGGTCCGCCGAACAGACCTTCGGCCGCGTCCTGCGGGACGACCTCGCCGCCTATCGCGATGAGACTCATCGTCTCCACCAAGGCCGGTTACGACATGTGGCCCGGCCCCTACGGAGAATGGGGTTCCCGGAAATACCTGCTCGCCAGCCTCGACCAGAGTCTCCACCGCCTCGGGCTGGACTACGTCGACATCTTCTACAGCCACCGGCCCGATCCCTCCACGCCGCTCGAGGAGACGTGCGGCGCGCTGGCCCACGCCGTCCGCACGGGCAAGGCGCTCTACGCCGCGATCTCCAACTACGGCCCCGAGCAGACCGTCCGGGCGGCGGAGCTTTTGCGCGGGTTGGGCACACCCTGTCTTATCCACCAGCCGCGCTACAGCATGTTCGAACGCACCGCCGAACAGGGATTGTTCGACGTGCTCGTCCGGGAAGGCATCGGCGGCATTGTTTTTTCCCCGCTCGCCAAAGGCATGCTGACCAACCGTTACTTTGCCGGGATCCCGGCGGATGCGCGCGCCGCCCGCGATCCGCGCTTCCTCCGGCCCGAGCACATCACTGACGCGGTGCTCGCCCAGACCCGTCAGCTCGACGGCTTGGCGCAGGCGCGCGGCCAGTCCCTGGCGCAGATGGCGCTCGCCTGGGTGCTCCGGCAGCCCGCCGTGACCTCCGCGTTGATCGGCGCCAGCAAGGTCAGCCAGGTTGAGGACAATCTCGGCGCGATCAAGAACCCAGGTTTCAGCCAGGACGAACTGACGGCGATCGACCGCATCCTGGCATAGCCGCCTTTATGTAATGAACTCCGCCCTCTTTTTTGGGAGATGATGGCATTGGGTGATTGGTGTAGGAAGCCTGCTTGCAGGCGATTCTTCCCTTGGAGTCGCGAGCAAGCTCGCCTCCTACAATTTCAATAGATGCGGTCTGGCGGCCTGCGGACGGAGCCCGTCACGATGCTCGCCAGGGCCACTGCACACACCCGTCGACATCGCGGATCAGCGCGAAATCCACCTTCCCCTTCAGCACAAATGGCAGCACCTCCACGTCCGGAGGCAGCAGCGCACGCGCGGCCTGCCAGCTCTTGCCCGAGACGCAGACGTCATCGACTAATAGGACGCGTTTCCAGCCGCCCAGGTCGGGCACGGCCGAAAGCAACTTCGGTTCGGCAAAGCGCGGTTCGTTGGCCGCATCCCGGTAGTTGAGCGCTATGACCTTCAGTTCCAGGCCAAGCTGCCGGGCCACCAGCGCCGCCGGCACCACGCCGCCACTGGCGATGCCCACCACGCCGTCGAGGCGTTCTGGAAACGGCCAGCGCGCCAGGCGATCCACTATCTCCTGAAAGGCCAGCGGTGTCATGTCGGTCGCGTTTCTCCAACATGTTTACCAATGCCGCGCCGGTTTCGCCGGCTGAAGCCCTGCGCGCGGGGCGAACCTCCGCCGGCACCTGGATGTGGAATCACCATGGCTTTGGATGCTCGCCCGGGACACGGGCAAGTCAATTTCTGACGCGTAATTGCCAAATCATGCGGTGTCGGGGAGATTCCCCGGGTGTAACCTTGGCGCCGGATTCTGGCCGCATCGCCGGTCGCGGCAATGGGCTCGTCGCGCCAGTGGTTCGCGTTGGTCCATTCCTCACCCGATCACCTCTTCGTTCCCTCCATCATGAAAAGCCGCCGCGACTTCATCAAGACCGGGCTTGCGCTTGGCGCCACGCTCTCCCTCGTCAGCCGGAAAGGGCTAGCCGCCGCCGAGGCAGTGGCCGGTGGCGCAACCGCGCCGACACCGGCAGCCGCCGCTCCAAAATCCGTGCTCGTCGCGGTGCGGGATGGCAGCCGGACGGCGATGCTCGACCAGGCGTTGGCCGCCCTCGGGGGCATCGGAGCCTTCGTCAAGCCGGGCCAGACGGTCCTGGTCAAACCCAACATCGGCTGGGACACGCCGCCGGAGCGCGGCGCCAACACCCACCCCGAGCTCGTCGGCCACCTGGTCAAACTGTGTCTCGCTGCCGGAGCGAAGTCCGTGAGCATTTTCGACAACACCTGCGACCAGTGGCAGCGAACCTACGAGAACAGCGGCATTGAGCGGGCCGCGCGGGACGCCGGCGCCACTGTCGTCAACGGCAAGGACGAGAGTCTCTATCGCGAGGTCGAGATCCCGGGCGGAGTCAGACTAAAGCATGCCCAGGTGCATGCCCTGGTGTTGGACAGCGATGTCTTCTTCAATGTCCCGGTGCTCAAGCACCACAGCGGCGCCTTGATGACGGCCGCGATGAAAAACCTGATGGGCGTGATTTGGGACCGCCGCGTTTATCACCGCGACGATCTGCACCAGACGATCGCCGACTTCCTCACGTTCAAGCAACCCACGCTCAACATCCTCGACGCCTACCACCCGATGGTCAGCAACGGGCCGCGCGGAATCTCGGTGGAGGACCTCGTGGAAAAGCGGACCTTGCTGGCTTCGACCGACATCGTGGCGCTGGACGCCGCCGGCGCGAAACTGCTGGGTCATCAGCCGGCCGACGTGCGCCACATCAAGATCGCCGACCGGATGAAGCTGGGCACGATGAATCTCGATCAGGTCGAGATCCGCCGGTTCAAGCTCACCTGAGGCTGTGTGGCATCGCCGCTTGAAGCCGCTGCGGGTCGTCGTGGCGCTGGCGATGCTCGCCGGGCTGACGGCTGCGCTGGTTGATTTCCGGGGGGCGCTGCCCCCGCGCGTCGGGCATTGGCTCGCCGCCGCCCAGTTCGTGCCGTCACTGATGGCGCTGGCCACCGGAGCGTCCCTGGCGCTGGGCGCGGTGCTTATCGTGGCCGCCACGCTCGCCGCCGGCCGCGTGTACTGCTCGGCCATCTGTCCTCTCGGCATTCTGCAGGACGTCATTGCTCGCGTCGCCACCTGGTGGCCCGGACGCAAGCCGCGGCGCCGCCGCTACGCCGCCCCGGTCAACTGGCTTCGGCAGACGGTCCTCGTCGCAACGGTGGCCGGGGTTGTCGCGGGCTGGTCCGGCTTTGCCCTCGCGGTCCTCGACCCCTACAGCGGTTTCGGCCGGATTGCCTCCGCGCTCTTCCGCCCTTTGCTCACCCTCGCGAACAACGCGATTGTGGGCCCGGCCAATGCCATTGGCCTCACCAGCCTTTACCGGGTTGAACCGCATTGGGCGGGTGCCGGCATGTTGTCCGCGTCCGCTTTCCTCCTGGTCCTGCTGCTGGTGCTGGTCGCGCTCCGCGGGCGGCTTTACTGCAACACCCTCTGCCCGGTCGGGACGCTGCTCGGCTGGCTCGCGCGCTCGGCCGCGTTCCGGCTGGAGCTCGACAGGAACGCGTGCACCAAATGCGCCGAGTGTCTGCGCGTCTGCAAGGCGCAGTGCATCGAGTTGCGGACCGGCGCCATCGACTTCTCCCGCTGCGTCGCCTGTTACGACTGCATCGGGGCGTGCGACCACGGCGGCATCAGCTACCGCCTGGCCTGGCGCCGCCACCAGCCGGCGCCTGTCGCCGCGGTGGCGGATCCCGCGCCAGCCGGCGTCGTTCGCGACCCGGCCCGGCGCGCTTTCATGGCGGGCGCGGCGGCGGCCCTCGCGGCTTCGCTCGGCGCCAGCGCGCGGTTGCGCGCCGGGCCGCCGGCTCCCGATGGCAACCAGCCGGGACCAAACGATGGGCCGCCCACCGCCGCCGGCAATCCGCGGGGCCCGATCTGCCCGCCGGGTTCCGGCGGCATCGACCGGTTCCTCGACCGCTGCACGGCCTGCCAGTTGTGTGTCAGCGCGTGCCCGACCCACGTGCTCCAGCCCACCTGGGTCGCCTACGGCCTCGACGGCCTGATGAAACCGCGGATGGATTACATGACGGCGTTCTGCAATTACGAATGCCGGATTTGCGGTGAAGCCTGCCCCAGCGGCGCGATCACGCTGCTCGACCTGGGGGAGAAACAGGTCACCCAGATCGGCGAGGCCCGCTTTGACAAGGACAAGTGCATCGTTGTCGTCAAGGGCACCGACTGCGCCGCCTGCTCCGAGCATTGCCCCACCAAGGCGGTCTACACGGTTCCGTATGGGGACAATCTCCGGCTTCCCACCGTCAATCGCGATCTTTGCATCGGCTGCGGCGGCTGCGAGTTTGCCTGCCCCGCCCAGCCGGACAAGGCCATCATCGTCTCCAGCCGCCGCCAGCATGGGCGCGCCAAGAAGCCGGTTGAGCAAAAAGCGGCTCTGACACCGCCTCCGACGGGCGATTTTCCGTTCTAGCGTGAACCTCATCCTCTTCTCGCCCGCGGAGATTGTCCGCCCGCTGCCGGTCGACGACCGACGCGCCGTCCACGTGCTGCGGGTCCTGCGCCGGCGGGAAGGAGAGACCTTTGACGCCGGCCTGGTCAACGGCCCGCGCGGCAAAGGGACGGTGGTCGCCATCAGCCCGGAGGCGCTGACGCTCTCCTTCGTCTGGACGGCGGAACCGCCGCCGCTGGACCCGATCATCCTGATCGTCGGCCTGCCGCGACCGCAGACCGCCCGCGACATCCTGCGCGATGCCACGTCCCTCGGGGTTGCCGCGATCCATTTCGTCGTCACGGAAAAAGGGGAACGCAATTACGCCGACAGCACCCTCTGGACTTCGGGCGAATGGCAGCGTCACCTGATTGCGGGCGCCGAACAGGCGTTCGACACGCGCCTGCCGGAGATCACCCACGGGCGCCCGCTCCTCGAAGCGATGGGCGCCCTGCCGCCGGATGCGACCCGCCTGGCGCTCGACCATTATGAGGCGTCCGCGCCCCTGTCGGCGCAGCCGCTCTCCGCCGGGGCGATCGTCCTGGCGTTCGGACCCGAGCGAGGGTGGTCGAATGCCGAGCGCGCCAGCCTGCGCGGATCCGGCTTCGCGTTCGGACATCTCGGCCCGCGCGTCCTGCGCGTAGAGACCGCCGTCACCGCAGCCGTGGCTTTGATGAAAGCCAAGCGCGGACTGATGTAGCCGATTTTCCCGGCCAGATTCGCAAGAACGATCAAGCTTCTGACCGGCGCTTGTAGTATAAACAGCCCTGCCGATGAAGCACCCGGGGCACAAGGCGTCGACCCTCCGTTTCTACAAGGAACAGATGCTGCGTGTGCTGGCGCACATCCAGGAACACCTCAACGAAGAGCTGGTGCTGGAGGATCTCGCCAAGCGCGCCTGCCTGTCTCCGCATCATTTTCACCGGGTGTTCCGAGGCATGCTGGGCGAGCCGCTCGCGGCCCACGTGCGTCGATTGCGGTTGGAGCGGGCGGCCTGCGGTCTGCGGACGACCCGCCGGCCCGTGATCGAGATCGCCCTCGATACTGGCTACGAATCCCACGAAGCGTTTAGTCGGGCGTTCAAAACGGCGTTCGGCCGGTCGCCGTCGGGCTACCGCGAGCACGATGGAGAGCCAGAGCAGCTTCCCGCCCGTTCCGGCGTCCACTTTTGCCACGGCCAGCCGCTGTCCGACTTCCGCGCGGTCACCCATCGCCTTTTCGCCATGGAGATCGCCGTCGAAACCGTTGCTCCGATGCGGGTCGCTTTCGTGCGCCACATTGGACCGTATGACCAATGTAGCACCGCCTGGGACCGCCTCTCTTCCTGGCTTGGCAAGGAGGGTTATCTGGGGCGGGGCTGCCGTTTCCTCGGCGTTTCCTACGACGATCCCGAGAGTACCCCGGCGGAGAAGATCCGTTACGACGCCTGCTTGACCGTCGACGCCTCGTTCCAACCTGCGGGCGACATCGGAGTCCAGGTCATCGGTGGCGGCGACTACGTGCGGGCGACCCATTTCGGACCTTATGCGAACCTGAAGGAGACCTACGGCCGGCTCATGGGCCAGTGGCTGCCCCGCAGCGGCCGCCATTTGCGCGACGCCGCGTGTTTCGAAGAGTACGTGAACTCCCCGGATAGCACCCCTCCGGCCGAGCTGATCACCGATGTCTTTGTGCCGCTGGCTCCCGCCCTGGAATGGCCGCTGTCGACGGCGAAAACCATCGCCGCCACCCGCGACTGACCAATCGTTAGCGATGAACAAAGAATTCCCCCATGAAAACGAAGACTCCCGCTCGCAAAACCCTCCCGAAACACCCCGTTGCCGCAGAGCCCGCCGCCAAACTCGACCTGGGAGAGATCTTCCGCGCCGAATATGCCGCCCCCCGCCAGCCGGTACTGATTGATACCACCCCCGGCCGCTACCTCGCCGTCGAGGGGAAGGGGGCGCCGGGCGGTGCGGTTTTTCAGGCGCGCATCGGCGCGCTCTACTCGATCGCCTTTACCGTGAAAATGACGCGCAAGTTTTCCGGCCAACAGGACTACACGATCTCCAAACTGGAGGCGCGGTATCTCAATCTCTGCGGCACCGCGCTGCCACCGGCCGAGCAGTGGCACTGGCAACTGCTTATCCGCACCCCCGAGTTCGTCGCCGTGGACGAACTCGCCCGGGCGGTCGCCGCCTTGCGCAAGCGCGGCAAGGAAGGCGACGCTGCCCTGGTCCGCCTCGAATCGATTGCCGAGGGACGCTGCGTGCAGATGCTCCACGTCGGACCTTATGACCAGGAAGGAGGAACCCTCTCCGTCATGACGCAGCGCGCCGCCGCCCAGGGCCTGCGCTGTACCGGGCCGCATCACGAGATCTACATTTCGGATCCGCGCCGCGTGGCGCCGGCCAAGCTCAAGACCATCCTACGCCTCCCGGTCGTGCCGGCGTGAGGAAAAGAAACGATCGATTGAGCCTCGCGGGCGGCCCGTCGCTACCGTCAGGCTGAATTGCGAAACTCGATTGTCCTCAGCTCCGGTGGAAAACCGCGACCGTCGGCTGATGCGCGCCCTGGCCCACGCGTTTCACACACGTCCAGCCCTCCGGAGCAAGGTTGAGTTCGCCGGGCATTTCGAAAAGCACCAAGGCCTCCGGCCGGGAAATGAGTGCCTGGGCCAGGCGCGGGAAGAGCGCGGGGGCCACCTGCGGAATCATCTCGTACGGCGGGTCAACAAAAACCAGGTCGGCCACTTCGTCCGGTCCGGGCAAAACCCAGCGGAGCACGTCGGCCTCCACCGTCTGTGCGAGCGTCAGTTCGCGGCCGAGGCTCTTGCCGACCGCTGCTAGGTTGCGCTTGAGACAGTCCAGCGCCTTGGGATTCCGCTCGACGAAAACCCCCGCGGCCGCCCCGCGGCTCAGCGCCTCCAGCCCGTACGCGCCGCTGCCGGCAAACAAATCCCAAAACCTCACCCCGACCACCCGCGCGCCGAGGCTCGAAAAGACCGCCTGCCGCATGCCATCGGTGGCCGGCCGCACCGCATCGCCCTTCGGCACCGAGAGGGGAACCCCGCGCGCAATTCCGCCGCTTATGCGCATGAAGAGCCTTTTTTGCTCCGGATCGATGCTGCCGGGGTGATGATCGCACACGGCTCCACAGATCGCGCAGTGCGGGGTTGTAGGGCGGGGTCGCCGAACCCCGCCACACTTGACGATACGGCGGGATCCGGCGATCCCGCCCTATAGCGCAGGCCCGGATGATCGATGAAAGGCCCGGCGGCGTCCGGGCCAGAGAATCGGATGCCGGCGGTGACGGCGCACCGCCCTCCAGCAAGATCGTCGCGGGCGGTGGCGAAATATCTCATCGGTTCAGGTCAGGCCCATGCCGGGCGCCACTGGCCGCAGGCAATGTCCGGACTAGAGCAGCCTGGCCGGCCGGTAATCGGCCGCCCCTTTCGCCCGTTTGGCGAGCGGCCGGGCTTCACTGAGGAACGCGTCAACCTGGTGTGGCGCCGCCCCGACATAGCGGTTGCTCTCCGCCAGGATGGCCTGGAGCTGTTTCTTCCCAAGACCGATCCGTTTGTCGCCCGCCAGGCGCCCCAGCAGGTCGGTTTCGCCATTGGTGGCGCCGGATCGCAAGGCCTGCGCCGCCGCCAGCGCGTGTTCCTTGATCGCCGCATGCGCCACCTCCCGTCCGGCGCCATGTTTGACCGCCTCCATCAGGATCGTGGTCGTGGCGAGGAACGGCAGGTTGCGCTCGTTCTCGGCGGCGATCGCGGCCGGGAAGACCTCCATCTGCTCCAGCACGGTCAGGAAGGTCTCAAACAGCCCGTCGATGGCGAAAAACGCGTCGGGCAATGCCACGCGGCGCACGACCGAGCAGGAGACATCGCCTTCGTTCCACTGGTCGCCGCTGAGCGCCGCCGTCATGGCCACATGCCCGCCGAGGATGGCATGGAAGCCGCAAATCCGCTCGCAATTGCGGGCATTTACCTTGTGGGGCATTACGGACGAACCCACCTGGCCTTCCCGGAATCCCTCGGTCAGCAGGCCCTGTCCCGCCATCAGGCGGAGCGTATGCGCGAAACTGGCCGCCGCCGCGCCCAGCTGGTACAGCGCCGACACGGCGTCGAAATCAAGGCTCCGGGGATACACCTGCCCGACCACCACCAACGAAGCCCGGAAACCCAGGTGCCGCAGGATCCGGCCTTCGAGCTCGGCCACGCGATCGGCCCGGCCGCCAAGCAGCGTCAACTGGTCAAGCTGCGTCCCGACCGCGCCTTTCAAGCCGCGCACCGGGTAGCGTTCAATCAGGTTCTCCAGTCGATCGAGGGCAATCAGCAGTTCCTGGCCGAACATCGCCAGCCGTTTGCCCAGCGTCGTGGGCTGCGCCGGCACATTGTGCGTGCGGGCGGTGATCATCAGGTCGCGGTGGGTCTCAGCCTGCCGGGCGAGAGCGAGAAGCGCGGCCACCGCCTTGAAATGAACCACTTTGAGCGAGCGGAAGATCTGCAGTTGCTCGACGTTCTCCGTCAGGTCGCGACTGGTCAGCCCGAGGTGGATGAACTGCCGGCCCGCCAGCTCCGAGAACTCCTCTAGCCGCGCCTTGACGTCATGCAGCGTCACCCGCTCCCGCTTCAGGATGGACGCGAGATTGATGATGCCCTTGACGCGTTCGTAATCCTTGATCGCTTCGCCCGGGATCGGCACGCCGAGGTCCTTCTGCGCCTTCATCACCGCGATCCAGAAATCCCGCTCCAGCAGGATGCGACCCTGGGTCGACCAGATGTCCTTGATGGCCGCGGAAGCATATCGTTCGGCCAGCACGTTGACGATGGGCTCAGCTGTTGCCATGTCCGGGACTCCTACGGAAGCCGGGGAGGGCTCGGGTTCGGGCGCCGCGGCCGAGGCGGCCAGACTGGACGACGGTGATTTCAAAGTGGAGAAAGCGGAGCGGGAGCCGTACCAAAAGCGCCCTGCGATAGCTACTGAAAAATCGCCGGGTTGCCAGCTTGACGCTGATTTAGCGATTCTGAGAGATTTCCACTTCTACGTCAGGCACCGCACCGCCATTTCCCGCAGGACCTCTTCCGCTTCGGCGGGCCGGCGGATGAGTTCCTCGAACGCGGCCACGAACTCCTGTTGATTGTCGATCAGCCGGCGCAAGGAGGGCAATTTCGCGGCGCCCGCCAGCTTGCCCAGGTACCAGAGGTTCTGCGTGAAGACATTAAACGTGCTCTTCTCCGTCGCGCCGCCAAAATACCGGGCGTACGTTGCCGCCGCGCGTTCAAAGCCAGCCTTGTCCAGTCCCCGCGCGGCCAGCCGCACTTCGCCCGTGTCCACCAGCACCCGGAGCTGCAGCAGCAGACGGTTGCGGTTCTGCAGCGCGGTGATCACCGGCCGGGCATCTCCCCCGGCGAAGAAGTGCCGGCGGAGCGCCGCCAGCGTTTGCCGCAGGTCGCCCCGCCCAAATGCGTCCGCCGCCTCGAAAAAGTCCCCCTCGGCAAAATTCGGCGTCAGCTCCTCGACGTCGCTTTCTTCGATCGCCCCACCCTCGCCCGCGTAAGTGCTAAGCTTGCGCACCTCCTCGACGAGCAGCCGGGTGTTGGTGCCGATCTTCGCCAGCAGGAGCCCCAGCGCGTCCGGCGTAATGGTCGCGCCCTGGCCCGCCACCTCGGCCAGCGCCACTTGCTCGAGCAGGGTTGCGCCCGCCGGGCCGTCGTCGCCGATGAAGGTGTAGTCGGCCGTCGCCTCGCACCATTTGACGAAGGCCCGCCGGCGGTCGACCGGCGCGGCGGTGATCACGACCGCCACTTCCGCCGGATTAACCGCCGCCAGCAGCGCCTGAAAATCCTCGACCTGTCGCAAGGTGCCCTCGCCCCGCCCCGTCACCGAGTCGGCGAGAAACGTCACGTCCTTCAACCAGACCACGCGCTTGCCGCCGAACAGCGAGATCGTCTGCACGGCCTGCCTGAAACGGTTCACCGCCGTCTCGACCTCGCCGGCGTTGTTGGCGAGTCCGTTCAGCACCTCCCGCGAGAATTCGTCCGCCACCTCCGCCGCCAGCGCGTCGTAGCGCTCCTGGCCCAGCCGGTTGACCAGGAAATCATCCGGCCCGCAGATGAAAATGAAGGGGTGGGCAGCCATCGTGCTACGGTTTGCCGGCGATCGCGCCCCAGGGCACGCAAAAAATGCACCCAATCTCAGCCGGTCAAATCGATTGCGAATCGACCTAGCGCGGCTCCGCCGCAACCGAATGCGATCATGAGGCTTTGCCCGCGAATCGACACGAATCTGCACGAATGGCCGAAGGTGCAAATTCGTGTTTATTGGTGTGCATTCGTGGGCCAGGATGGCTTTGTCAGGGAGGTAGACAGCACCTCACCCGCCCCGCTCGGTCAAGCGGTGGGGTTCGGCGACCCCGCCCTACACTCGACGGGATTGTTTCAATTGGGGCCGGTCGCCGCAAAACGTTTGAACGATTCGGCCTGACGCCGGTCTCAAACAACGTCATTGCACCTGCGCATGCCTCTTCATCGTTCCCTGCCGGTCTGGCTGGTCTTTTCCGCCCTGGTGGCGTCGCTGGCCGCGGCCGATTCCGCTGTGCCCGGGGCCGGCACCAGCTCCGTGCCCGCGAACCAGCCCGCCGCCACGCCGGCCGCGGCGACGCCTCCGTCAGCTCCCGCCGCGCCGGCTTTTCCGTCCGCCGCGGCGACGCCGGCGGTTCCCGCCGCCATGCCAGATTTGCCCCCGAAACCGGCGGAAGATGACGCGGTGCAGGCAGAGATCGCCGGGCGGGCCACTCCGAAGCTCAAGGAACTCGCGGCGCGCCAGGAGGCTCTGCTGGCCGCGCTCGGGAAAGATGATGCCGATCAAGACAACGTGAAGCGCGACATCCAGACTCTGATCTTCGACTACGATGCCTTTCTCCGCACCTTTCCTCGTTTCGCTCCCGGCTATGTCCCCTATGGCTTGCTGCTGGGCAAGGTGGGGATGCGCCGCCAATCCGTGGCCATTCTGCTGAAGGCCAACGAACTCGATCCGGAAATCCCGATCGTCAAGAATCAGCTCGGCAACTACCTGGCCGAGGAAGGCGAACCGATCGAGGCCGCGAACTATTACATCTCAGCCACCCAGCTCGCGCCAGACGAGCCGCTCTACCATTACCAGCTGGGCAGGCTGCTGAACGACGCCCGCGACAATTTTCTGAAGAGCGGCCAGTGGACCCGCGCCCAGATCGACCGGACCATGCAGGAGGCCTTCCACCATGCAGCCGAGCTGGCGCCGAAGAACATCGCCTATGCCTACCGCTATGCCCAGTCGTTTTACGATCTCGAGGAGCCGAATTGGGATGAAGCGCTCAAGGTCTGGGGCGCGTTGGAAGACCAGTGTGCACCTGGACTCGAAAAGGAGACCATCCGCCTCCAGGCCGCCAATATCTTGATCAAACAGAAGAAGTTCGATCATGCCCGTCTCCTGCTGGCGATGATAACCACCGAGGCGTTGAGCACCCAGAAACAAAAGCTGCTCGACCAACTTCCGGCAAACGTCGAGAAGTAAGGAGCGCACTGGGCAAGTAGCGGGCACGCCGCCCGCAACTCCGGCGCGTCCCTCCTCATGTCCTTTCTCACCAAGCTCGAACGCCTGCTCGGACGTTTTGCGATCCCGAATCTCTCGCTCTTCCTGATCGCCGGGCAGGTTTTTTTCTGGGGCCTGGCGCTGATGACCGGGTTCGATCTCAGGGATATTGCCCTGCTCCCGGTGGCCGTGGTGGCAGGGGAAGCCTGGCGCCTCGCGACGTTTGTCTTCGTGCCTCCTAATATTCATCCGGTCTTCATCGCGTTCTCGTGGTACGTTTTCTATCTGATGGGCTCGGCGCTCGAGCAGCATTGGGGCGCCTTCCGCTACAACGCATTCCTCGGAATCGGCTGGCTGCTCACTGTCGCCGCGGCGTTTGTCACCCCGTTTGCCAACGCCACTAACTACTATTTTCTTCTCAGCGTCCTTCTCGCATTCGCCTATCTAAACCCCGATTTTGTGATAATGATTTTCTTCATCCTGCCGGTGAAGATGAAGTGGATGGCCCTGTTCATCTGGGTGGGTTATCTATTTAGGCTCGTGGTCGGGCCTTGGTCCGCCCGGCTTGCCATGCTCGCCGCCACCGGCAACTTCCTCCTCTTTTTCGCCGGGGACATTATCAGCCAGATCCGCAGCGGCCGCCGGCGCATGGCGTTCCAGGCGAAGGTCTTCGCCGCCAGTGCGGAGGAGCGGGAGCACCGCCACTGCTGCCGGGTGTGCGGCAAGACCGACCTCAGCGATCCCAAGCTGGATTTCCGCTACTGCTCCAAGTGCGCCGGCAACCAGTGCTACTGCCCGGATCACATCTTCAACCACGAGCACGTGCTGGTGGATGAAGACCCCAAACGTAAACCCCGAATCGTGCAGAAGGACTTGTTCATCGGATGATCGTGCCGTCATCAAATGGTTGTAGGGCGGGGTCGCTGACCCCGCGTCAACATCGGAGGAATGGCGGGGTCCGGCGACCCCGCCCTACAGGGTCAGCAGCATGCGAAAATCACTTTGGTCACGGCTGCACCACGGCGGGGGAATGCCTCGCCTGGGCCGAGGCCGAATACGCGCGCCGCGGCCTCGTCCTCGGCCAGGTGGCAACCACCGCGCACGACGAGGCGCTCTACCTCCTGCTGCGGGCGCTCGGCCTGCCGCTCGACAGCGACGCCAGCGTGCTCGGTCGCCAACTCACCGCCGCGGAGCGTTCCGCGGTGTACCGCATGTTCCGACGGCGGATCCTCGACCGCGTGCCGGCCGCCTATCTGACCCACGAGGCCTTCCTCGGTGAGCACCGCTTTTACGTCGATGAACGGGTCATCATCCCGCGCAGCTATTTTCTCGAGCTTATTCCGCAGCTCGAACGCTGGCTGAAGAAACCGGCGGCCGTCACCCGCGCGGCCGACGTCGGCACCGGCTCGGGCTGCCTGGCCATCCTGCTGGCGCACCGGTTTCCCGGAGCCCGGGTCGACGCGATCGATGTCGCGCCGGGCGCGCTCGCGGTGGCGAAAATCAACGTGCGCGAACATGGGCTGGCCGGCCGCGTGATCCTGCACCGCGGCGCCGTCTTTGCCGGGGTGCCGCCGGCCCGCTACGAAATCATCGTCTGCAACCCGCCCTACGAGCCCTCCGCCCTGATGAAGACCCTCTCGCCCGAGTTCCGAAAAGAGCCGCGCCTCGCGCTCGACGGGGGCAGGGACGGTCTCGCGGTCATCCGCCGGCTCCTCGCCCAGGCGCGCGACCGCCTAGCCGACGACGGCCTGCTGCTGATCGAGGTTGGCGGGTTGCGCGCCGCGATGAACGCCGCCTTCGGCCGGCTGAAGCTCCGCTGGCTGCCGACGCAGGACGGCTCGAACTGCGTGTGCCTGATCGAGGCCCGCCGGCTGTAGGGCAGTTTCAGGAATACTGTGGCCGCGGACTGCGACCGAATGGGGGGGCGAGGCTCCCGCCGAGCCGCGGCGGACACGGAGGTCCGCCCTCCACCTCAGCGCGGTTTCAAGTCTATTTAAACCGCCCTAACTATGCGGAAATCAGGAAAGCTCAGTCTCCCTTGCTC
>CAVRNM010000009.1:0-25614 GCA_963722225.1 uncultured Verrucomicrobiae bacterium
TATCTGTAGCTATGCCGTATAAGTCGTTTACCATTCGCTGACCAAAGCAGAGGATATTGTAATCAATTATATTAGCTGGTCCTGATCCTGCTTTATCGGGACTCCAGTTAAAGTTAACAGTGGCAGATAAATTATTACCCTTAAATTGGACAAAGTTTAGTTGAAGAGCATTAGTTATGTAGAAATCTGAATAAGTATATATACCGAACTGCTGTAATATATACAATATAGTATGAAAGTCGAACTGTAGCTGAGGTGCTGTAGTCCCATTCCCAAACATCCACGGCCCAGTTAAAGCACCAGGAGGACTTAGCCCAGTTAGTAATATTGGGTGGGTAGTTAGGATTCTGTACTGTACCTAGGGTTAGTCCAGAGAGTGGATGTCCCTGATCATTAGCCTGTAACGTAGTAATAGTCTCATTCACTATAGCTGTAACTGCTGCGTCCATACCGCCAGAGTTAAAGATTCTATATATACCATCAGCTTGCCCGTTGGCTGGGTCTAAGCTAGAGCGAGATAATATTTTAGATAGATACCATAATGGTTCAGCAGCTATGCACTCGATATAGTCATGGGTTCGTTTAGTATTTTCAATGATCGCACCCTGCCAAATAGTGGCTCCACCCTTAACTATCTGTAACCAGTTAGAGTGTGGTGCAAATATATCACCAAAGGTTTTTAGGATAGTGTCATAGGCAGACACTCTGAATGTAGCAATACCATATTCATCTAACTCTTTAGAGAACTTAATAATATCTCCTGTTCCATTTAATGGGTAAGGATAAGCAGTTTAGTAATTCTAACTAGGTCATTACCTAGAATCCAGAACTCGTAGCCCTTTAGGCTGGATAGAACGTACTTGTTGAGCTGGAGTAAATGTAGATCCAGAAGGGCTTGATGCTTGACTGGGGCCAGAAGATACTACAAGCGTTCCTGTACCCCCGGTTACAGTGATAGTAGCAGCTGCCTGTGAGATACTAGCACTAACTAAAGCTATTGCAGAGACTGTTTGTGTACCACCCTGGGCTGTTAGATTGGCTGCAGACTGAGCAATAGAGACATCATTAATACTAGCAACCACCTGTGTCCCACCGGTAGAGGTTAAGTTTGCTGCTGACTGAGTAATGGATACTATATTAACTGTGGCTACCGTCTGAGTGCCCCCAGTAAGGGTTAGGGTTGCTGCTACTTGGGCAACTGTGGCGTTGACTGCACTAGAAGCAGCCTGAAAAGCAGCAATAATAGTTGCTGTTTGCTGTGAACTACCATGAGCATTTCCCGTATCGGAATAACCAGTCTGGGTAGAAGAAACAATGTTTTGACCACAAAACATACCAGCCTGAAAAGTACCATTATTCATATTTGTGCCGATTGTTGTAGCTGTAGTCCAAGTATAAGGACTGCCCGTTTGTGAATTAGAAACCCCATATATTTCAAAGATTAAATCATTGGCATTTGTGGTTGTTATAGCGGGAGTGGTAGCGGTTGCCCCAGTCGCTTCTTGACCGGATGCACTACCATCAGTGGTTATGGGATTAGCATTACCTGTATATTCAAAGATACTAATAGCCATAGCTGTACAACAGTATTGGTCGCCTGAACAGTTGTTTCCGAACCACTGGCTAACTTATGGATCAGAGTTGATTCAGAAGTAGTTGCCCCTATGGTCTGATTAACATAACTAGTCCAGCCAGATATGAGATTTGTACCCAAGACGCTGGTATTGCTCGTTACTACAGCTATTAATAAATTCCCTGAAGTGGTTGCCCGGATAAGTTGCTGTAACTGAACTCGTGGCAGCATAGGCTATAGCGTCTTGCCCTGTAATTCTTGAAATAGCCATAGAAGTTATTGTCCTTTCTTATCAGGACTCATGCCAGAGGCCAAGCGTCGTAGTATGTGAGCGTAGCGTAGGCTCCAGTACTTAACGAACCGCCTAAAGTTATACTATTAGACCCAGGCTGAATTTGAAACAGAGATGAATCAGAGGCTAGATATAAAAACACTGACACCATTCTTAGTAATAACAAAATTGTCTTTGGAATATTCAATTAGCAGTACATCACTGCTAGAAGACAAGGTTACATTAACCGTGATTGTCTCGCCATAACAGAGTTCTAAGCACTGGGTTAGTTACCGGTCCATACACAAGTAATAGCCTGTGGATAACTAGGATAAGTACCAATGTTATTAGCGTTAGTAGTTACTGTATAAAGCGTTACACCAATAGGTGCTGGTAAAACAGTGGGTAGAACAAATGTACCCCATAGTCTGTGAGGGCGTGGCGGAGCAGCCGTAGAGGCTGTCTTAAGGGTGTAGCCATAGATGGTTGGGTCTTTTATCTTACAGACCAGCGTAAAGGGCTGTGCATAGCCCTGACGGGTGTCTTCTGGCAGGTCGGAGTATAATACCATTGACCGGTGCCGGTCGAGGACCGGGAGGAGCTTCGATGCGTCGATCGGCTTCGTCAGATATTCGGCGGCGCCGAGGGCGAAACCCATCTCCTTGTTCTCGAGCATTGTCAGGAGAATGATGGGAACGTCCTCCAGGCCGGGGGTGGCCTTCAGCTGGGAGAGGACCGACCAACCATCCACGCCGGGCATGAGGATATCAAGAATGACAATATCGGGATGATACTCCAGGGCGATGCGGAGACCATCCTTGCCGTCGCGGGCAATCCGGGTCGAATAGCCTTCCCGCGTCAGCATGTTGGTGAGGACGCCGTGCACCGACTCGTCGTCGTCGATGACCAGCACGCGACCCTTGGGCGCGGGCGCCGGCTGATGTTCCTTCGGCTCCTTTTCGGCGGCGGCATAAGGGGAACTCGCCGATTTTACCCGCCCGGGCACCCGCAGCGTGAAGGTCGAGCCGGCGCCCGGGGCGCTGGTCAGCGTGATGTCGCCGCCCATCATCTGGGCAAATTGCTTGGAGATAGCGAGGCCGAGTCCGGTTCCGCCAAACTTGCTGGAAGTGGAGGCGTCGGCCTGCGTGAAAGGCTTGAAAAGGCGCGCCATCTGTTCCGCGTTCATGCCGATGCCCGTGTCGATCACCTGCATCACAATCCACGCTTGATGATCGACGGTCTCCCGCTCGACCTTCAGCTCGACGCGGCCGTTCTCAGTGAACTTGCTCGCATTGCTCAGCAGGTTGAGCAGGGTCTGGCGGATCTTGGTGGAGTCGCCATACATGGAACCGAGCTCGGGTTGGCAGCTTACAACCAGCTGGTTGTTGCGCTGCTCGACCAGCGGGGCGATCGTGCTCATGACCTCGTGCACCAGGATCTCAAGATCGAAGGTCTCCAGGTAAGCTCCAGTTTCCCCGCCTCGATCTTGGACAGATCCAGCACGTCGTTGATCAGACCCAGCAGGTGGCGGGCGGCGCTGAGGATTTTCCGCAGATCGTCGGCCACGCTGCTGTCCCCGTCATCGCTCGCGTCCTCGATGAGCATCTCACTATAACCGATGATCGCATTCATCGGCGTCCGGAGCTCGTGGCTCATTTTCGCGAGGAACACGCTCTTCGCCTGGTTGGCCTCCTTGGCGGCGACCACCGCGCGCTCCAGTTCCGCCGTGCGCTCGGCGACCTTCTCTTCCAGTTGCTCGTTGATCTGGCGCAGGCTTTCCCGGGCGTCCTCGGCATCCCGGCGGCCACTTCCCATTCGGCGTTTCCTGCTCGATGGTCTGGACCATGAGATTGAATGAACGGGTCAGGGTGCCGATCTCGTCCCCCCCGCGCTCCTTCACCCGCACGCTGTAGTCCTTTTGCTCCGCTATCCGCCGGGCGGCGCCCGCCAGCTCGGTCAGTGGGTCGGTCAGACTGTGCTGGAGGGCGTAACCGACCACCATCGCCAGCAGGCACGAGGCCAGAAAGATGATGATCATCCCCCGGACGAGGTCGCCGAAACGCTCCGACGCAAGCTTGCTCACATCCGCCTTCAGGTAAAAGCTCCCGAACGTGCGGCCGTCGCGGCCGCGCAACGGATCGAAGATGACCACGTGATCGGTGGAAAAGCTCAGCCGGATCCGCTGGGGCAGCGGAATGAATTCGTTTGAGCCGGGCTTGATGTAGCGGGCGAGCAGCCTTTTGTCCGGCGAAAAGACGGCGGCGGCGACGACCGAATCGTCCGATTCAAGGGCCGCGAGGACCGGGCGGGCCGCCGCGGGATCGCGCGCCACGGCGTCGACGATCCGATCCTTCAGCAGGGCATGGGTGGCTTCCAGGCGACGGTAGCTCTCGTTGTTGAAGCGGTAGACCTCCATGCTGTAGAAGGCGATGATCGCGGCGGCCAGCGAAACCGCGCAGACCGAGATGATGAGCAGGCTCAGCTTCAGCCGAAAAGGGAGGGAAAACCGGTCAGTTTTTGCCATAGAAATGTGTCACGTAAGCCGCGAGCGTCGTGAACGGACTGCGCAGGGCAGCTGGAAGAAAAGACCATCCACCAAGGCAGGGCGGGGAATCGAGAGAAACAACGTCATCGAATTCGTTCAAGGAACCGCCCTGTTTGTCAATGATGATGAACCCGGCTGGACCAGCGCGCAAGCCCAACTTCACGGGCCAGAATCGCCACGACATTCGAAATCGGACCCGCGCTCGCCACGCGGATGGAGTGCCCGCCGCCGCCGATTGAGCCGTCCGTCCGCTGTCTCCGGCCCCTGATCCCGACGGGCCAGCGGCGGGGGGCTGACGATTGTTGGGTCTAAGAAACGCGCGACTGGATCGTTGATGGGGTGATGGAAAGATCAACCCCTGACCCAGGAAAACCCGATAAAACAAGGTTTGTCCTGCCCGGCATGATCGCCGTGACCTTCCACGCGTTCCTGTTGTTTGGTCTGACCGGGAAGACGCCGCCAGCCTCCGTGAACCCGGAGGCGAAGCCGCAGGAATCGGATCCGGCCCTGTCAGTCGACCAAGACGATCCGGTGCGCGAATCGGCGGAGACCGATGATAAGCCATCGTCGAGCGGGGTGGACCGGTGGAAACCCGTCCGGTTGACCTCCAGCTGGTGACTCCCCCGGATGGAGCAGTCACGATCCCGCCGCTTCCTGCGATCAAGGGAGACCACGGAATATCGGCCATCCCCGTGGACTGGGAAAACGCGGGAAGACCCGCCGGGATCCAGGTGCTGACGCGGTTAATCTGAGCAGGCTTGATCGCCCGCCGCGGACGCGCTCGCAACCCGCGCCGGTCTACCCGGCGGACTTGCGCAGAGGCGGAATCGAAGGGACCGTCGTGGTGGAATTCCTGGTCGACAAGGAGGGCAATGTGCAAAATCCCATCGTCCTGCGGGCGAGCCATCCGGAATTCATCGAGCCGGCGCTGCACGCCGTCGTTCGGTGGAAATTCGAGCCGGGTTACAGCGCGGGGCGGAAAGTCCGATTCCGCATGAGCGTTCCCGTGGTTTTCACGATCGAGGGCATGTGAAGCGGCGGCGGCCGGAGGAGGGTTCCGACTCGATCGGGCCGTCATGCTGGTCCGGAGGCGCCAGGGCCGAGACCGGTGGGCATTCATGAGAGCGTCTTGGGCCGCAGTCGGAAGAGGCGGTCGATGCGGTCGACGAGGTCCGACGGGCTGAATGGGCGGGGCGACATAGTCGAGGGCGCCCAATTCCAAGCCCAACTGGCGCGAATCCGTGGCAGCCCAGGCAGTCAGGATCAAGATCGGGATCGCTGCCGTGGCCGCGTTGCGGCGCAGGATCTCGCAGACCCGGAACCCGTCAATATCGGGCAACATGAGATCCAGCAGCACGAGATCAGGCCGGCAACAACGGATTTTTTCAATCGCTTCCCGCCCGTTCTTCTCGAAGCAGTCAGAACCTTGTAGCCCGCCGGACAGGTTCGGTTACGTTGCGCTCGTCGTCAACGGCGAGAATGCAAAGATCATGGACGGGAATGAAATGCCGGTTAGATTGCGACCAGGCGGCGGCGGGCGTTACATGTGCGTGAAGTCGACGCTGATCGGGCCGGCCCAGCACGGGGAAAATCCCCTGGTCTTTTGCCAGCACAGTTCGATTTCATCATTCATTCCACTTGATTCACGCGAAAAATCGGTCAAACCCCCCTCAATGGCTTTTTTACTCGCATAGCGCCTGCAAGTCTATAGGCTTCAACCTCCTAGATGACCGCGCCTTAATACTTATCAGCGATGGCGAGAAAGATAGCATTTCTGAATTACAAGGGGGGCGTAGGAAAGACGTCCCTGATCGTGAATCTGGCGGCCTGTCTGGTGAAGACCGGTCGACGCGTCCTGCTGTTCGATTTTGACACCCAGTCCAACGCGAGCATCTGGCTGCTGCGCCTGGAGCGCTGGAAGAAGATTAACAACAGAAACATTGGCGCCGTGTATTCGATCTTTCAGCCCGGAACAGCCAGGCTTAAGGACATCGTGGTGAAGGACGTCGTCGAAGGAAAGAACGGGGAGAAACTTCTGCCCGGACTCGATCTGGTTCCGACGACGTTCAACCTCGTTGACTTGGAGGGCGATTCTGAAGGAGATCCGCACAAGCCTCCGTACTTGTTGTTCAACGAACAGCTGCGCGAGGTGGAAAACGATTACGATTTCATCCTTTTTGATTGTCCGCCGAACATCCTTCGCGCCTCGCAATGCGGGGTTTCTCCGCAAATGAAATCTATGTCCCGTCGAATCCGGATGCGTTGAGTCTCATTGGATTTACCCTGCTTGTCGAAAAGCTGCACAAGTTCCAGCAGTTTTCCGCCAGCTTCCGGTTGGCGGAGATGGGGCCGCCCGCGGCCGTTCAGGGGATCATCTTCAACTCCATCAAGAACGGCGTGGACATCGAAGTTCCGAAGATGCGCATGCAATTGCGCATGAACCAATACAAGGCGCAACGGCGCGTGGCCTCCACCGCCAAACTCTTCGAAACGCAGATCCGCGACGCCACGATTGTGCGCCGGGCGGTGGCCCTTGGCCTGCCGGTGGTGCTCGTGGGGCAGGAAACGGAGGAATCGGACAATGTGTTGAATGATTACCGCCGGTTGACCAGCGAAATCATGAAGCACGGTGACCTGCTTTAACGGATGTTTTGCCGAGAGACGATTCATGAGCACACCTGAAGGACACTGCACGGCCAAGGATTGGGACAAGATCCGGAGGGAATTTCATACCTCGATCATGATGGATGTCACTCTGCGCAGCCTGGCCCAGAATCTGGATGGCGCCGACTGGCCGCTGGCCGGCGAGGACGAGACGCCCGCGAAGTACATTGATCTCGATTTCGAGGAACTTAGCGCCTGCCCGGGTCTGAAGGACCGTCCGGAACGCATCGACCAGTTGATCGAGATTCTGGGCGAGACGCTGGCGTTCGACAATCCGTTCGGCGAGATGGTTGCGCAGTCGGCGGCGGTCTCCGCCGGGGAGAATCCGCTGCTGAAGACCCTCACCCGCCTCGAGATTCCGGCCGACTTTCCCATTGAGATGACGCTCCTTTCCGCGGACGTGAAGAATTTCTGCCAGATGGAGAAAATCACGACGCTGGCGGAGTTCGCCAATTTCGCGCAGAATATGCCGCCGCAGGTGGTGGTCGGAGGCGATTTCCGCACGCTGCTTAACGCGCTGGCGAACGTGAATGAGCAGGCATTGGCCGCCCTTCTGCCATTCCGTGTCGGCAGCAAGGGCTTGCACCTTCCGGAAGCCCTGGGGCACCTCGTCGATTCTCTGGCGCCGGCCGAGCGGATGGCCTTGTTGAAGCTCCATGGGGTGCGGTTGACCGACGCCGGGGAGAAACAGGCGGCGGACGTTGGTCGGGAGCGGCTGGCCGAGCTGGAACAGAGCCTCCAACAGAGCGTTGCGCGGGTGGTGGAGCTTTTCCCAGGCGAGCTCCGCGACCTGCCGGCAGCCATCAAGCAGCACGGCTCGCTGGGGCGCTTCCTGATCGTGCTCGGAAACCTGGAAACGGAGACGTTGGTGGCAAAATTCCTTGAGCCGCTGCTCAGAAAGCCCGAGCCGGCTGGGACGCCGGTCCCGGCGGGGAAGGGCGGATGGTGGGCCGCGGTGATTCGATGGTTTGGCAAATGAACGACGCGCCTGAATCTCCCCCGCCGCCTCCGCCGCCCCGGCGGATCAAGTTTCCGCCTCCGCCGCCGCCTGTTAAAACCCTGGCGCTGCGGCGGCGGCTGGAGCCGTCGGAAGGTTCGGCAGAGGCGCGCAAATCCATCGACGCCATTATGGCGGCGACCCGCGCGCCGTGGGGCGAGCTCCGCCCGATGGATTCGCAGCAGGTGGGTGAGCTGCAAAAGGCCTTGCGCAAGCTCGAGGCCAAGCTGGACGAGCGGGAACACGCCATCGAGGAGATCGGCTCGCGGCTGGCGGAACGGGAACGCGAGCTCGCGGAAACCGAGGCGTTGTTGGCGGCGCGGGAAAAGGTCATTGTGGCCGCCGCGCGGACGAGCGGCGCGGCCGTGCTTTCCAAGGAGGAGCAATCTGCGCTCGAACAGCTGAAGGCGGAGTTGGAACGGCAGGAGGAATCGCTGAAGGAGCAGAAGAGTGCGCTCAAGGAACGGGAGGCGTTCGTCCAAGAGAATGAGGCGAAGCTGTTCGAAAAGATGCAGGCCCAGCAGGAGAGGGAAGTCGAATTGGAACAGAAGTCCGACGATCTCCACTCGCTGCAGAAACGCTTGCGGGAGCGGGAAGCCGCGATCGATCCGGCCGCCGCCGCGGCCCTGGAGGCGGAGAAGGCCTCCCGGAAATTCGATGAGTTCGCGGAATAGGCGCCGGCGGTGCGGAATCCGCGCCGTCGGGCCTAGCAGCCTGTCGGGCTTCGAGCCCTTCAGGCTGCTAACGCCGGGAACCCCCGGCCGGCAGGGCGGTCACATTCTCCACCAATGCCCTCGTCTGCTCTCTCAATCTGCCGCCCGGATGGCGAAGGGCCCTGGAACCGGTCGATTTTTTGCTCGCCCCACAGTGTCCGGCAATGCTTCCCTTCAGACCACTCATGAGAATCGCTGTCTTCGTCGCCGCCGGGTTGGTCGTGTTGACCAGTTTCCTTCATGCCCAGTCCGATGATGACGATGAGGATGAAATGGATTACGCCCCGTTGGTGCCGACGGGCAGTTCGATGCGCTTCGGGCTCCGGTATGTGGGCGGCCCCAAGGTGGCATTCCACAACGTCGGCACCGTTGCGGCGGATATAACGACCCCGAGCCTTACGGATGTGGCTGGCCGCCTCTACAACGATGGTTCGGTGGGCACGGATACGCGCATTGACGCGAATGGCCATCCCGCAGATGACGGGCTCACCAACACGTGGACGGCCAATTACGCCACCCAGATCACCTCGGACAACAACGTGGCCTTTCACATTTACAGCACGACAGCACTGCCCGATGGCGAGACGCTCAAGGCCCGGAACGAGCTGGCAGAGGGCTGGGAATTGCAGATGGGCCGCAGCCTCGGCAAGATCGCCCGGAAAGTCGACGTGAGCCTGGTGGCCGGGTTTACGTTTTCCGGGTTCAATTCGAAGCGGAGCAGCGATATCCAGGCCCAGCTCACCACCTTGACGGACGTCTACTCGCTCAACGGCCAGACCCCGCCCACCAATTTCCCGATTACCGAGCCAAACAGCGGCACGCAGGTTATTTACGATCAGAACGGCCAGCCGGTGCTCACTTCCAGCGGCGGGGTGAAGACCACATCGACCGATCAGAGCATTCTGCTCGGCCTCACTCCGACGCGCACGATCTCCAACACCAATGCTGACGGAACACCGACCACCGCCGAGGTGCGTGGCGTCTGGCAGATCAAAGGCGCCTATTATACTTTCCGCCTCGGACCGGTGTTCCAGCTGCCCGTGACGGAACGACTCAAGCTGAGCTTGGGATTTGGTGCGGCGGGGGTGTTTGTCGGCAGCACCTACACTGCGGGCCAGACCGTCTTGATCGATAATGTCTCGACCAACGTTATCGATGGTGAGGTGAAGACTCATAGCGTGTTGCTCCCGGCCTGGTATGTCGACGCCGACGCCGAGTACTGGTTGACGGAGCGGGCGGGCTTTTATCTCGGCGCGACCTATCAGCGAAGCCAGAGCTTTAACCAGGACCTTGGCGGCGAAAGTGCGACCGTCGACATGGGATCGACTTCCGGCATCACGAGCGGTCTCACGCTGCGGTTTTAGTCTGCGGAGTATCCGTCTTTGTAGCCGGATACGATCGGATCGAGAACGACGGGCGTGCCTTCTGACGTCGGGCTTAATCTCCAGTTTCGACAAATCCGCGGCGGCGCCCCAACGTCCCCTCATGAAAGGCCGCTGGCGGTTCGATGAGGTTTCGGATCCCCTGGTGCTCGCCGCCATGGAAGCGGTGCCGCGGGAGGAATTCGTTCCCGGGAACTTGCGGGCCTCCGCCTATGAAGACCGGGCCCTGCCCATTGAGTCGGGACAGACGATCTCGCAACCGACGGTCGTGGCTTACATGACCGGGCAACTGCGGTTGTCACCGGCCAGCCGGGTGCTGGAGATCGGCACCGGCTCGGGCTACCAGGCCGCGGTGCTCGCCGAGATCGCCGGCTGCGTCTACTCCGTCGAGCGCATCACCGGGCTGGCGCGGAGCGCGGCCGCGCGCCTGGCGCGGCTTGGATATGACAACGTTCAAGTCCGCGAAGGGGACGGGGCCCAAGGCTGGCCCGAGGAGGCGCCGTTTGACGCGATCATCGTGACCGCAGCCGCCGCCGCGATCCCGCCCGCGCTGCTCGCGCAACTGGGGCCGGAAGGCCGCCTGATTCTGCCGTTGGGCAAACCGGATGGTCCGCAGGTGCTGGTGTTGCTCGAGCGGAATCCGGCGGGTGAATTCGACCGCCGGGACCTTTGGCCGGTGCGGTTTGTGCCGTTGCTCTGACCGCCCATCGGCGGGAAAAACGGCTCCGCCTTTTCCGTCGCAGCGCGGAGTCCGGCCGGCTGTCAGCCTGACGGGAATCCGGCTCCCGGCAGTCGGCCAGAACGTCTCCGAGGGCGCGCAGGCGGCCGGCCGGAAAGAGTGTGTTGATCCGCGAGACGACCTGTTGGATGAGCCCGTCCGGGCAGGAGGCGCCGCCAGTGATCAAGACCCGCATGGGGTCCCTTCCGGCGGGAAGACTCCGCCGTTCCATCCGGCCGGTGTGGCTGAGACTCGCGACCGGGAACACATAGTGCTGCACGTCATCCCGACAGCGGATATTCTCTTCTGATTGGATGAAATAGGGGGCGGGCCCCGACGGTCTGCTCGCACAGGCGGAACAACTGGTAAGTGTTCGAGCTGTTCTGCCCGCCGATGACAAAAGCGGCGTCGAGCGGCTCCGTGAGTGCCCGGCTCAGGGCATCCTGGTTCACCTGCGTCGCATAACACAGGGTGTCCTTCTTGCCACTGCCGCCGACGTGCGCGTCCCCGTCCGCGGCACCGTATTTCTGGCGATAGACGCTGCGGAAATAGTCGATGATCTCGACGGTTTCGTTCATCAACAGGGTGGTCTGGTTGACCACCGCAATGCGGGCCAGATGTCGCAGCGGATCAAAACCAGGCGTGGACAGCCCTGTGAATCGCTCCGCAAACGCTGTCACCGGGCGGGGGAGGGTTCCAGAATCAGTTCCCCGATCAGGCGCGCTTCATCGAGGCTGCGAATGATCAGCGAAGGGGCGAACCGGCGGGAGTTCGAAAAGGTGGCCTTGGTTTCCTCGTGCTCGGACTTGCCGTGGATAATGACGCTGTACCCTTCCCGGCCGAACGCGCGGGCCGCTTTCCACACCTTCTCCACCAGCATGCACGCGGCGTCGTACTGGGCGACGCGAATCCCCTTCCGGGACTGAATTTTTTCTCGTCCTCGTCCGTCGCGCCGAAGGCCGGGATGATCACGATGTCATCGCCGGTCAGCGCGTCCCAAGTCAGCGGCGCGGAGCCGCCGGGCTGGGCCACCCCCCCGCTGACCGCGAAGGGCCGCCCCTTGTCCGTCTGCAGAAAAAGGAGACCGCGCCGCCGGAGATCTTCATTCACAAATGGGTTGTGGATCAGTTCACTCAGCATGAACACCCGGCGGCCCGGGTTCTCGGCGAGGGTTTCGTAGGCGCGCTCGATGGCGTTCTTCACGCCGAGACAAAAGCCGAAGTGGCTCGGAATGACGTAGCGCACCGCGCCGAAATCGAGCGTCGCAGGTCGGCTGGCCGAACGTTCATGGGTGCGGTTCAGGGCTTTGATAACCTCGCAGAGCTGGCTCTGGTAAAGGACGCGGGCGGCGGAATCCTGGGCATAAATGCCGTGGTTGCGTTCCCGTTCCACGCGAAAACGGTAGATGTAGTCGTTCTCGCCGAGATGCAGGTACGGAATCGCGATGAGGTAGGGTTCGAGACCGGCGATGATCGCGGCGAGCGACGGCGCAAGATCGGCCCGCTGGCTGGCCAGCTGCTCCAAGGAACGGAATTGAATCTCGTCATCGGCCGGATCTCCCTCGACCTGGACGAAAAACACGCGGTAGTTCGCGCCGCCCGCGACCACCGCGAAGTATTCCGCCGCCGGGGTATGATGCCGGAAGTGCATCTCCAATCGCGCGGTCGCGACGGCCGCGTCAGGGCCGACGAAGGCCAGCCCCAGCCGGGTGCCGGCCCGGCGCACGGCGAGCCGGTTGCTGGCATCGAAAGCCTCAGGAAGGCGAACAGGGCGGGAAGGGGGTGGCCGGGCAGGCTGCTGGTGGTGACAGGCATCAATGACGCCTAAGCAAAGGCGGCGACCCGCAATGGTCAAATCCAAGGATTGTCGCCGGCCTGCGGCCCGAGGATCCCCGTGCGCCGCCGGGCCCGCGCGCGGCGGCCAGGAAAAACGACGAATGCGAAGAGGCGGTGGACGGCTTGCTCACGAGCCGCGGGCCGGTTACCTCCGAACTTGATCCATGACATTGGCAGGAACAGGCGGAGGCACGTGGCTCGTCCTCGCCGGTGCGGCCCTGCTGGCCGGCACCGGGTGCACCACCCTGCGGCAGCCGAAGCCGCCGTTCTGCCCAAGGCCGCGGCCTTGAAGCAGACCATCTCGTTGACGATGGGGCGTCAGCTGGGGTGGAAGGAGGTGGAGGATCTCCTGCCATTGCTGCAGGCGCAGGCGGATGCCGATTTTCCCGGGATTGCCTCGTTTGTCGCGGACTTGCGCCAGCTGGCGGACGCGAAAGAGATCCTTGTCGGAGTGCCGCCGATCGATGCCGCCCGCCTCATTGACCAGCACCCCCATTTTGGGCCGCCTACTACGAGATTGCCCCCGGGGATCCGTTGATGGCCATGCTGCACATCGGCCTGTTGCTGGCCGCCGGCGAGATGGTGCGGGCCGATGAAGTGGCGACGTTGGAAATCAATTTCGGGCCGGATGGAACTGGACTA
The DNA here is from genome assembly GCA_963722225.1 of uncultured Verrucomicrobiae bacterium. Taxonomy (GTDB): domain Bacteria; phylum Verrucomicrobiota; class Verrucomicrobiia; order Opitutales; family Opitutaceae; genus Fen-1467. Next base: position 13,341 of record CAVRNM010000009.1, read on the forward strand.
TCGCAAGCGTAGTCGGTGCGTCTGGATGCCGATGCCCAGCTGGTGCTGCAGGGCAGTCGCGGCGATACCGGCGACCGGGCGCGACTTCGGGGTGAGAAGGCCTATGCCGCGATCGCCCGCCGGGCCCAGGCCGCGCTGGCCCCCTGGCCCGACAACCCGGAAGCGCTGGCGGATCTGGCCTGGGCGCTTCAGGCCATGTCCGGCGGCGGGCCGCCCGCTGGCCGATTCCCCGGCGGGCCGCGCCGTGGGGACGTTGCGCGCAGCCGACCCGTTTCTCCCGATCGACCCGGTGCTCGCCGGGCCTGAACCGGCAGCCCTGCAGACTGCGTGGCGCTGGTGGCTGCTGATCGACCGGGAGAGGGTCCGCGCGAAATTCTCGTCGGGCGGAACGGATTCGCCGCTCCATCCGGACAGCAAGCTGCGGGCCACCAGCGCAAGTTCGTCAATCCCGGCCGTCTGCGCCGCAGTGGAAAACTGCTCCAGAATCCGGTCGTCGCCGATCGCCCTCTCCCGGTCGATCAGCAGCCACCAGCGCCGCGCGGTCTGCAGGGCTGCCGGTTCAGGCCCGGCGAGCACCGGGTCGATCGGGAGAAACGGGTCGGCTGCGCGCAACGTCCCCACGGCGCGGCCCGCCGGGGAATCGGCCGCGGGCGGCCCGCCGCCGGACATGGCCTGAAGCGCCCAGGCCAGATCCGCCAGCGCTTCCGGGTTGTCGGGCCAGACCGCCAGCGCGGCCTGGGCCCGGCGGGCGATCGCGGCATAGGCCTTCTCACCCCGAAGTCGCGCCCGGTCGCCGGTATCGCCGCGACTGCCCTGCAGCACCAGCTGGGCATGGGCATCGAGGCGCACCAATTCCTTGCGATAGTCCAGTTCCATCCGGCCGAAATTGATTTCCAACGTCGCCACTTCATCGGCCCGCACCATCTCGCCGGCGGCCAGCAACAGGCCGATGTGCAGCATGGCCATCAACGGATCCCCGGGGGCAATCTCGTAGTAGGCGGCCCAAAAATGGGGATTATGGTCAATGAGGCGGGCGGCATCGATCGGCGGCACTCCGGCCGGGGTCTTTTTCGCGTCCGCCAGCTGGCGCAAGTCCGCGACAAACGAGGCAATCCCGGGAAAATCGGCATCCGCCTGCGCCTGCAGCAATGGCAGGAGATCCTCCACCTCCTTCCACCCCAGCTGACGCCCCATCGTCAACAGGGTGTTGGTCTGCTTCAAGGCCGCGGCCTCGGGCAGAAACGGCGGCTTCGGCTGCCGCAGGGTGGTGCACCCGGTGCCGGCCAGCAGGGCCGCACCGGCGAGGACGAGCCACGTGCCTCCGCCTGTTCCTGCCAATGTCATGGATCAAGTTCGGAGGTAACCGGCCCGCGGCTCGTGAGCAAGCCGTCCACCGCCTCTTCGCATTCGTCGTTTTTCCTGGCCGCCGCGCGCGGGCCCGGCGGCGCACGGGGATCCTCGGGCCGCAGGCCGGCGACAATCCTTGGATTTGACCATTGCGGGTCGCCGCCTTTGCTTAGGCGTCATTGATGCCTGTCACCACCAGCAGCCTGCCGGCCGCCCCTCCCGCCCTGTTCGCCTTCCTGGCTTTCGATGCCAGCAACCGGCTCGCCGTGCGCCGGGCCGGCACCCGGCTGGGGCTGGCCTTCGTCGGCCCTGACGCGGCCGTCGCGACCGCGCGATTGGAGATGCACTTCCGGCATCATACCCCGGCGGCGGAATACTTCGCGGTGGTCGCGGGCGGCGCGAACTACCGCGTGTTTTTCGTCCAGGTCGAGGGAGATCCGGCCGATGACGAGATTCAATTCCGTTCCTTGGAGCAGCTGGCCAGCCAGCGGGCCGATCTTGCGCCGTCGCTCGCCGCGATCATCGCCGGTCTCGAACCCTACCTCATCGCGATTCCGTACCTGCATCTCGGCGAGAACGACTACATCTACCGTTTTCGCGTGGAACGGGAACGCAACCACGGCATTTATGCCCAGGATTCCGCCGCCCGCGTCCTTTACCAGAGCCAGCTCTGCGAGGTTATCAAAGCCCTGAACCGCACCCATGAACGTTCGGCCAGCCGACCTGCGACGCTCGATTTCGGCGCGGTGCGCTACGTCATTCCGAGCCACTTCGGCTTTTGTCTCGGCGTGAAGAACGCCATCGAGCGCGCCTACGAAACCCTCGCCGAGAACCCGGGCCGCCGGGTGTTCATGCTGAGTGAACTGATCCACAACCCATTTGTGAATGAAGATCTCCGGCGGCGCGGTCTCCTTTTTCTGCAGACGGACAAGGGGCGGCCCTCGCGGTCAGCGGGGGGGTGGCCCAGCCCGGCGGCTCCGCGCCGCTGCTGTGGGACACGCTGACCGGCGATGACATCGTGATCATCCCGGCCTTCGGCGCGACGGACGAGGACAAGAAGAAACTCATCCGGAAGGGGATTCGCGTCGCCCAGTACGACGCCACGTGCATGCTGGTGGAGAAGGTGTGGAAAGCGGCCCGCGCGTTCGGCCGGGAAGGGTACAGCGTCATTATCCACGGCAAGTCCGAGCACGAGGAAACCAAGGCCACCTTTTCGAACTCCCGCCGGTTCGCCCCTTCGCTGATCATTCGCAGCCTCGATGAAGCGCGCCTGATCGGGGAACTGATTCTGGAACCCTCCCCCGCCCGGATGACAGCGTTTGCGGAGCGATTCACAGGGCTGTCCACGCCTGGTTTTGATCCGCTGCGACATCTGGCCCGCATTGCGGTGGTCAACCAGACCACCCTGTTGATGAACGAAACCGTCGAGATCATCGACTATTTCCGCAGCGTCTATCGCCAGAAATACGGTGCCGCGGACGGGGACGCGCACGTCGGCGGCAGTGGCAAGAAGGACACCCTGTGTTATGCGACGCAGGTGAACCAGGATGCCCTGAGCCGGGCACTCACGGAGCCGCTCGACGCCGCTTTTGTCATCGGCGGGCAGAACAGCTCGAACACTTACCAGTTGTTCCGCCTGTGCGAGCAGACCGTCGGGGCCCGCGCCTATTTCATCCAATCGGAGGAGAATATCCGCTGTCGGGATGACGTGCAGCACTACGTGTTTCCGGTCGCGAGTCTCAGCCACACCAGCCGGATGGAACGGCGGAGTCTTCCCGCCGAAGGGACCCCATGCGGGTGTTGATCACTGGAGGAGCCTCCTGCCCGGACGGCCTGATCCAACAGGTGATCTCGCGGATCAACTCGTTTTTTCCGGCCGGCCGTGTGCGCGCCATCGAGGACGTGCTGTCCGCCTGCCGGGAGCCAGAATCAACAGGATGAAGCCGGCCGGACTCGGCGCTGTCGACGGAAAAGGCGGAGCAGTTTTTCCGCCGATGGGCGATCAAAGCAACGGCACAAACCGCACCGACCAAAGGTCCCGGCGGTCGAATTCACCGCCGGATTCCGCTCGAACAACACCAGCACCTGCGGACCATCCGGTGTCCCAACGGCAGGATCAGGCGGCCGTCCAGACCCAGCTGCTCGAACAGCGCAGGCGGGATCGCGGCGGCGGCAGCGGTCACGATGATCGCGTCAAAAGGCGCCTCTTCGGGCCAGCCTGGGCCCCGTCCCCTTCGCGGACTTGAACGTTCTCATATCCCAGCCGCGCCAGGCGCGCGGCCGCGCTCCGCGCCAGCCCGGTGATGCGCTCGACGGAGTAGACCAGCCGGCGATCTCGGCGAGCACCGCGGCCTGGTAGCCCGAGCCGGTGCCGATCTCCAGCACCCGGCTGGCCGGTGACAACCGCAGTTGCCCGGTCATGTAAGCCACGACCGTCGGTTGCGAGATCGTCTGTCCCGACTCAATGGGCAGGGCCCGGTCTTCATAGGCGGAGGCCCGCAAGTTCCCGGGAACGAATTCCTCCCGCGGCACCGCTTCCATCGCGGCGAGCACCAGGGGATCCGAAACCTCATCGAACCGCCAGCGGCCTTTCATGAGGGGACGTTGGGGCGCCGCCGCGGATTTGTCGAAACTGGAGATTAAGCCCGACGTCAGAAGGCACGCCCGTCCGTTCTCGATCCGATCGTATCCGGCTACAAAGACGAGATATCCGCAGACTAAAATCGCAGCGTGAGGCCGCTCGTGATGCCAGACGTCGATCCCATATCGACGGTCGCGCTTTCACCGCCAAGGCCCTGGTTAAAGCTTTGGCACCGCTGATAGATCCGCCGAAATAGAAGCCAGCCCGTTCCGTCAGCCAGTACTCGGCGTCGGCGTCGGCATACCAGGCCGGGAGCAACACGCTATGAGTCTTCACCTGGCCATCGATAACGTTGGTCGAAACATTAGCGATCAAGGCGGACTCGTCCGAGGTGTAGGTGCTCCCGACAAACACGGCCGCAGCACCAAATCCCAAGGTGAGTTTGAAAGTTCCGTAACGGGAAACTCAAACACCGGTCCGAGGCGGAAAGTGTAATAGGCTCCCTTGATCTGCCAGTCGCCACCCACCTCGACGGTGGTGGGTGTACCGTCGGCATTGGTGTTGGAGATCGTCCGCGTCGGAGTGGGGCCGAGCAAAATGCTCTGATCGGTCGATTGGTCTTCACACCCGCCGCTGGAAGTAATCACCGGCTGGCCGTTCTAATCGTAGATAACCTGCGTGCCGCTGGTTGGCTCGGTAATCGGGAAATTGGTGGGCGGGGTCTGGCCGTTGAGCGAGTAGACGTCAGTCAAGGTGGTGAGCTGGGCCTGGATATCGCTGCTCCGCTTCGAATTGAACCCGGAAAACGTAAACCCGGCCACCAGGCTCACGTCGACTTTCCGGGCGATCTTGCCGAGGCTACGGCCCATCTGCAATTCCCAGCCCTCTGCCAGCTCGTTCCGGGCCTTGAGCGTCTCGCCATCGGGCAGTGCTGTCGTGCTGTAAATGTGAAAGGCCACGTTGTTGTCCGAGGTGATCTGGGTGGGGTAATTGGCCGTCCACGTATTGGTGAGCCCGTCATCTGCGGGATGGCCATTCGCGTCGATCCGCGTATCCGTGCCCACCGAACCATCGTTGTAGAGGCGGCCGCCACATCCGTAAGGCTCGGGGTCGTAATATCCGCCGCAACGGTGCCGACATTGTGGAATGCCACCTTGGGGCCGCCCACATACCGGAGCCCGAAGCGCATCGAACTGCCCGTCGGCACCAACGGGGCGTAATCCATTTCATCCTCATCGTCATCATCGGACTGGGCATGAAGGAAACTGGTCAACACGACCAACCCGGCGGCGACGAAGACAGCGATTCTCATGAGTGGTCTGAAGGGAAGCATTGCCGGACACTGTGGGGCGAGCAAAAAATCGACCGGTTCCAGGGCCCTTCGCCATCCGGGCGGCAGATTGAGAGAGCAGACGAGGGCATTGGTGGAGAATGTGACCGCCCTGCCGGCCGGGGGTTCCCGGCGTTAGCAGCCTGAAGGGCTCGAAGCCCGACAGGCTGCTAGGCCCGACGGCGCGGATTCCGCACCGCCGGCGCCTATTCCGCGAACTCATCGAATTTCCGGGAGGCCTTCTCCGCCTCCAGGGCCGCGGCGGCGGCCGGATCGATCGCGGCTTCCCGCTCCCGCAAGCGTTTCTGCAGCGAGTGGAGATCGTCGGACTTCTGTTCCAATTCGACTTCCCTCTCCTGCTGGGCCTGCATCTTTTCGAACAGCTTCGCCTCATTCTCTTGGACGAACGCCTCCCGTTCCTTGAGCGCACTCTTCTGCTCCTTCAGCGATTCCTCCTGCCGTTCCAACTCCGCCTTCAGCTGTTCGAGCGCAGATTGCTCCTCCTTGGAAAGCACGGCCGCGCCGCTCGTCCGCGCGGCGGCCACAATGACCTTTTCCCGCGCCGCCAACAACGCCTCGGTTTCCGCGAGCTCGCGTTCCCGTTCCGCCAGCCGCGAGCCGATCTCCTCGATGGCGTGTTCCCGCTCGTCCAGCTTGGCCTCGAGCTTGCGCAAGGCCTTTTGCAGCTCACCCACCTGCTGCGAATCCATCGGGCGGAGCTCGCCCCACGGCGCGCGGGTCGCCGCCATAATGGCGTCGATGGATTTGCGCGCCTCTGCCGAACCTTCCGACGGCTCCAGCCGCCGCCGCAGCGCCAGGGTTTTAACAGGCGGCGGCGGAGGCGGAAACTTGATCCGCCGGGGCGGCGGAGGCGGCGGGGGAGATTCAGGCGCGTCGTTCATTTGCCAAACCATCGAATCACCGCGGCCCACCATCCGCCCTTCCCCGCCGGGACCGGCGTCCCAGCCGGCTCGGGCTTTCTGAGCAGCGGCTCAAGGAATTTTGCCACCAACGTCTCCGTTTCCAGGTTTCCGAGCACGATCAGGAAGCGCCCCAGCGAGCCGTGCTGCTTGATGGCTGCCGGCAGGTCGCGGAGCTCGCCTGGGAAAAGCTCCACCACCCGCGCAACGCTCTGTTGGAGGCTCTGTTCCAGCTCGGCCAGCCGCTCCCGACCAACGTCCGCCGCCTGTTTCTCCCCGGCGTCGGTCAACCGCACCCCATGGAGCTTCAACAAGGCCATCCGCTCGGCCGGCGCCAGAGAATCGACGAGGTGCCCCAGGGCTTCCGGAAGGTGCAAGCCCTTGCTGCCGACACGGAATGGCAGAAGGGCGGCCAATGCCTGCTCATTCACGTTCGCCAGCGCGTTAAGCAGCGTGCGGAAATCGCCTCCGACCACCACCTGCGGCGGCATATTCTGCGCGAAATTGGCGAACTCCGCCAGCGTCGTGATTTTCTCCATCTGGCAGAAATTCTTCACGTCCGCGGAAAGGAGCGTCATCTCAATGGGAAAGTCGGCCGGAATCTCGAGGCGGGTGAGGGTCTTCAGCAGCGGATTCTCCCCGGCGGAGACCGCCGCCGACTGCGCAACCATCTCGCCGAACGGATTGTCGAACGCCAGCGTCTCGCCCAGAATCTCGATCAACTGGTCGATGCGTTCCGGACGGTCCTTCAGACCCGGGCAGGCGCTAAGTTCCTCGAAATCGAGATCAATGTACTTCGCGGGCGTCTCGTCCTCGCCGGCCAGCGGCCAGTCGGCGCCATCCAGATTCTGGGCCAGGCTGCGCAGAGTGACATCCATCATGATCGAGGTATGAAATTCCCTCCGGATCTTGTCCCAATCCTTGGCCGTGCAGTGTCCTTCAGGTGTGCTCATGAATCGTCTCTCGGCAAAACCATCCGTCAAAGCAGGTCACCGTGCTTCATGATTTCGCGGGTCAACCGGCGGTAATCACTCAACACATTGTCCGACTCCTCCGTTTCCTGGCCCACCAGCACCACCGGCAGGCCAAGGGCCACCGCCCGGCGCACAATCGTGGCGTCGCGGATCTGCGTTTCGAAGAGCTTGGCGGTGGAGGCCACGCGCCGTTGAGCCTTGTATTGGTTCATGCGCAATTGCATGCGCATCTTCGGAACTTCGATGTCCACGCCGTTCTTGATGGAGTTGAAGATGATCCCCTGAACGGTCGCGGGCGGCCCCATCTCCGCCAACCGGAAGCTGGCGGAAAGCTGCTGGAACTTGTGCAATTTCTCCACGAGCAGGGTGAATCCAATGAGGCTCAGCGCGTCGGGATTGGCCGGAACGTAGATCTCATTGGCGGAAAAAACGCCGCACTGCGAGGCGTGCAAAATGTTCGGCGGGCAGTCGAAAAGGACAAAATCGTAGCCGCTTTCCAACTCGCGCAGCTGTTCGTTAAACAAAAAATACGGCGGCTTGCGCGGGTCGCCCACGTAATCGCCCTCCAAATCCACGAGGTTGAAAGTCGTCGGAACCAGATCGAGGCCGGGCAGCAGTTTCTCCCCGTTCTTCCCTTCCACGACGTCCTTCACCACGATGTCCTTCAGCCTGACCGTTCCAGGTTCAAAGATCGAGTACACGGCGCCGATGTTTGTGTTGTTGATCTTGTTCCATCGCTCCAAGCGCAGCAGCCAGATGCTCGCGTTGGACTGCGTGTCAAAATCGAACAGCAGAACGCGCCGACCGGTCTTCGCCAGACAGGCCGCCAGATTCACGATCAGGGACGTCTTGCCTACGCCTCCCTTGTAATTGAGAAATGCGATCTTCCTCGCCATCGCTGATAAGTGTTAACACACGGTCATCTAGGAGGTTGAAGCTTATGACTTGCAGGCGCCCTGCGAGTAAAAAAGCCCTTGATGGGGGGTTTGACCGATTTTTCGCGTGAATCAAGTGGAATGAATTGTGAAATCGAACTGTGCTGGCAAAAGACCGGGGATTTTCCCCGTGCTGGGCCGGCCCGATGAGCGTCGACTTCACGCACATGTAACGCCGCCGCCGCCTGGTCGCAATCTAACCGGCATTTCATTCCCGTCCATGCATCCTAGCATTCTCGCCGTTGACGACGAGCGCGACGTGACCGAACTCCTCCGATTCCATCTCAGCCGGGCGGGCTACAAGGTTCTGACTGCTTCGAGCGGGCGGGAAGCGATTGAGACAATCCGTTGCTGCCGGCCTGATCTCGTGCTGCTGGATCTCATGTTGCCCGATATTGACGGGTTCGGGGTCTGCGAGATCCTGCGCCGCAACGCGGCCACGGCAGCGATCCCGATCTTGATCCTGACTGCCTGGGCTGCCACGGATTCGCGCCAGTTGGGCTTGGAATTGGGCGCCCTCGACTATGTCACCAAGCCATTCAGCCCGTCGGACCTCGTCGACCGCATCGACCGCCTCTTCCGACTGCGGCCCAAGACACTACCGTGAAACCCCTCCGGTCTCGGCCCTGGCGCCTCCGGACCAGCATGACGGCCAGAGTGAGTCGGAACCCTCCTCCGGCCGCCGCCGCTTCACATGCCCTCGATCGTGAAAACCACGGGAACGCTCATGCGGAATCGGACTTTCCGCCCCGCGCTGTAACCCGGCTCGAATTTCCACCGAACGACGGCGTGCAGCGCCGGCTCGATGAATTCCGGATGGCTCGCCCGCAGGACGATGGGATTTTGCACATTGCCCTCCTTGTCGACCAGGAATTCCACCACGACGGTCCCTTCGATTCCGCCTCTGCGCAAGTCCGCCGGGTAGACCGGCGCGGGTTGCGAGCGCGTCCGCGGCGGGCGATCAAGCCTGCTCAGATTAACCGCGTCAGCACCTGGATCCCGGCCGGGTCTCCCCGCGTTTTCCCAGTCCACGGGGATGGCCGATATTCCGTGGTCTCCCTTGATCGCAGGAAGCGGCGGGATCGTGACTGCTCCATCCGGGGGAGTCACCAGCTGGAGGTCAACCGGACGGGTTGCCACCGGTCCACCCCGCGTCGACGATGGCTTATCATCGGTCTCCGCCGATTCGCGCACCGGATCGTCTTGGTCGACTGACAGGGCCGGATCCGATTCCTGCGGCTTCGCCTCCGGGTTCACGGAGGCTGGCGGCGTCTTTCCGGTCAGACCAAACAACAGGAACGCGTGGAAGGTCACGGCGATCATGCCGGGCAGGACAAACCTTGTTTTCATCGGGCTCTCCTGGGTCAGGGGTTGATCTTTCCATCACCCCATCAACGATCCAGTCGCGCGTTTCTTAGACCCAACAATCGTCAGCCCCCCGCCGCTGGCCCGTCGGGATCAGGGGCCGGAGACAGCGGACGGACGGCTCAATCGGCGGCGGCGGGCACTCCATCCGCGTGGCGAGCGCGGGTCCGATTTCGAATGTCGTGGCGATTCTGGCCCGTGAAGTTGGGCTTGCGCGCTGGTCCAGCCGGGTTCATCATCATTGACAAACAGGGCGGTTCCTTGAACGAATTCGATGACGTTGTTTCTCTCGATTCCCCGCCCTGCCTTGGTGGATGGTCTTTTCTTCCAGCTGCCCTGCGCAGTCCGTTCACGACGCTCGCGGCTTACGTGACACATTTCTATGGCAAAAACTGACCGGTTTTCCCTCCCTTTTCGGCTGAAGCTGAGCCTGCTCATCATCTCGGTCTGCGCGGTTTCGCTGGCCGCCGCGATCATCGCCTTCTACAGCATGGAGGTCTATCGCTTCAACAACGAGAGCTACCGTCGCCTGGAAGCCACCCATGCCCTGCTGAAGGATAGGATCGTCGACGCCCTGGCGCGCGATCCCGCGGCGGCCCGCCCGGTCCTCGCGGCCCTTGAATCGGACGATTCGGTCGTCGCCGCCGCCGTCTTTTCGCCGGACAAAAGGCTGCTCGCCCGCTACATCAAGCCCGGCTCAAACGAATTCATTCCGCTGCCCCAGCGGATCCGGCTGAGCTTTTCCACCGATCACGTGGTCATCTTCGATCCGTTGCGCGGCCGCGACGGCCGCACGTTCGGGAGCTTTTACCTGAAGGCGGATGTGAGCAAGCTTGCGTCGGAGCGTTTCGGCGACCTCGTCCGGGGGATGATCATCATTTTTCTGGCCTCGTGCCTGCTGGCGATGGTGGTCGGTTACGCCCTCCAGCACAGTCTGACCGACCCACTCACCGAGCTGGCGGGCGCCGCCCGGCGGATAGCGGAGCAAAAGGACTACAGCGTGCGGGTGAAGGAGCGCGGGGGGGACGAGATCGGCACCCTGACCCGTTCATTCAATCTCATGGTCCAGACCATCGAGCAGCGAAACGCCGAATTGGAAGTGGCCCGCCGGAACGCCGAGGACGCCCGGGAAAGCCTGCGCCAGATCAACGAGCAACTGGAAGAGAAGGTCGCCGAGCGCACGGCGGAACTGGAGCGCGCGGTGGTCGCCGCCAAGGAGGCCAACCAGGCGAAGAGCGCGTTCCTCGCGAAAATGAGCCACGAGCTCCGGACGCCGATGAATGCGATCATCGGTTATAGTGAGATGCTCATCGAGGACGCGAGCGATGACGGGGACAGCAGCGTGGCCGACGATCTGCGGAAAATCCTCAGCGCCGCCCGCCACCTGCTGGGTCTGATCAACGACGTGCTGGATCTGTCCAAGATCGAGGCGGGGAAAATGCAGCTCTACCTGGAGACCTTCGATCTTGAGATCCTGGTGCACGAGGTCATGAGCACGATCGCCCCGCTGGTCGAGCAGCGCAACAACCAGCTGGTTGTAAGCTGCCAACCCGAGCTCGGTTCCATGTATGGCGACTCCACCAAGATCCGCCAGACCCTGCTCAACCTGCTGAGCAATGCGAGCAAGTTCACTGAGAACGGCCGCGTCGAGCTGAAGGTCGAGCGGGAGACCGTCGATCATCAAGCGTGGATTGTGATGCAGGTGATCGACACGGGCATCGGCATGAACGCGGAACAGATGGCGCGCCTTTTCAAGCCTTTCACGCAGGCCGACGCCTCCACTTCCAGCAAGTTTGGCGGAACCGGACTCGGCCTCGCTATCTCCAAGCAATTTGCCCAGATGATGGGCGGCGACATCACGCTGACCAGCGCCCCGGGCGCCGGCTCGACCTTCACGCTGCGGGTGCCCGGGCGGGTAAAATCGGCGAGTTCCCCTTATGCCGCCGCCGAAAAGGAGCCGAAGGAACATCAGCCGGCGCCCGCGCCCAAGGGTCGCGTGCTGGTCATCGACGACGACGAGTCGGTGCACGGCGTCCTCACCAACATGCTGACGCGGGAAGGCTATTCGACCCGGATTGCCCGCGACGGCAAGGATGGTCTCCGCATCGCCCTGGAGTATCATCCCGATATTGTCATTCTTGATATCCTCATGCCCGGCGTGGATGGTTGGTCGGTCCTCTCCCAGCTGAAGGCCACCCCCGGCCTGGAGGACGTTCCCATCATTCTCCTGACAATGCTCGAGAACAAGGAGATGGGTTTCGCCCTCGGCGCCGCCGAATATCTGACGAAGCCGATCGACGCATCGAAGCTCCTCCCGGTCCTCGACCGGCACCGGTCAACCAAACCGACCGGGACCGTGCTGGTCGTCGAGGATGACCCACCCTCCCGGGAACTCGTCGTCCGGATGCTGCAAAAGGAGGGGATCACCGTGCGGGAATCCTCGAACGGGCGAGAGGCGATCGAGGTCCTCCAGAGCGGCGTGAAACCTGACCTGATTGTCCTGGACCTGATCATGGCCGAGATGGATGGATTCGATTTCCTCCGCCAGGTGAAACCCCATCCCGAGTGGTCGAAGATTCCGGTGGTCGTGGTCAGTTCCCTCGATCTCAATACCGAAGCCCAGGAAGTGCTCCGGGGCCAGGTGGAGCGGATCTTCCAAAAAGGGCGGTTCGCCCGAGAAGACTTGCTCCGGGAGGTCCGGGAAACCATCAATCAGCACATGTTGAAACGGCAGAGCGCGTCCCGAATCCCGTGCCGAAATCCTCCTAGCTCCCGTCCATCCCGCTTCCACCATGGCGAAACTCCTCATCGTCGAAGACAAC
>CAVRNM010000010.1:0-13070 GCA_963722225.1 uncultured Verrucomicrobiae bacterium
GTTTACAGCAACAACACTATTGGCCCTGGATTTACTGGGGCTCACCAAAGTTCCGCTCTTTTTACGCAGGGGTTGGTCAGCTCTCGTATCTATAACAACCTTGTAATTTGTTCAAATGGCCAGTACGCCGCTGATGGCCTGATCTATGTTGACGCCAGCAGGGGTACGCTCACCACGCCTCAAACCGTAGGGATTTTCAACAACACAATAATCGGGGGAGACTATGCCAATGGTGTTAGCATAAATTCTTACGGGCGGCGGATCGTTCCCGTTGACGGCAACGGTCCAGAACAACCTCGGGGTGGGTAACGGCAATGGCGTGTTTATTGCCCTGCTTCCCTATACGGAGACATCATGCTCAAGTCGAGCTACAAACCTCGAATACGGCTACCAGGCCCAAGCATTTTGCTACAGCTCCACCGGCAGTTTTGTGGGTTATACTTTGAGCCAGTGGCAGGGGGTTGGATATGACGCCAACATCCAGACGGCCAACCCTAACTTAAACGGAAGTTATGCGCCGACCTCTTCAAGCACAGACGTAATCGACAAGGGCACGAGCGAGTCGGCGTACTTCACCACTGATATCATTGGCACCACTCGTCCGCAAGGCAGCGCGTGGGATATTGGCGACTATGAATATATCTCAGGAGGGGGCGGGGAAACGCCCCGGCAATCACGAGCACGCTTACCGCCTCGAGCACCGTCGGCACAGCTTTTACCTATACGATTACCGGCAGCAATTCGCCCACAGGTTTCAGCGCCTCCCCGCTGCCTACCGGCCTTTCCGTCAACACCACGACCGGCGTGATCAGCGGCACCCCCACCACCGCCCAAACGACCAGCATCACCATCGGCGCCACCAATGCCTCCGGCACTGGTACCGCCACGCTCTCCTTAACCGTCAACGCGGCTCAGCCAGCAATTACGAGCGCGCTCACTGCCGCTGGCACAGTCGGGACAGCCTTCTCCTACACCATCACCGCCAGCAATTCGCCCACAAGTTTCAGCGCCTCCCCGCTACCCGCCGGCCTTTCCATCAATACCTCTACCGGCGTGATTAGCGGCACTCCTACGGCTGTAGGCGCGCCCGATGTCACGATCAGTGCCACCAACTCCTCGGGAACCGGCACTGCCACCTTGGTCGTGACCGTCAACCCGGCACCGCCCAGCGACGCGACAACAGCCATCACGGTCCAATAGCAGCTTCTCGGTCTTTGGGTCGTCTAGACTGCGGAATTCCAATGGCTGGCGCCATTGGAAAGCGAGAGGGTGTAAGATTGTTTTCCTGCGCAGAGCCTTAACTCTGCGCAGGAAATCAAACGCTACGAGTAAGCAGCCCTGCACATTGCCGGTGGGCAACGCAGGAACCTGTGCCGTGCCCCCGGAAATCGCCTTCAATCTTCTCGCGCATTTGCGCCCTGCACTGAACGAAGGAAGAAATATATACGATCCCCCGCCAACCCATAAATGCAAAACCCTCTTTTGACGTTCCTTGTTCTCGGCCACAACCAAGAACGTTTTATTACTGCAGCCGTCGAAAGCGCTTTCGCTCAGACATATACCCCTCTCCAGATAATTCTTTCAGACGATGCCTCGGATGACCATACCTTTCCCATTATGGAACACATGGCGCGCTCCTACAAAGGCCGACACAAAGTCGAGTTGAACCGTAATTCGATCTCGGAGGGTATCGGCGCACATTTGGACCGCCTCATGGGGATGACTCGCGGTCGACTGATCGTTGTTAACGCAGGTGACGACATTTCCTTGCCGGAGCGAACTGAGGTCCTGTTTCGCGCTTGGGAGCGCACCGATAGAAGAGCCACCTCAATATATTCTGACTACACCTTGATCAACGAGGATGGATTCACCCTCAATTCGGGCACCCGGAATCCCGCATTCGCATGCGAATCCGAGACGGTCGACCTCCAACATTTCATCAGATTCCTAGCTCCACGAGTGAACGGGTGCACCCACGCATGGACCCCCGATCTCTTCTCGTTCTTTGGGCCGCTAACCAAACAAGTCACCGTCGAGGATATCGTGCTCAGCTTCCGATCACATGCGATCGGAGCCATACTGCATGTTAATCAGAACTTATTATTTTACAGAAGACATACCCACAATAATAGCTCGCATTGGACTGACGGGAGGCCAAAAGACGCGCCGTCATTGAAAGCCGTGGAGGACAAGGAACGAACACATCTGAATAATCATATTCGATGCTTTCAACAGATGTTCAATGATCTGAATACGTTGTTCGCCAAGGACCTGATTAACCATGAGACATTCTCTCGGGTTTCAGCGGAGATCACACGAGGCATCACAGATTTTCAACTACACCTTGCAATGAAGGATGCCGCTATTTACCAGCGGTTAGTAATTGTGCTTCGAGCGTGCCAAAATCGCTCCGATCTTAAGGGAACATTAAAGTTGGTTAGCCGCTGTTTGCCTCGTCGTTTCCACGATTTTTTACGCATTATGAGGAACCGACTCATCGACTGAGGCACGCCCGCGTTTAACAGGGCGCTGAAAAATGAGGTGGTCCCCGAAAGTTGGACAGGTCGGATCGTTAATCCAAACTCAAAGGAACGATCCCCATGTCACAAAAACGACGTCAGCACAGTCCAGAGTTCAAAGCCCGCGTCGGCTTGGAGGCCCTGAAGGGCATCGAGCCGGTCCACGCCATCGCGGCGAAGTACCAGGTGCACCCAGTGCAGGTGACCCAATGGAAGAAGGAGCTGCTGGAGCGGCTTCCGGAAGTGTTCGCCCGGAAGGCGCGAGCCGGAGCGTGGCGGAGGCCGGAGAACGGGAAGACGAAACTGTATCAGAAGATCGGTCAGCTCGAGGTGGAGCTGGACTGGCTTAAAAAAAAATCTGCGGAGCTCAACGGCTGAGCGCCGGAAAATGATCGAGCCGGACCATCCCCGGATCTCGACGGCGCGGCAGTGCCGACTGCTCGGCCTGCCGCGTTCGACGTACTACCATCGGCGGCGGCCGACGCCGCCGGACGACCTGGCGTTGATGCGCAAGATCGACGAGACGTACTCGGCGCACCCGGAGTTCGGCTCACGGCAGATGGCCCGCTGGTTTCGGCGCCAGGGCTACGGCGTCAATCGCAAGCGGATGCAGCGGCTGATGCGCCTGATGGGGCTGGAGGCGATCTACCAGAAGCCGAACTTGTCCCGGCCGAATCCGGAGCACCGGGTTTACCCTATCTGCTGCGGCATCTGACGGTCGATCGGCCCAACCAGGTCTGGGCGATGGACATCACGCTATATTCCGATCCAGGGCGGCTACCTGTACCTATGCGCCGTCATCGATTGGTACAGCCGTGCCGTTCTAGCCTGGGAACTCTCGAACACGCTCGACGCAAGATTCTGCGTCGCAGGCCGTCCGGCACGCCATCGACCAGTACGGCGTTCCGGAGATCTTCAACACTGACCAGGGGTGCCAGTTCACCTCGGCCGAGTTCACTGAACCTTTGCTGGCCCTTGGAGTGAAGCTCTCCATGGACGGCAAGGGCCGGGCACTCGACAACGTCTTCGTCGAGCGACTGTGGCGAACCGTGAAATGGGACGAGGTTTACCGCAAGAGCTACCGCTCCCAGATCGACGCCCACGCCCACCTTGACCGGTTCTTCCGTTTCTACAACGAGGAGCGCCCCCACAGTGCCTTTCCCGGCGACGTCACGCCGATGGAAGTCTACCGCGGTGAGGCCGCCCTCGAACTCAGCGCCTGATCACTAACGTCCAGACCTCCAAATCAAACCAGGGGGGGGTTACCTATGTCTTGACTGCACCGAGCTTCGCCCCTCCCCCTCCACCCCCTCCCAAATCAATCTATTTTCCCGATCCACCTGCCCAATGGACGGGGTCCACTTCAAAAGGCCTGTTTTTGTCAAACGTATCCATAATATGGTGACATATGCGAGGGAAACCCACCACCCAAGCCAGTTTTGTGAGCCTGATTGACGTCGAAGCGCTGATTGCGCCCGACCATCCGATCCGCCGGATCAAGGCGCTGGTCGATGAGGTGCTTGGGGGCATGGACGCTCACTTTGAGGAGATGTACGTCCAAAGCGGTCGGCCGTCGATCCCGCCGGAGCGGCTGCTCAAGGCGAAGGTCCTGCAGGCGCTCTTCACGGTGCGCAGTGACCGGCAGCTGTGCGCCCGGCTCCAGACCGACCTGATGTTCCGCTGGTTCCTCGACTTGCCGTTGGACGAGGCGGTCTTCGACCCCTCGACAGTCAGCCAGAACCAGCAGCGGCTGCTCCGCCATGAGGTGGCGGACCTGTTCTTCGCCGAGGTGGTGGCGCTGGCGAAAAAACACGGCTGGATCTCCAATGATCACTTCTCGGTCGATGGCACCTTGATCCAGGCCTGGGCCTCCCTCAAGAGCTTCAAGCCGAAGGGCTCTGACCAAGGCCCTGGTTCGGGCAACTCCTGGACCGACTTCAAAGGCCAGAAGCGGAGCCACGCCACCCACGAATCGACGACCGATCCGGAAGCCAAACTGGCCCGCAAAGGCCAAGGGCAAGAGGCGCGACTGTCCTGCGCTGGCCATGCGACCATGGAAAACCGCAACGGACTGTGCATGCTGTTTGAAGTCCGCAGTGCCGTCGGCGAGCCGGAATCCGCGGTCGCGGTCGACCAAGCGGTGGAACTGAAGAACCGGGGCTTCCGGCTCAAGTCGATCGGGGCCGACAAGGGATACCATACCGCTGGCTTCGTCGACGGGGTCCGAGAGCAAGGCATCCGGCCGCATCCGGCCTTGGGCGAGAACCGGGACCCCATGCGCATCCGGCGCAGCGAGGCTTACACGGCCAGCCAGAGAATCCGCAAGCGCATCGAGGAGATCTTTGGTTGGGTCAAGACGACCGGCGGATTCCGTAAGAGCCGTTACCGGGGAGTCGAACGCAGCCATGCCGCTGGCCAGTATGTTGTCGCCGCCCTGAACCTGTTGCGAATGGCCAAACTTTGGGTGACTGACCCGCCCAGATGGGCCCGGGCCTGATGCCCGCCGGGCTCGCGGCGCGTCCGCACGCCGCGAAAAGCTCCGAAACCGATACGGGCGAGGCCGAAACCGGCCCGCAGATTCCCTCGAATCCATGCTCAAATCCGAAAAACCCATCGAAAAAACACGTGGAGCGTCCCACTTTATAAAATCGGGCCGTAGTTCAGCAGCCTCTTAATGGTGGGCTTTATGGCGTTCGTCAAGCTCGTGCGCCAATGGCCAGGAGTAACACAAGTGTTTAGAAAGAAACTCGTTATTTTTATTGATCGTTTAGGTCAAATCCGACGGCGACGCGAATGGTCCCTTGGTATCGCGAAAAATTGGCGCTGTTGAACTTAGCGAACGCTAGGCCGAACGCTGGAGGAGGGATAACTCTTGGAGACGCGAAACAAGTCCTACGAACAAGTTCTGAAGTCATCTGCGTTGGTTGGCGGCTCATCGGTGATAAGCATCGGTCTAAGCATCGTCAGGACCAAGGCGTTTGCGTTGATTCTGGGGCCGACCGGCGTCGGATTGTTTGGTTTGTACGGTTCGATCATTGATCTGACGCGCGCCATCGCTGGGATGGGCGTCAATATCAGCGGTGTGCGGCAAATCGCCAAGGCAGTGGGCACGGGGAAAGCCGAGCAGGTTGCCCGCACCGTGACAACGTTGCGGCGCGTTGCGTTTGCCACTGGTGCGTTAGGTTCTCTGCTACTCTTGGCTTTCAGTAAGCTCGTAGCACGTCTGACGTTTGGAGATGATTCTCACACTAGTGCCGTGGCTTTCCTGGCTTTGGCAATTTTCTTCGGCGACATCTCTGCAGCTCAAGGAGCCCTGGTCCAGGGTATGCGTCGGATTGCCGACCTCGCTCGAATCAACGTACTGGGAGCGTTCTATGGCACGCTTTTCAGCATCCCCATCGTTTACTACTTTGGCGTACGAGGTGTGGCGCCCTCCCTTGTGTGTGTGGCCGCAATGGCCATTCTCACGTCTTGGTGGTATGCGCGGAAAGTCAAGGTAGCGCGAATGCGATTGTCCTTCATGGAACTCATTATAGAATCATCCGGATTGTTAAAGCTCGGCATTGCCTTTATGGCTAGCACGCTCATGTCAATGGGCTCAGCCTATATCATCCGGATCATCGTCATTCGCCGTCTCGGCATCGAAGCTGTGGGTTTCTACCAGGCTGCCTGGGCGCTCGGGGGACTCTACGTCGGGTTTATTCTTCAGGCCATGGGAGCCGACTTTTTCCCGCGTCTGACAGCCGTTGCCGATGACCATTCAAAGTGCAATCAACTGGTTAACGAGCAGGCTGAGGTCGGCCTGCTGCTAGCCGTTCCAGGAGTTATAGCCACACTGTTTTTTGCCCCTATAGTGATAGAGCTATTCTATTCCTCAAAGTTCGGATCAGCCGTCGAAATTCTTCGTTGGCTCTGCCTCGGGATGGTGCTGCGAGTGGTCTCTTGGCCGTTCGGCTTCATTCTTATGGCGAAAGGCAAAGGGACGACCTTCATCCTTACTGAACTTATGTCTTGGACGCTTTTGGTCGTCCTTGTATGGGGCAGCGTTGCCTACTGGGGCTTGAAAGGCACTGGAATCGGCTTTTTTGGGATGTACGTACTGTACACTCTTGGTATTTACGCGGTTGTTCGGCGGATGAGTGGGTTTCGATGGTCGGCGGCAAATCGTCGACTAGGCTTAACTTTCGCACCCTTGATCGCAGCCGTCTTTGTTAGCTGGTATGCCCTCCCGCCTTTCACGGCGCTAATCGTGGGTGTGCTGATCACTGCTTGCTCTGGCGTCTATTCTCTCAAGACCCTTTGCACGCTGGTTCCATTCGAGCGCTTTCCCTTCGCCGCACAGCGGGTCCTAAGGGTTTTCCGATTGGCACCTCGCGGGGTCTGAACGGAGCCCGAGCGTGGTGAGTAGATACAATATGATTGGCAGCAGACTCTGCAGCCAGCCACTTCCATGGACACTGATCGCGCCAGCTCAAAGAATCGCCGGCCGCCACCGAAGGGCCGGCATTAAACCAATTCAAGATGGAGGATCCAATAAAAGGGAAAAGTGATTATCAAACCAACGTGTCCATTAATTCAGCAAGAAAGAAAACATATTCCGCAAGGAATTTCTCTTTGGGCTCGTAGTAATCCTTCGCGACCGGCCATCTTCTGATGCAATCTCCACAGCGATTCTCGGGCCTGCTGACCCGCCGCGAGCGCTGGGGCCTGTCGTGGCGCGGGTGGTTGATTGCCCTTCTTGTCCTTTTGGGAATCGGATGGCTTTTGCTATTGGGCATCTACCCGTTCCTGGCGGTGACGCATCGCGTCGACACAAAAGTTCTCGTCGTCGAGGGCTGGGTGGAAGACTACGTCATTCTCACCGGCTCGGAAGAATTCAAATCCGGTAATTATGATCAAGTCTTTACGACCGGCGGGCTGCCGCCCGGTAGCGTTGGCTACACCTCGGAAGACCACACGACCGCCGTTTGGGGGGCGCACCGTTTAATCCGGAGCGGCATCGCGCGAGAACGCGTCCAGAGCACTCCCTGCCGCGCTGTCGATCGGGACCGAACCTACCGTTCGGCAATCGCATTGCGGGATTGGCTCCATGAACACGGAACCTCCGTAAAAGGCATCAACATCGTGACCGAGGCTGTTCATGCCCGCCGGACGCGCCTGCTTTTTCAGAAGGCCCTCGGTGAGAGCGTCGCGGTTGGGATCATCGCGGTGCAAAGCCCAGAATTCGACCCGCGACATTGGTGGCGATCCAGCGACGGCGTGCGCGAGGTCCTCAGCGAGAGCATTGCCTATCTCTACGCCCGGCTCATCTTCGTGCCCAGCGACTTGGATTCACCATAGAACTGACGTTGCATTCCCGCCGTCGCGGTGCTTACCGTCATCGAGTTCTCCAATTGTAGGTACTGGTCAGACAATTGCTTGCGTTTTTTCATCATCGGCTCACGATTTACTAGTACTCACTTGCATTAAGCGACATACTGGATGATCGTCCGGGCTTTCCAGAGCCCTGCGTATTTCCATGCTTCAACTAATGAACACCCAGGCGCCCGAACGCTCTGGCGATACCCTCTTTTTTTGACGCGGGTGGTTCAAAACCTATTGACGAATGCAAGACGAGCTTGTGGACGACAATCAGCTTCCCGTGCGGTTGGATCACCGAGCCGGTCCGCAGCCCGGTGAGCATTGCATTCACCGGGTTTTCGAGGCTCAGGTCGCAAAGACCCCGGATGCAATTGCAGTCGGTGATCAGATGACTCGGCTGACCTACCGCGAACTCAACGACAGGGCGAACCAGGTCGCCCGGTTCCTCCGCCAGGCAGGGGTTCGACCCAACTCGCTGGTTGGACTCTGCCTTGAGCGCCAACCCGAATTGGTTGTCGGCATCCTCGGCATCCTCAAGGCCGGCGGCGCCTACGTCCCGATCGATCTGGCTTACCCAAAGGACCGCGTCGCATTCATGCTGTCCGATGCCCACGTATCGGTATTGATCACCCAATCCAGTCTGGTGGACAATCTGCCGGCCCAAGGCACACAAGTGATCTGTCTCGACCGCGACTTGGCGAAAATCACACGCGAGGACACGGCGGATTTCGACAACGGGGCGACTCCGGACGACCTCGCCTACGTAATCTACACCTCCGGTTCGACCGGAATGCCCAAGGGATCGCTGATTTCGCATTACAACGTCGTGCGTCTGTTCACGGCCACTGCACCGTGGTACCATTTCGATGCTCGCGATGTCTGGACGCTGTTTCACTCCAGCGCGTTCGATTTCTCCGTCTGGGAGATCTGGGGTGCGTTGTTTTACGGCGGCCGCCTCGTCGTCGTCCCGTTCGAGGTCACCCGTACGCCGGAGGCGTTTTATCGCCTGGTCTGCGCTGAAGGGGTCACCGTCCTGAACCAGACACCCTCTGCCTTCCGACAGTTGATTCGCACGGAAGAAGCGGTGGGGCAGCGGGCCGACCTTGCATTGCGGTACGTGATCTTCGGCGGCGAGGCGCTTGACATGAAGACGCTCCAACCCTGGTTCGACCGGCACGGCGATCAGCGACCCCAACTGGTCAACATGTACGGAATCACCGAGACCACCGTGCATGTTTCTTATCGCCCGCTCACAGCAAACGACATCACCCAACCCAGCGTCATCGGCGTGCCAATCCCGGATCTGACGATCGATCTGCTGGACGACCACCTCCGGCCGGTCGCGGCCGGCGAACCGGGGGAAATCTGCGTCGGCGGCGCCGGGCTCGGTCGGGGCTATCTCAACCGCCCGGATCTCACGGCACAAAAGTTTATTTCCCTGCCCATCCGTTCGGACCGTCCGGAACGGCTTTATCGTTCCGGCGACCTGGGCCGCTATCTGCCGAACGGCGACCTCGAGTATCTCGGCCGGATTGACCACCAGGTGAAGATTCGTGGCTTCCGGGTCGAACTTGGAGAGATCGAATCCGTGCTCGGTGAACACCCGTCGGTCCGCGAGTCGGTCGTCTTGCCGCGTGACGACGCGCGCGGTGAGAAGCGTCTTGTCGCCTACGTCATCTTTCGGACCGGGAGGGAGGTTCCCGCCTCGATTCTGCGGCAGTCGCTCCGCCAGCGATTGCCGGAATACATGGTGCCCTCGGTCTTCGCCTGCATCGATCAGCTTCCCCTCACGACAAACGGCAAGCTCGACGTCAATGCGCTGCCCAACCCCACCGCCGACGCAGGACCTTCTCCGGTGGCGACGGCAGCGCCGCGCTCGGAACTTGAAGAGAAGATTGCGGCAATCTGGCAGGAGGTGCTCAAACGCCCGGTCGTCGGACGCGACGAGAGTTTCTTCGACATCGGAGGCAACTCCCTGAGCCTTGCCGAAATCCACGTACGGCTGCAGAAGCTGATGGGCTACGATTTTCCGATTGTGAAGCTGTTTGAACACCCGACGGTCGGTTCGCTCGCCGGATTTTTCGACGGCAAGAAATCCGGCCGCGATGCGGCCAGTGCCATTCAAGACCGGATCCGCCGTCAGCGGGAGGCGCTGGCGCATCGCAGCAGCCGTCGTCGTTAACCCATGTCGTCGCCATCCGAATCAACGTCCGCGGAGGGCATTGCCGTCGTCGGCATGTCGGGCCGCTTCCCGGGCGCCCGGAGCGTCGGGCAGTTCTGGCAGAACCTCGTCAACGGGGTGGAGAGCATCTCGCGCTTCCGCGAGGACGAGTTGGAGTATTCCATCGCCACGCCGGAGACGAAGGCCCAGGGCCAGACGTTCATCCGGGCCCGCGGGGTCCTCGACGACGCGGACAAGTTTGACGCAGCCTTCTTCGGCATCGTGCCGCGCGAAGCCGAACTGATGGACCCGCAGCACCGTCTCTTTCTTGAGTGCGCCTGGGAGACCCTCGAGAACGCGGGCTGGGACCCGGAGCAATTCCCGGGCATGATCGGCCTCTACGCCGGTCTCAGCATCAACAGCTACCTCCTCTACAATCTTTGCGCTGACCGGAGATTCACCGCCGACTTTGCCGCCCAATTCCAGACCGGCAACTACCACACGCTCCTGGGCAACGACAAGGACTTCCTGCCGACGCGCGTCTCGTACAAGCTCAACCTCCGCGGCCCCAGCATGGCGATCCAATGCGCCTGCTCGACGTCGTTGGTCGCGATCTGCCAGGCCTGCACCGCCCTCTCGAATTTTCAGTGCGACATGGCGCTCGCAGGCGGGGTCTCGATCAGCTTCCCGCAGAAACGCGATTATCTGTACCAGGAGGACAGCCTCGTCTCCGCGGACGGCACGTGCCGCACCTTTGATGCCATGGCACGCGGCACCGTCTTCGGCCACGGCGTCGCCATCGTGCTGCTGAAGCGCCTGGCCGACGCGGTCGCCGACGGCGACAACATCCTGGCCGTGATCAAGGGAACCGCACTCAACAACGACGGCTCCGTCAAGATCGGTTATGCCGCCCCGAGCGTAACGGCCCAAGCCGACGTCATCGCCATGGCACAGGCCGCCGCCGGAGTCGATCCCGAGACCATCACCTATGTCGAGGCGCACGGGACCGGAACGCCCCTGGGCGACCCGATCGAAGTGGCTGCGCTGACCCAGGCATTTCGCGCCGGAGGCGCCCGCCGCAACGGTTTCTGCGCGTTGGGCACCGCCAAGACGAACATCGGACACCTCGACTCCGCCGCGGGCGCGACCGGACTGATCAAGACTGTGCTCCAGCTGCAGCATGGTATGATCCCACCCCTGCTGCATTTCTCGTCGCCCAACCCGAAGATCGATTTCGACAACAGTCCGTTTTTTCCGGCGGGCAAGTTGCTTGAATGGAAGCGCGGCCCCGAGCCGCGCCGGGCGGGCGTCAGTGCCTTCGGCGTCGGCGGGACCAACGCGCATGTCGTGGTCGAAGAAGCGCCCGCAAGACCGCCGGCTGCACCGTCCCGTCCCTGTCAGCTGCTCGTGCTCTCGGCCCGGACGCAGACGGCCCTCGACCAGATGACTGCCAACCTCGCCGCGCATCTCGAGGGAAATCCCGAAATCTGCCTCCCTGATGTGGCTTACACATTGCAGAAGGGGCGTCGAAGATTCAACTGCCGCCGGATATGTGTCTGCGACGGCGCCGCGACTGCGGCGGCTGCCCTGCGTTCCGGCGATCCGAATCGACTCCCTGCCGCCAGTGCGAGCGGGAAGCGCCCGCCCGTGGTTTTTCTCTTCCCCGGGCAGGGCGCGCAATACGTGAACATGGGCCGGCAGCTTTACGATACGGAGCCGGTCTTTCGCGAACAGCTCGATCTCTGTGCCGAAATCCTGACACCCCATCTAAAGCTTGATCTGCGGCCGCTCCTCTACCCGCCCCCCGAACGAAAGGACGAGGTGCAGAAGCAGTTGACGCAGACCGGCGTCGCCCAGCCCGCCCTGTTTGCCATCGAGTATGCCCTGGCGCGGTTGTGGATGTCATGGGGAATTCAACCGGCGGCAATGGCGGGCCACAGCCTTGGCGAGTATGTTGCCGCGGTGCTGGCGGGAGTGATGAGCCTGGAAGACGGCCTCGCTGTGCTGGCAGCCCGGGCGCAAATGATGCAGAGCATGCCATCAGGCGGCATGCTTTCGGTTCGATTGCCCGAGATCGACCTGCTGCCCCTGTTAAGCGGTTCGCTCGCGATTGCGGTGATTAACTCTGCGAAGCTGGCGGTGGTTTCCGGTCGCCATGACGAACTGGACGCGCTTCGGGCCAGGCTTGAAGCGAAAAAAGTCGCCTGCAAGACGCTCTGGACTTCGCACGCGTTCCACTCCGCAATGATGGATCCGATTGTGGAGCCGTTTGCGCACCGTGTCGCCGAGGTGAAGCTTTCCGCGGCAAAGATTCCGATTGTTTCAACCCTGACGGGGAACTGGATTGAACCCTTGGACTGGACGCAGCCGGACTACTGGGCTCGTCAATTGCGCCATACCGTGCGGTTTGCCGACGCCGGAGAGATCTTCGTCAAACGTCCGGATCATGTGCTGCTCGAAGTTGGTCCGGGCCAGACGCTCTCCAATCTCATCCAGCAACGCCCGGATCGCGAAAAGAAGCAGCTCGTTATTGCGTCCATGCCTCCGATTGAGAACACCGAGGAAGCCGAGGCGCTGATGACGGCGTTGGGACGGCTGTGGCTGGCGGACGTGGCGGTCGACTGGGACGGTTTCTATTCACGGGAACGACGAAGTCGGATCCCCTTGCCCACGTATCCCTTTGAACGCCGACGTTTCTGGGTTGAACCGGTGAAAGTGACCGGTTTGCCCGACGGGCAGATCAACCAGTCAATAAGGGCCAACGGCGGTCAACCAATCGCGGATCAGAAACAGCGGGAACCGACACCAGCGGAATCATCAGCGTCGCGCCCGCGGCCGGTGTCCGGCGGGGCCACGCCTCCCACATCGGTCGAACAGATCATCGACGAACAGCTGCGCCTCATGAAGTCCCAGCTGGAAGCGCTTGAGCAGTAAGGAAAGAATATGAGCGATCGAAAGACTAGAAAAATCCTGCAATTGAAGAGTCTCTTCGGGGAGCAATACGTACTCGCTAGCGGCAACGACATAAA
>CAVRNM010000011.1:0-5025 GCA_963722225.1 uncultured Verrucomicrobiae bacterium
GAATAGCTCCACAGCGCGTCATCCGGGACGTCGCCCTTGAAGACATCCGCCGGCGCCTCGGAGGAGCCCAGGCGGCAGCGTGCCCACCCAGGAGCCGGAGCAGCGCAGGCTCAAGCCGGCGAATCGGCGGCGCCGCACGCCAGCGCGCGGCGCCGGGTCATCAGGAGGCGGAGCGCTGTTTGATCCATCCCCATCGGAGCAGGGCAAGGTAGATTGAAGGCAGCACGTGCGCGAGGACGAGAATCCCCAGCGGAAGGTGCATCAGTTTATGGAGCGTCAGCGCTGTCTTCTCGTCCGCGAGCGCACCCAGGCCGTAGCGGCCGCTGATGGCGTAGCCGGTGACGAGAAACGCCAGCACGATAGGCAGGAGCAGCCAGCCGGTCCAGCGGACAAGCTTGAGGGAGAGCCACGAAAGTCGGTTCATGCGGTACGCGTCGGTCTCCAGACTACCGCCGCGGCGGCAAAGTTCAATGCCGCGGTGAAGAGGCAGACCAGGGTCGCGCCGAAGAGTGGCACGAGCAGCGTGCTCACCAGCAGCGCGCCCAGCGCGGCGCCGACGAAGTCGGCCGTATAGAGCCGGGAGGCGGTGACGGCGGTCGCGCCCGGCGTCGCGGCCCCGGCCGCCGGGAACAGCGCGCCGACCAGCGCGGCCAGACTGAACGTGAGCAGCAGGACCACGCCTTGTCCCGCGAGCGAAGTTCCCGCCACGGAATCCAGCCAGCCGAGGTGCGACAAGACCGGCGGCAGCAGCGCCGCCACGCCGGCGATGGCCAGGGAGAGGACACCCAGCACCGCGCGGGGGGACACCGGCGGACGGGGGGAGGGATGATCCGGCGGACCGGCCGGAGTTCCGGCCCGGAACAACCTGCGCTGGATTCGCCAGGCGCCGACGGCGAGACCGGCCATGAACACGGTCACGACCAGTCCCACCTGCCGGTACAGCGACCCGTAGAGCGCCTGGAATCCGAGCAGCAGGACGATCTCGAGGGTCGACGCCGCGAAGCCCGAGGCGAACACCACCCGGGGAATCGCGCGCAGCCCCAGCAGGCAGACGGCGAAAAGGACCGCGAGGGTTCCCGCCAGCAGGCCGGCGCCGGCGCTGAACTGGCGGAGCCAGTGCCGCAGATGGTAGTAGTAGAGCGCGGGCGCGAAGTCGGTGTTGCGCTCCGCCGGCTGCGCCACGGCGCGATCGAGATCGGCGAGCCGGTCCGGGGCGAGCATGGCCTCGAGGTAGTGGCGGTTGACGAGCTTGGTGGCCAACCCGCGCCGTTCGAGCCGCCCGGCGATGTCGAGGGAGAGCGGACCGTCCGAGGCGAGGAAGAAAACGCGTCCGCCCGGAATCATGAGCACCCGGGCGAACGACTGCCCTACGGTGCGGTGGGCGGAGGAAAGCAGCCGCGCCAGCTCCGGGCTGACGTAGTTCTCGTAGCGGCCCAGGGGAAACTCGAGGACGCCGCCCGGCGCCAGGATGCGCCGGACCTCGGCATAGAACTCCGCCGTGTAAAAGCGGTTGAGCTGCGACGTGGTCGGATCCGGGGTGTCGACGATCACCACGTCGAACCGCTCCCCGGTCTGCTGGAGGAAGCGCCGGGCATCCGTAGTGGCCACTTTGATACGCGGGTTGGCCAGGTTGTCCGGCAGGAACCGGCGCCCGGCGGCCAGGATCAGCGGGTCGAGCTCGACGTAGGTGACCTCCGCGACCCCGTACCGCAGGATCTCCCGCGCGGTGCCGGCGATCCCGCCCGAGATCAGCAGGACCTGGCGCGCGTCGGGGCGCTGACTCATCGCGTAGTGGACCGTCTCCTCCACCTGATCCACGTTCTGGGTGGAAATCATGGGCAGGCCGTTCTCGAAGAACGTCAGCTGCCCGGCGTCGTCGGTGACCACCAGGCGGCCGTAGGGCGAGTTGGCGCGGAAGACCAGGCGCCGTCCCCAGTGCTGGACGGCGGTGGTGACCTCGTCGGCGTTGATCAGGACGAGGTGGGCGGCCAGTCCGGCGGCGATGATGATCGCCGATCCCAGCAGCAGGCGGTGGCGGAAATGCCAGGCCAGCGCGCCGGCGAGCAGGAGATTCACGGCGGCCGGGAAACACAGCAGCGCGAAGTGATCGAAGTACGGGACCAGCGCAAAACTGAACAGGGCCCCGCCGCAGATGCTGCCCATGCTGTCGGCCAGATAGACCCGACCGATGGCGGCCGGGGCGTTGTCGCGGGCCAGGAGCGCGCAGGCCTGGGCCAGCAGGGCGCCGGAAACCAGGCAGAAGGGTAGAAGCAGGACCGAGCAGCCAAGCACGGTTCCGGAGACGCCGACGGCGGCGCCGCGGATGAAAACAACATCGCGCAGGAGGCGCACGGCCACCACCTGGGCGAGCGGGAGGATGGCGATGAGCATGAGGCCGATCGTGAGGATGGCGGAGGACCGGCTGGAGGGCGGGGCCCCGGCCGGGCCGTAGTCGTTCGGTTCCCGTAGCGGGCCGGGAGAAAGAGCGGGCCCGCTCGCGGGGCGCTCGCGGCCTCCCGGGAGAAACCGGCCGAGCCAGGTCCCGAGGCCGGTCAGCAGCAGCCAGCTTCCCATGCTGATGCCAAGGACCAGCTCGTTGCCGGAAAAGGCCCCGAGGAGTTCGCGCATGAGCGCGAGCTGCGTCATGACCGCGGCCGCACCCAACCCGCCCACCGCGGCGAGGACCAGGCCGAATCCCCTCTTGTTTGGGTTCATGCAGTTGAATCTGCAGGGCGGGATCGCCTGACCCCGCCTCGTTTTTTGAGGAACGGCGGGGTCGGGCGACCCCGCCCTACAACCATTCGATGTCGACCGGATCGCTCGGCAAGCGAGTCTGGCTGCATGGCTCCGGCCTATCTTGGCTTATCTTCCGGAAGCTCGTCCGATTCCTTGAAGGCTTCGACATGGTAGATGAAGACGGACGTCCCCGGTTTACGCCAGTCCGCGGGGTCGCAGCCGGCCTTCGCGGAGAGATTGTCCAGGAAGTCGGCCTTGTCGGGCAGCTGGTCCCAGACTTGGGGCAGGTAGGTGGCGCCGCGGCCGCCGATTTGCAGCACCACGCCGTCCTGGTGGGGCTGGAGCTTTTGCAGCAGCTCCGCCGGAGACGTGAAGGCGAGCGGCTGGGGCTCGGTCAGCACGCTGATCTCGATCTCAAGGCGGTCGACTTCGCCTGGAGAAACCGGAGGGAAACGGGGATCGCTGATCGCGGCATTGCGGGCATTATCGATCACCGCCTGGTACAACGGGCCCTGCGCGCGGATGTAGCCGACGCAGCCGCGCAGGTCGCCGCGTTTGGTCAGGGTCACGAAGCAGCCTTTGGCGGCGGTGAATTTTGGGGCGAGGCTCGCGGCGGAGATGTCGGGCGGGTTGCCGCCGGCGGCAACCTCGCGCACCGTTCTTCGCGCCAGTTCAAGCAAGTACCGGCGGTCGGCGGCGGTGAATGTCTCCGGAGCCGGCGCGTAGAAGGCGATCGCCGCGTAGCCGACCACCCGAGATTTGTCCCCGGCGGTGTCGCCGCTGTTGCGCCGGTCGAGCAGGCACGCTTTCCAGCCGCGCTCGCGGGCCAGGTGCAGCAGGGTGAGAATCGGAATCCGCCCGCAGGCTTCCTGCGTCTCCATGGCGGCGACATCGAGATCGCAGATCGCCTTGACACAGCGCTCGTCCAGCTCCTGGGCGGTCGCGTAGGGGTAATAATGGCTGAGGTCGGAGCTCGCGATGATCAACGTGCGGTCATCCACGATCTTTCCCAGCGCGGCGGCGGCCTTGGCCGTATCCACCTCGCCCATCACCACGGAGAGCAGTTGGAAACTTTTCAGCGTCCTCTGCAAAAACGGGATCTCGACCTCGACCGAGTGCTCCCAAGTGTCTGCGGTATCCACGGCGGGCGCCGCCCGGGAGGACTGCAGCCACCAATCCGGTCGTTGCACGTAACAGCGCGGTTCGAGGGCAAAGGGATTGGACTGCGCCAGCAACAGGCCCTTCGGGGAGATCGGCACGTCGCCGAGCGGGGTGCGGAAGACGGTGGCGTTCGTCACCGACGCCGCACGCAGATCGGCATAGTGCGACGGACCCATGACCACGACGGTGTCATATTCGCGGCCAGCCAGCAGCCGGTAGGCGTAGCCGGCCACGGGCCCGGAGTAGGGATAGCCGGCATGGGGGCAGATCAACGCCTTGAGTTCGCCGTCGAACGCCGTCGCCTTGGCTCCGGCCAGGCAGGCGTCAATCTCCCGGGAGAGCTCGGCCGGATCTTTGGGATAAAACAGCCCGGCCACGGCGGGCTCGCGGATGCGGGCGGCGGCGGGGGGCCCGGCGGTCTCCGCCGTGGCGGCGGCCAGGGGGAATGCGCAGAAGAGCGCGACCGCAGGGATGCAGATCCGGTGAACGAGGCGAGTGAGAGTATTCATGGAGGTGCCTTCGGCTTTCAGTCGGACAAGGGCAGACTAGGGAAGCCTTGACGGGGAGACAAGCGCCCTCATGGCTAGGAGGCTGTCGGACCTCCGTCCGGCCAGCTTCCTATTTGCAGCCTGGAGGTCTCGAAGCCCGACAGGCTGCTAGGCGAGGCGCTGCCCGAAAACCCGTTGGGATGTGCCCAGTGCGCCTGGGAGCGTTGCCACTGGTGGCGTGATTGATCCGAGGACCATTCGCCGACGCGCCCAATTGTCGGGACATCAGCAGCGCGGGCCAGTGAATCATGCCAGATTATATGCCTTGCAAAAAGCTTTCCAATTGCCGGATCGTTCGCTACGGCGATGGCGCGCCCGGCAACCCCTTTTCCGCCCCGAACCACCTCTCCACCCGTGATCCTGCCCCCGGCAGGGCGCAGTGCGACCACCCCCGCTGCAAACCGGCCCACCCCCTTTTCGCCTCCCACGAACCTGCAGTTCCCCAAGCACAGAACTCGTCATGCATAACGTTGCTCTCCAATGGATCGATTACGCGATCATCGCGCTGTATACCACGTTCGTCGTCGGTATCGGTTTCGCGCTGAAGCGATACATGAAGACGTCCTCCGACTACCTCACG
>CAVRNM010000012.1:0-9837 GCA_963722225.1 uncultured Verrucomicrobiae bacterium
GTGCCGTCCGGATGGATGCAGAGACGCCGTGCTTACTCGCGGCCTCCGGCGTGGCATAGGCCCCCAGGGCAGTAATGCCCGGGCGGTCCAGCCGCACGGAGGACGGGTCGAAAAGCATCAGCGCGTCGCCGGCGGTCACGGCGATCTTGGTGGGCCCCCCGCGGGCCCTTGCGGCAGGTCGCGGAACAGCGGAATCAGACGGTCGAACAGGGTGGTGACGGCCGGGCCGGCGGCTTCGCCCGCGGCCGATGGAATCTCGGGAATCGGAGAGAATATCTTGCCGCAGGGGCCGTAGGCGGGCACGCGGCGCGAATCGCCGCCGGCATGTACGATGAGGATCCGCAGGCCGCGGAGGATCCGCCTCGATGGCGGGCCAATCGAGGCCGCCGGCCGCCGTGAGCCCGAACTCGCGCCGGAGCACCCGCATCAGGCAAGCAGGGTGCTTCCGCCGCTGCCGACTGTGCCGGCCGCCGGGATGGGCCACCACCATCACGGCCCCGAACTCCGGCAGCCGGCCGAGTTTCCGCCGGACCGAGAGTCGGGCGTCGTAGGTCCAGGCTTGCAGATCGTTCGAGGCCGTCAGGAGCAGGTAATCCCAAGCGGGACGGCGCTCGGCGGGAAAACGGGGCATTGGGATCTCACTCCGGAGGAATCCTGGCAATCAGGTCCCGAATTTTACCAGAGCGGGCGGCCCCGGTCCACAGCCGCTCGCGGCTTCGCATCCGTGCAGCCGCTCGCGGCTTGTGCCGCCGGTTTTTCCCTCAAAGCCGCATCCAGTTCCCCGCCGATGAACGACGACGTATCGTGCGCCTGCGCGCTCTTGGGGGAAACCGTCTCATGGCGATTACCGACATCCGCAAAGCGGCCATCCTGCTGATGAGCCTGCCGGGCGAGCAAGGGACGGAAATTGTCAACAATGATGTTGACTGTAGAAGATGGGTTCGGCGATAATTTCGAGTCACATCCCGTCGCTCATCACCATGAAAATTACTGCTGTTGAGACCATCTACCTGCAACGCGGAATTACCGTTCACGTTGGCGCCATTACCTATCTTTGGGTCCGCATCCACACCGACGAAGGCCTTATCGGATTAGGAGAAAGCTATCCGAACGCCGAGGCGGAAGCAGCCATCGTGCATTCGCGGCTGGCCGCGGTGCTGTTGGGCAAGGATCCCAGCGCTATCGATCGGTTATGGGCTGACATGTTTCTCGCTGTCTCCTATAGCGGTTGCGCTGGGACTGAAGAATCCCGTGGCCCACTTCGAGCATCATGGCGTGGGCCTTTCCGACGGCCGGTATTTTGGCGCCGAGCCCGGCACCCATCTCCGCCTCAACTTCGGTTGCACCCGCGCCATGCTCGCCGACGCGCTCGCGCGCATGAAGCACGCCGTCGCGGATGCTCGCGCGCCCAGCCGCTGATTTCACCTCCGACGTGGAGAGCGATGCCCCCGCGGCGCCGGTCCAGGTTGGAACGCCCTGACTATGTGGAAATCAGGAAAGCTGGTCCATCCGGCGGCGATTTGTCGCGCTGCGATCTAGGACCTCATTTCTTTTCTTGGATTCCTGAGTTCCACATTTGCATTCCGACCCGCCGGGTTCGCGTGCCCGGAGAGGAATTCGATTCCCACGGCTACACGATCTTTCAAACTGCCCCAGCCCGTCTGCCTCGCCCTATTCCAGGCTTGCGATTCCAGGCGGCGGGCCAACAGCGTCACCCCCTGCCTACCGCATGCGTCTCGGCACCTACGAACTCTCGTCCAACCTGTTTCTCTCTCCCCTGGCGGGTTACACCAACCTGCCCATGCGGCTGACCCTGCGGGAACTCGGCGGGCTCGATTGGGCCACCACCGACCTGGTCAATGCCCGGTCGTTACTGGAAGAGAATCCCCGCGCGCTTCAGCTCATCCAGACCAACCCGGCCGACCGGCCCTTGGCCGTGCAGCTCTTTGGCAGCGTCCCGGCTGAGATGCGCGAAGCCGCGATCCGGATCGAGGCGCGCGGTCTGGCGTCAATTGATGTCAACATGGGCTGTCCCGTGCGCAAAATCACCAGAATCGGCGGCGGCTCGGCGATGATGACGGAACTCGCCAGGACCGCGAACCTGGTCCGCGGCATGGTCGAGGCGGTGAGAATCCCCGTCACGGCAAAGATGCGGCTGGGCTGGGACAGCGAGAACATCACGGCGCCGGATCTGGCGCGGGCGCTCGAAGACGCCGGCGTGGCCGCGGTCTTCGTGCACGGACGCACGCGCGCCCAGGGATTTGCCGGCACCGTCAGTCTCGCGGGCATTCGCGCCGTGGTGGAAGCCGTGCGGCACATCCCGGTGATCGGCAACGGCGACATCACGACACCTGACGCGGCCAGGAAGATGCTGGACGAAACGGGCTGCGCCGGGTTGAGCATCGGTCGCGGGGCCTTCTATAATCCGTGGATCTTCCGGCAAACCCAGCATTACCTGCGGACGGGGGAATTGCTGCCCGAACCCACCTTCGATGAGCGGATGCGGGTGATGGGCCGGCATTTCGACCTGATGATCGAGGTTTTCGGGGAGGAACTCGGCTGCCGCATGTTTCGCAAGACCGCCACCTGGTACGCCCGGCGCTTTGGCCCGGCAGTGGATTTCCGCCGCCGCGCGGCCACCCTCCGTTCGCGCGCCGATTTTCTTTCGGCCGTGGCCGGATACCGGGCCTGGCGGGCGCAGTTCTGCGATGAACAGGGCGAGCTGCGGCTGAAATTCCGGCCGCCGAAACTCGTCGCGTCGTTCCTGCGCGCCGCCCCGGACCGGCCCGCCGGCGTCATCCCCGTGCCCCGGGGTCCGGTTGAGCGCTGGTAACGGCGGACCCCGGCTGCGCTTCACCATTGAGGTCCCGCGCCGACCGCTGCAAATTGTCCCTCTGGTTCCATGAACACGATCCATTTCTGGCAGCTCATTCTCGGCACCGTCGTCGCGCTGTTGCCGGTCATCAACCCCGTGGCGTCGGCGCCGGTCATCTTGACCATCACGGAAGGCGACACCGACGCCCGCCGGATCCAGCAGGTGAAGATGGGCTGCTGCTACATGGTGGCCATCCTGGTGAGCTGCCTTTTCTGCGGCGGCTTCATCATTCGTTTCTTCGGCATCTCCATTCCGGGCATCCGCATTGCGGGCGGCGTGCTCGTCTCGGGAATTGCCTTGTCCATGCTGGCCCCGCCGCCCGAGGGGGCCGAAGAGACGCGACGGCGCGACGAGGCTCGCGCGAAGAGCGACATTTCCCTGACGCCGCTGGCGATGCCCATGTTGAGCGGGCCGGGCTCGATCGCGCTGACCATCGGCTTCACCTCCCTCGCCGAGCACTGGCTCGACTACGCCGCGATCATTCTCGGAATCGTGATCGTGGCCGTGATCAGCTATGTCACGCTCCGACTTTCCGGCCGGATGGTCAGGCTGGTCGGCGCCAACGGGATGAATGCCCTGACCAAGTTC
The DNA here is from genome assembly GCA_963722225.1 of uncultured Verrucomicrobiae bacterium. Taxonomy (GTDB): domain Bacteria; phylum Verrucomicrobiota; class Verrucomicrobiia; order Opitutales; family Opitutaceae; genus Fen-1467. Next base: position 3,464 of record CAVRNM010000012.1, read on the forward strand.
ATGGGCTTCCTGCTGCTTTGCATCGGCGTCCAGTTCATCGTCAACGGCGTGATCAACATCGCCACCGATCCCATCGTGCTGCAGTCGATCCGCTCCAGCCTGCCGCGGTGACCGTGAACGGTTAGAAACGGCGTCGGACCACGGCGCCCGTGGCGTCCTTGAAGATGATCTCGTTCGTGGTCGTATCGACGCCCACAAAAACCAGGCCCAGCGCCCGATCCATGATGTCACCCGGATGGTAGGCAACCCCATCGACAAACAGGCGGGCCGGCGGACCGGTGCGGACGCCGCTGATTTTGAGACGATCGACGAACGTGCGAAACAGCGCCGTCGGAACTGGAGGAGGAGGCGGATTGACCCAGGCCGGCACGGACGAAGAAGCCGGATTCTGCGCGCCCGGTGTTTTCCCCGGCAGCGCGGCCGGGACGCCAGCCGTGGCGTTCGCTGATGATTCACCAGCTGTCGCCTTGGGTTCCGTCGCAGCCGCCTCTTGGTCGCGCGACCCGGTCTTGCCGGCCGAGGGTGGGCGCGGCCCGGCCTTCACCGATGGAGAGCCGGCGGCGGCGACCGGCTTCGGCGCACGGACAAAAAACCAGAGATAGCTCGCGCCACATAACACCAACAGCCCGGCGAGCACACCCAGCAACGGGCTGCGGCGCGGCCTGGCTGGGGCTGGAACCGCCCTGGGTCGCGGCGCTGGCCCGAGCGTCGGCATGGTCTTCGCGGCCGGGACTCCCGCAGGCGACGGACTCTCCGCCAGCGGGCGGGTGATGGGCGCCTGCTTCGGATTGAACCCCGTCAAGCCCGGCGGCGGCGCCGGTTTCGGCGCATCCCCGTGCAGGACCGGTTTCAACCTGAACTTGGCCCCTGCTTCCGCTTTCTCACCGCTCCCGGGACTGCCCGGAGGACTGGCCCCGGCCGGCACTCCCGCCTCCGGCGGTCTGGCCGGGGGCCGAAGATCTATTTTCACTTTTTCCCCCGGCGATCCAGAGGGGGCGGGCGCATCCGCAGTGACGGGCGGCCTGACCGGCGGCAATTCGGGGACCGAAATCGCTTCGCTCGTCCCCTCTGGCTCCGATGGCTTGATCGAGATGCGGGGTTTGAGCCTCATCGGAGGCGGAGCCGCCCTGGTGGAATCAGCCTCCACGGGTTCGCCCGGGCCAGCCGGGGAATTCGGTGGGACCGGCGCCACCGGGCGGGCGGGCGCGTGGTCCTGGGGCGCCGCGGGTTCATTCGAAGCAGGCGGCGTCCCACCAGGGGCCTGGTCCCCACGCAGTCGCAACTTCAGACGTGCTCCTGGCGGATTTTGGGGTTCTTCGCCCATACAGGTGATGCTTTAACAAATATGCTTCGCAACGAAAACAAAAAGATGCGCTCGCGGTCTGACCGCAGATCCTTCAACACTATTTCAGCCACCGACTCCATGAAATACTCTGTTCCCGCGCTCCTGGTCGCATTAACGCTAGCCAGCGGCTGCGGCCTGCTCCAGGTAAAATCAAAGAAATCCGCTCCGGCTGAGGTGCCGCCTGCTACCGCGGTCGAGGCCACCTTCCGCGACCGTTGGATGGCTCAGCGGATCCATGATTTGCTGGCGGCGGGCAGCGCCAAGACAGAGGATGAGGCCAAGGAGATGGCGGCGGCTGAGTTCGCCAAGCAGTTTCCTTTTGTTCGTCAGCCGGCGGCAAAAGGCGCCAGCTGAGCCGGGTGGCCGCTACTGCTTACTGACGCGAATATCGAGGAGTTCGATCTCGAAGACCAGTGTGGCGCGACGCGGAATGCGCGGTGGATCTCCCCGGGTGCCATAGCCGAGCTCGTAAGGTACGATAATCAACCGCTTCTCGCCCAGTCTCATCTGCTTGAGCGTTTCCTCCCACGCGGAGATCAGCTCGTCGCGGCCGACCCGGACCCGAAATGGCTTGGCCCGGTCCAAACTTTCACCAAACACCGGCCCATTGAGCAGCCGGCCTTGGTAGAGGACCAACACGACATCCCCCGATTGGGGCTTGGCATCCATCGTGCCCTCCTTGAGAATCACGTAGCGCAGGCCCGTGGAGGTCTTGATCGCATTGGGCCAGGCTTTTTCTACGGCAACCCGGTCATCCCACGACAGCTTCTCGCGCTGCGCTCTAGCTGGCTGGGCACAGACCACAGCTACAGCCAGAACGAACCAGAGAGCTTTGCGCATGTCCTAATTCTCATAGAGAAAATGCGAAAGTAAAGATCGCAGATACAAACCAGGTGCTCCCCGCCCGGTCCGCAAAAAAGGCGAAGCCCGCGGTGGGCTTCGCCTGGAAAGCGAAATGACTGGAAAGCGTGATCGTTTAGTAACGGCGATTGCCGCCGCCACCGCCGCCGAAGGAGCGACCGCCGCCGCCACCGCCGAAGGAGCGACCGCCGCCACCGCCGCCGCCGCCGAAGGAGCGACCACCACCCTCTTCTTTCGGACGGGCTTCGTTGACCGTGAGGTCACGGCCGCCGACATTCTTTCCATTGACGCCTGTGATGGCCGCCTTGGCTTCCGCATCCGAACCCATCGTCACAAAGGCGAATCCGCGGGATCGGCCGCTGAATTTATCCATCGCGATGAACACTTCGGCTACGGTACCATGCTGCGCGAAGAGATCGCGCAATTCGCTCTCAGTCGTGCTGAAAGCCAGATTACCCACATACAGTTTAGAACCCATGATGATTATCCCTTGATCTACCGGTAGTTCACGGACTGTTCCCGATCGCCGGGTTTCAAATCATCACCGGGCGCCAAGCCCGCCTGATAATTCACCATATCTCGTAACCTAACACAGAGTCTATCCAGGAAACGGCGTTTAGGACAAACAGGCTTGCGGGAAAAATCAAGCTATTCCTTTACAAGCTGTTTCCCGTCAACTTCACGGCCGGATGAGCTGCGACGAGCGCCAGCGCCCGCCGCAGTAGTGTCTTGCCTGGCTCCATCCGGTGCCATGGCGAGGCCCCGGAAGGATGAGGCAGCGGCACGACGTCAATCGCCTGCCCATAACAGACCGCCTGGAATGATCGCCCCACCGTCTCCACCAACGGTCGCTCGCCAAGTAATTGCGTAATAGCGAGTTTTCCAATCGGGAGCACCAACCGAGGCCGCAGAAGTGCAAACTCGCGCTCCAGCCAGCGGGCGCAGTTGGCAATCTCCGTTTCATCCGGCACCCGGTCGCCTCCCTTGGGTTTCTTGCCCGGAAAGCAGCGGCAGACCGCCGCAAAATAGACGCGATCCCGCGTCTCATCCTCGGACCATCCAAGGGTCGCCTCAAACCACTTGAACAGCGTCTTGCCCGCCGTCCAGGCGAACGGGCGGCCGAACTTCGGCTCTTTGTCGCCCGGCGCCTGCCCAACGAGGATGACACGGCTGGCCGCCGGGCGGCCGACCACGACGGGACCTTGCATGCGCGGGCACAAGGCGCACTGGCGAAGTGCGTCCAGATGGCGCTGGATTTCGGTTTCGAATTTCGAAGGAAGAGTCATTGGGAAAAGGAAACGTTGCGCTTCCCTCAACCAAGCAACTGGTCGAGCCGTCGCCGATCCCGCTTGGTCGGACGCCCTGCTCCTTTCGCGCGGGCGAGAAATTGCTGGACCGGCAGACGCCGCGCTTTCTCGAACTCTTCCGGCGGCGTCCGGTCGTCGCAATACCCGGCGACCAGCTTCGCGCCGACCCGGGTTCGCGGCACCCCGAGCACCGCGAGCGTGCGGTGGATCAAGCCCTGTCGAACCACGACCGTCTCGCCCGCCCGCACCTCGCGGGAGGCTTTCGCCGGCTGTCCGTTCACGGCCACGCTGCCCGCACGGCAGGCGCTCGTGGCGAGGCCGCGCGTCCGGAAGAGGCGGACAGCCCAGAGCCATTTATCCACGCGTTCCGTTGCGGGGGCAGGAATCATCGGGGCCAGCGTAGCACCTCCGGCGCCCAGGCCAAGGAATTTGCCCGGCCCGGGCGGCGAAACCAGGAGACTCAATGAGCCGCCGCCTTGGATTTGATGTCCTGCGTCAGCCAGTCGTTCAAAACATCCTTGTCGTAGCACAGCGGGTCGTCACGGAAGGGAACCAATCGGTCCGTGTAGAATGGGTCGCTCAGCCGCCGCTTGCCCTCATTCAACACCTTTCCGTCTGCGCCAGTGAGTTTGAATTCGAAGTCGAACCGCGGCGGGTAGATATCCTTCATGATCCGAACATCCATGAACTCGGGCCCGCGCTGGGGTTCGAACTCGCCTGCCAGGTCGATGTCAGTGAATTTAACCTCGAGTTTCTGTCCCTCCCGGAGGTAGGAGGACGCCCGGTCGACGATGAACTTCCTGAGGTCGGCGAGAATGGCGTCCCGACCCTTGTCCGTGGCCATATAGAAGTCCTTCACGTCTGCGAAATTCTCGGGGTGGTCGAAGACAACCGTGACGTTCCCTGCGCTGGCCTTCGCCTCGTCCGCCGCCAATGGCGCGCCGGACGATAGCAGGCAAAGGCTGAAGAACATGCTGATGGTTTTCGTTTTCATCTTGGTCCTTTCTTGGATTTTGCGGAGAGTCCTTCCCTCGGCCGGCCTGGTCACCGGCGGTCATCGCTGGCCGCCTTCACCAGCTTGAGTTCGCTCCTGCGCCACTCGCGGAGCAGTTCCTTTTCCTGGCTTTACCGTGGTTAGACGCAACCCACCCGGGAAAGTTTCAATCTGAGCCTCCCGTCGGGACAGATTCATCGAATTGGAGCGTCATCTGGGCGGATTCGTCTCCCCCGCTCGCGAGAGGCGCTGGCTCGAGGCACGCCGGGTCCTCAAAGCGGGTGTTGTTCACCCGGGTGGTCACCGGAATGGCGGTCATCGCTCCAGCGGCAAACGGATGGAGCAAGGGCGCCAACTCACCCGGCTCCGTCAGCCGGGGATCCAGCCAGCGCTCGATCTCTTCCGCCGCCAGGATCGCCGGCATCCGATCGTGGATCGGGCGGACCAATTCGTTCGGCGGCGTGGTGACAATCGCGCAGGTCTCCACCGCCGGTCCACCGTCCGGTCCGCGCCACGACTCCCACAAACCGGCCAAACCCAGCGGCGACCCGTCGCGCATACGAAACAGGTACGGCTGCCGGCGCCGGTTCTGGTCGCGCCATTCGTAGAACCCGCCGGCCGGAATCAGGCAGCGCCGCCGGCGGAACGCCTCGCGAAACATCGGCCGGCAGGCGAGACCCTCGGCCCGGGCATTCGCCGGCGCGGTCGCGGTCGCCACGTCCTTCGTCCAGGCGGGCAGAAGCCCCCAACGCAGTCTCACCATCTCGAGGGACCGGGCGTCGGCACCGGCCCGCCTCCGTACCACGAGAACGCTCTCGCCCGGCGCCAGGTTGAAACGGGAACTCCAATCGACCGCCCTGGGCACGGCCAACCGCGCCGCCAAAGCCTCGAGCGCTTCCCGCTGCAACACGTAGCGATAACACATGGGAGGGACGCTATCCGCTTTTCGGCCCGGTGAAACTCCGAAAAGCCACCAACCCCGTCCTTGACACACCGGAGCGGCTCCGGTCACCTTGACCCTCTTTTTTCGACACAATCATGCAACCTACATTCCGCCCCCACCGCAAGAAACGCGCCCGCAAGATCGGTTTCCGCGCTCGTAAGTCCACCGCCGGCGGTCGCAAGGTGCTCGCCGCCCGGCGCCGCAAAGGCCGCAAGCGCCTGACCGTCGTCTGATCAAATGCTGAAGGACTGAAGGTCTGAAAAGCTGAACTGCTTCTGCCGGCGGCCGCGGTTCCGCCCTTCGATTTCAGTCTTTTAGCTTTCCGCCGCTCAGCTTTCCCTCAGTGCATTTTCGCCCCGAGCAGCATCTGCGACGCCAGGACGATTTCCGCCGCGTGCGCACGCAAGGCCGTCGTATCGACCGCGGGGTGTTCACCCTGTGGTGGCGACAGCGCGAGGACGCGGCGGGGATTCCGCCAGCGGTGGTCCGGGTGGGCGTCGTGGCGTCGACCGCGGCGGTGGGCCCGGCGGTGCGCCGCAACGCCGCGAAACGACGATTGCGCGAGATTTTTCGCCGCCACCAGGAACTGGTGCCCCCGGGCACCGATCTTCTGCTGGTGGCCCGCGCGTCGTTGAACCGGTTGCAATTCGCCGAAGCTGAAACCAAGTTCATCGACGCCTGCCAGCACATCGCGGGAGCCAAAGCATGAGCGCAATTTCGTTTACTCGTGACGATGCATCCGGATGTAGGGCGGGATCGCCGGATCCCGCCGCTCTACCGGGAGAGGCGGAGTACGGTGACCCCGCCCGGCGCCGCCGCGCCGCTCCGTTCCCGGAACCACGCGCGAAAATCACCCCGGTCGCGCGCGGTCTGCTCGGCTTGATCTGGCTTAGCAATACGTAATGGTCGCGGCCACACAACAGT
>CAVRNM010000013.1:0-10120 GCA_963722225.1 uncultured Verrucomicrobiae bacterium
GTCATATTGCTCCTCTGAATCGCGAGCAAGCTCGCTTCCTACAATTCGCATAGATACGGCTGCTAAGGGCGTCCGCCGGCCGCAAAAAAACCCCGCCAGCACGGCGGGGCTTGGAAGGGGAAGTCAACAGCCGGTTCAGTTTTTCGGCGCAGCCGGTGTAACGGGCGCGGGCGGCGTGGGCCTCGCCTCGAGCAGTTCGACGTCAAAGATCAGCGTCGATGCGGGAGGAATGCCCTGCTGGCCGCTGTCGCCATAGGCAAGACTGGGCGGGACGTAGAGGCGGATCTTGCCGCCCACATTGATCTTTTGGAGGCCCTCGGTCCAGCCGGGGATCACTTGGTTGAGCTGGATTTCGGCCAGTTCGCCGCTCTGCACGGAACTGTCAAAGACGGTACCATTGATCAGTTTGCCAGTGTAATTGACCTTCACGGTATCGGTCGGGCCCGGGTAAAGCCCTTGCCCGGCAGCACAATTTCATACCGCAGCCCGCTCGGCAGCTCGACGACGTTCTTGTCTTCCTTCAGCTTCTCAAAGAATGCCTTCGCTTCGCCGAGGTTCTGACCGCGGAGCTTGGCGAGAAAAACCTCCTGTTTCTTTTGCATGAACGCGTCCATTTGCGGCCCGATCTTCTCCAGATCGTAGGGCGGTTCCTTCCCCGCCGCGGAAATCAGCAGGCCCTGCACCACGGCGTCGACCTGCTCCTTGTTGAAGTTGAGGTCGGCCAGGCCGAGACGCTTGCCGACGAACCAGCCAAATGACTCGAGGATCTGCTGCTCAGAATACGTTGGGGCCGCGGCCACGAGAGTTTTAGCCGGGGTCGCCGCGGCGGCGCCTGGGGCGGTTGCCGCCGGCGCGTCGGTCTGCCCGGGAACCTTTACCTGCACATCTTGAGCGGAGATCGTGGCAGCCCAGCCCAAGCAGAGCAGGCCGGCCGGGATCAAGTGGGAGCGATTCATGGATACGATGGTTGGTTTTTAGGAGAGGAGACAATGACGGGCGAACGGGGCCCGCAAAGGGGCATGGACATGACATCCCGCCTGCGAAAAGCAATCCCTTAGCGCGAAACAAATCCGGCCTTTTGTTTGCCGTTCTTATCGTCCAATCTATTCCTTTTTACGCGCCGGACTCCCGGCCCTATATGCAACCCGACCATTTTTGGTGCAGCAACGACGGCCAGATTCTCGCGATCAAGGCCAAGGACAGCACGACGCTTTCGCTCAGCCTCGCCTTCTGGCCCCGCCATCCGGCGGAATTGGAGTTCATCCTGGCCCACCAGCAGGACATCCACTTTAGCGAGCGCAGCACCCTGGCCCGGGCCGGGATCGAGATGATCACCTCCGGCGTTCCCCGGGTGGACCACAACCGACTCATTCTCGACACTGACGCCTTTCTCTTCGATCCCAGTTTTCCCCACGCGCCCTACTGGAAGAAACTGTTGCGCCCGGGCACACCGGTCGGCCGTCTCTTCTACGCGCCGGAGTCGGCCAAACTGACCACCAACGAAATTTGGGAGGCGGTCAAAGAGAACCGTCTCAAACTGCCCAACACGATCTCCATCGACCGCCTGGGGCGCGTTTTTCTCACGCCGCACAAGGTCCAATACACGCTGAGCCCGCGGCTGGAGCGCCCGGAATTCGAACGGCTCATCAACGGTGACGCCGGCCGCGGTTACCTTGACAAAGTGCAGGTGCGCCACGACGTTACCACGCTCTCGGTTACCCCCCGCTCGGGGGTGCTGACCAGCTGCTCCATGTATCTCAAGGAGCACTTTGTGGTGTTGAACCGCGGCGAGGGCAATTTCGGGATTCATTGCGGCGCCATCCTCCTCGACCCCATCAAGACCTTCGGCACGAATGTGATGCTCGAGATCTACAACAGCAGCGACCAGCCCGTGGTGAACCCGGTGGTGTCCGTCGAGGTTTTTCGCGCGCCCACGCTGGCCGATCCGGAGGTCAAGACGCTGGAGAAAAAGCGCCTGCGCCTGTTCGCCGCCGCCCGCGATCTCTATGGCGCGATGGACAAGAAGCCGCCCCGGGACAACGCCGGGGAGCCGCGCCCGAAAACCCGGATCACCGTCAAGGGCCAAAATGCGTTGATGGACAACCACTCGGCGTTCCTGTATTCGGGCGATTTCGCGAGCCGGCGCGGGCCGATGGCGGACGCGGAGTTTCCCCACGGCTTTCGCACCCTGATCCAGGCGCTCGACCATGCGCCCGACGGCGCCGACACCCTGGTGGTCGAATACTTTCCGAACCTGATGGAGCACGTTGAACTTCTCACCCGCATCCCGGAGCTCAAGCTCAAGCGCCTCATCTTTCGGCAACCGTCGCGCACCCATGGGTTCTTCCTCTCGGGCAACGCCCACGCGCGGCTCGATACCTATTTCAACATCAACCTCGATGTCTACTGGTACAACGAGGCCATGAAGGAACTCTACCTCCACACCTACAAGAAGGGCCACGGCTTCTTCATCCGCGAGGAACTGGGCAAGTTGTTCCAGGAATTGACCATCCTCGCGATCTATGGCTCGGCCGTCGAGCTGGGCTCCGACCAGACCGCGAGAATTGCCGCGCTCATCGGCAAACTCACGGATTTCATCGGCCCGAAGGTCGGAATCCTGACCGGCGGAGGGGGCGGAGTCATGCGCCTCGCCACCGACCAGGCGCGGCGGAACCAGGCTCTCACCGGCGCGTGCTTTCTTGAACTCGAAGCGCAGACGCCGGAGCTGGGCGTCGACTTCTTCAACACCTTCCAGGACACCTCCCGGCATAATCGGCAAAAATGGTTTGAGGTCGCCGATTTCTGCATTTTCAACGTCGGCGGTGTCGGCACTCTAGAGGAAATCGGCATCGAGATGTGCAATCTCAAGCTCGGCATCCGGCCGCGCGTGCCGTATATTTTCTACGGCGCGGGTTTTTGGAGCGACCTGCGGAAACAGATTCGCGAAATGATCCGCAGCGGCCGCACTCCCTCGTGGATGGCGGATTATGTGCTCTTCTCGGACGATCCGGACGAGGTCGTCGCCTTCTACCGCAAGACGCTGCAGGTGTTGTGACCGCCGGCGGCCGGACGCAACGCGCCACTAGCCACCTGTCGGGTTTCGAGCCCTTCAGGCTGCTAATAGGAGGCTGGCCGGACGGAAGTCCGACAGCCTCCTAGGCCTCCAGAATATCCGGCGCCGGAAGCTCAACCAGGGCGCCGGTCGTGCTGTCCTGGACGACCATGCGCCCGGAAGAGACCGCGGTCCGGGGCTCCAGGTCCACCACCGTTCCCCGGATCGTCTTCATTTTCCCCGCCATGGCGGCGATTACCGAGATATTCTGGCCTTTTTGCGGCCAGCCCGTGATGCTGCTAACGACAATATCGGGAGTCGTTTTTCCGGCCGCTTGGACCTTGGCCACGATATTAATCATCCTGGCCTGGTCGGCATGACCTACGGTTGGTATATTCACGGTTGGCTGTCCTCAACATTCGGTCCGCCGTCAGAAACCCTGAGCGAAAAACCGTAAGGTCGATTCTTCATCTTTTCCGTAGAGAAACACCCTACCCCGGCGGCGCCCTTTGCTCAGCCGCCCCGCCGGCGCCATCCGTCAGGCTTGCGCCGGCCCGCGCCAGCCGCTCATCTTGGGATGGCCAATTTTCCTCTCTCCTCTTCCCATGCCCCTTCCCGCTCGCATCCTTGTCGTCGGCTCCGGCGGACGTGAACACGCCTTGGTCAAAGCCTGCCTCGCCTCGCCGGCCCATCCCCGGGTCATCGCTGCTCCGGGCAACGGCGGCATCGCGCTGGAAGCGCCCTGCCACCCGGTGCCGGCCGATGACGTGGCGGCGTTGGTCGCGCTGGCCAAGCGTGAACAGATTGACTATGCGATCGTCGGTCCCGAGGTTCCCCTGTCGCTCGGGCTCGTCGACGCCCTCGTCGCGGCTGGCATTCCTGCCTACGGCCCAAAGCGGGATGGCGCCCGGCTCGAAGCCTCCAAGATCTTCACCAAGCAGCTCCTCCAGAAAAACCGGATTCCGACCGCGGCCGCCGGCATCTTCACCGAGGTGACCCCGGCGCTGGACTATCTTCGCACGCGTCCGGTTCCGATCGTGGTGAAGGCGGACGGCCTGGCCGCGGGCAAGGGCGTGATCGTGGCACAAACCGTCGCCGAAGCCGAGGCAGCCGTCCGGGACATGCTCGAAGGCGGCGTTTTTGGTGACAGCGGGCGCCGGGTGCTGATCGAGGACTGTTTGATTGGCGAGGAGACGTCGGTCCACCTGGTCGTTTCGGGTCGCAATTACCTGCTGCTGCCCATCGCGCAGGACCACAAGCGCGTCGGGGACAACGACACCGGGCCCAACACGGGCGGCATGGGGACCTATTCGCCGGCCGAGGTCGTGACCCCCGATCTGCTCGCCCGCATCGATCGTGAGATCTGCCGCCCCTCGGTCGATGCCATCGCCGCCGAAGGGATTGACTTCCGGGGCACACTTTTCATCGGCCTGATGCTGACGGCAGATGGTCCCCAGGTGCTCGAGTACAACACCCGTTTCGGCGATCCGGAAACGCAGGTGATCCTGCCGCGGCTCGCGACCGATCCACTGGCCCTGATGTGGGCCGCGACCCAGGGCTGCCTGGACGCGGTCAAGCTTGAAGTGAAGCCGGACTATGCCGTGTGCGTCGTCGTCGCGGCCCGGGGCTATCCGGGACATTACCCAAGGGGGGAGCCGATCACCCTGCCGCCGGTGCTGCCGCCGGAAACCTGGGTGGCCCACGCCGGCACTGCGCTCGATAGCCGGCGCCAGCTCGTCTCCGCCGGCGGCCGGGTGCTGGGTATCTGCGCGTGCGCCGGCTCGCTGCGCGCCGCCGCCGACCGGGCTTACTCCGTGTGCGCCGGGCTGGAATTTGCCTCGAAATATTTCCGCCGGGACATTGGCGCGCGGCAGTTGAACCGCCAATGAAGCCCTCCGGCCGCTTCCCGGTGCAGTGCTGGCTGCTGGTTTTCGCGCTGCCGTTCTCCGCCCTGACTCTGCCGGCGGCCGCGCCGCTCGATCTCGGCCAAAAGCTGACCTATGTGCGGCTGCACCATCTGCTCGCCGACCTGGCGCAGGTGGCCGCCGTTTGGTCGGCGCCGACGTTGATCATTGACGTTCGTTATGCGATCGAGGAAGGAACGCGCGTCACGGGCGTCGGACTTCAGGCGCGCCCGCGAACCGCTCCGCTATTCGTCCTGGTCGGGCCGGCCACCCCTGAGAGCGCAATCGTTGCGCTGCGCCTGTTCGCGCCCGGCCTCATCACCCTGGGACTGCCGGCGCCGGGGTTGACGCCGGACATCCCGCTGAGGATCAAGCCCGAGGACGACCGCCGCGCTTATGACGCCCTCGATTCCGGAGTCTCGATGGAGTCGCTCCTCAGCGAAAAACTCACCAAGCGGCGATTTGACGAGGCCGCGCTCGTCCAGGAGCGCGCCGAGGTTCCCGGGGCCGCAGAGGCAACAACCGCCGCCACTCTGCCGGCGAAGCCCGACCGCCCGGCCACCGCCGTTGCCCCGCCGGTCGAGCCAACCGACGCGGTGCTGTTGCGCGCCGTGCAGATTCATCGGACCCTGCTGGCGCTCGGTCGATTGCCTCCGGACTGAGCCTCCGCCGTCGCTCGTCGTGTTTCTGCCCTCGACAAGCGCCGACGGCGCCTGCTTATTCACCGTTTTATCGAATGTCCGGTCGGGGCCATATTCTTATCATTTGCACGGCGAACATCTGCCGCAGTCCCATGGCGGCCGGACTTCTCCAGCACTTTCTCGCCGGCCAGGGCGAGCCGCTCAAATCGCTTCGTGTCGTGTCCGCCGGCATCGCCGCCCGCCGCGGGGATCCCATCTCTGACAATGCCGCCATCGCCATGAGAAAGGTGGGGCTCGACCTGAAGGATCATCTCAGCCAGCCGCTGACCCAGCGCTTGCTGGATGAGGCCTTGATCGTCCTCTGCATGACCGAATCCCATCGCGCGATGGTCCAGCTGCAGTTCGACCCGGTGCCGGAACACCTATACCTGTTCCGCCAGTTTCTGCCGCCCCCGGTCGATCCGGAGGTTGATGATCCCTACGGCGGGCCGCTCAGCGTCTACGAAGCCTGCCGCGACAGCCTCGTCGAGGCCGTGCCGGGCATCGTCGATTTTCTCAAGACCATTGCCATTGCTCCGCCGCCTTCGTAACTCCCTCCCTCATGTCGCTCAACGCCACCCCCCTCGGTCAGCTCGATCCCGCCGTCTACGCCGCCATCGCCGGCGAATTTGCGCGCCAGCAGAATCACCTCGAGCTGATCGCCTCCGAGAATTTCACCTACCCGGCCGTGCTCGAGGCCCAGGGCAGTGTGCTGACCAACAAATACGCGGAAGGTTATCCCGCCCGGCGTTGGTACGGTGGTTGCGAGCAGGTTGACAAGGTCGAGGTTCTGGCGATCGAACGCGCCAAGCAGCTTTTCGGCGCCGAACATGCCAACGTGCAGCCACACTCCGGCTCCCAGGCCAATTTCGCCGTCTATTCCGCCGTGCTGCAGCCCGGGGACAAGGTGCTGGGCATGAATCTGAGCCACGGGGGCCACCTCACGCACGGCAATCCCGCCAATTTCTCGGGCAAGCTTTACCAGTTCTGCCAGTACGGCGTGCGCGAGGACAACGGCCTGATCGACTATGACCAGCTCGCGGAGGCGGCGCAGCGCGAAAAACCCAAGATGATCACGGTGGGAGCCAGCGCCTACTCCCGCACGATCGACTTCGCCCGCATGGGTGAGATCGCCCGCGGCGTCGGCGCGTTCCTCTTCGCCGACATCGCCCACATCGCCGGTCTGGTCGTGGCCGGGGTTCATCCCTCGCCGGTGACCCACGCCGATTTTGTCACCACCACCACCCACAAGACCCTGCGGGGACCGCGGGGCGGCCTCGTTCTCTGCAAGGCGGTGCATGCCAAGGCGCTTGACTCCGCCGTCTTCCCCGGCGGCCAGGGCGGACCGCTCATGCATGTCATCGCGGCGAAAGCCGTGTGCTTCGGTGAATGCCTCAAGCCCGAATTCAAGGCGTACGCGGTGCAGATCATCCGCAACGCCCAGGCCTTCGCCGCCGCGATGGCTTCGCGGGGCTACAAGATCGTCTCCGGCGGCACTGACAATCATCTTTTCCTAGTCGACCTCCGCGCCAATCTGCCCGAGCTCACCGCCAAGAAGGCCCAGGAGACGCTGGATCTGGCCAATATCACGTGCAACAAGAACACGGTGCCGTTCGAGACCCGCTCGCCCTTTCAGGCCTCCGGTCTTCGGCTTGGCACGCCGGCCGTGACCACGCGAGGTTTGGTGGAGACGGACATGGACGAGATCGCCGGCTGCATCGATTCCGTCCTCCGCGCGACGGGCACCCCGCAGCAGGGCGCGGTCGTGGGCGCCGTGAAGGACCGGGTGATCAGTTTCATGGCCCGATTCCCGCTGCCGTACCGGCTGTAGAGGCGTACGGCCGTGTTCGAGCGTCGCCACGATCCGCTGCTGCCGCACCGCGACTATTTCCGTCGCCTCGTCACCGTGGGTGTCTTGCTCTCTCCGGTTGTGCATCGCGCGTTGCACAAGTTCCACCTCGAATTACCATCGTCGGGACCACAATAGCATCAAGTCGACGACGCCGACGGCTGGAAAAGGTGGACTCTCGAGAAAGCACCGGCATCGCCTTTCCCCTTAGCGGGGGAATTCAATGTCAACGCCGCGTACATTGCCATCTGCCTGGTCCGATCGGACCACGGGCCCGTCCCGGCGCGGGCGCGCCAAAACCAACGACGCCTAGAACCACTCGGTGCGGAGAGACTTCGGTTGCACCCGGCGGCATCACCGTTAGCGTGAGTCCTTCCCCATCCAATGACCTCTGCCGCCACCACTCCCCCGTCCAGGCCCCTTTCGCTCGGGGCGATATTCCTGGCGATCTTCATCGATCTGCTGGGCTTTTCGATCATCTTCCCTCTTTTCCCTGCGCTCCTCAGTCATTATTTGCAGGTGGACGGGAGCGGCGGATTCCTCGGCTGGCTTCTCGCCCAGATCGACGCTCTCGCCCGGTTGGCTGGATCGCATGGCAATTACCGGGAAGTTCTGTTCGGCGGCTTGTTAGGCTCGCTGTACGGGTTCCTGCAGTTCTTGTGTTCCCCGGTCTGGGGATCCTTGTCCGACCGGATCGGTCGTCGGCGCGTGCTGATGGTGACGGTGGCAGGCACGACGTTCAGTTATCTTTTATGGATTCTCAGCGGTTCGTTCCTGCTGTTCGTATTCGCCCGCCTGATCGGCGGCGGTTTTGCCGGCAACTTGTCCGTGGCGACTGCCGCAGTGGCGGATGTCACCAGTCGTGAGAATCGCGCCAAGGGCATGGCGCTGCTGGGCATCGCCTTCGGGCTCGGGTTCATGTTTGGCCCGGCGTTCGGCAGCATTGCGGCGCTCTACAACCCGTTGGCGCATTATCCGCAGCTGGCCGCGTGGGGGGTTAATCCCTTTTCGACTGCGGCGCTGGTCGCCTTCGGTCTGAGCCTAACGAACCTGGCCTGGATCTACTTTCGATTCCGGGAGACGCTGGATCCGCAGCATCGCGCGTCCGCGGATGAGCGCATCCGTCACCCGCTGCACGCGCTGCTCGCCCTCGAGCCGGGGCCCACCCGTCGCGCCGACTGGCTCTACTTCATCTTCACGCTCGCATTCAGCGGCATGGAGTTCTCTTTGACGTTCCTTGCCGCCGAGCGGTTCGGTTTCACGCCGACATCGATGTTCAAGATCTTCGTGTTTCTCGGCGTGGTTCTGATCGTGACCCAAGGCGGCATTGTGCGCTACGCCGTGCCGCGCTTTGGCGAGAAACGTGTACTGCTCGCCGGGCTGATCCTCACCGTGTCCGGCATGCTGGTCACGGGTTTCGCGCCCACGATCTGGTGGCTCTATGCGGGCCTGCTGTTGCTTGGCGCCGGGTCCGGCCTGGTCAATCCCGCTGTCTCCTCCCTGGTGTCGCTCTACAGCCGGGTCGAACAACAGGGACGCATGCTCGGTGTTTTCCGTTCCCTCGGTTCGTTGGCGCGCGGTCTGGCCCCGGTGACGGCCTGCATGATTTATTGGTGGAAAGGCGGGCCATTTCTTTATTTCTTTACCGGCATTCTTCTCCTTGTCCCCGTCGGAGTCAGCCTGCGCCTGCCCCAGCCAAAGAAATGAGCTTGCCGCCCTCCATCGAGCCACCAGCACGGTCCGCCCATCCCGAACCGCCGGCTCACATCGCCGGTGTCCGTCTTCCCGGGCTGGTCATCCTGGTGCTTGTCGGGCTGCTGTTCCCGGGCTGCGCCACTTTCCACCTGCCTCCGCGCCACACCAGCATGGAGTCGGCGCAAACCGTCCTGCCCGCCACCCTCGTGTCAAATTTCCTCGTCATCGAAGCCCCGGCCGACAAGCACAGTTCTTATCATTTCATTGTCGATACCGGTTCGTCGGTCACGTTGGTGACCCCCGACTTGGTGAAACACTTCGGCGGCCGGACCCCGGCCAACCAGACGCCCATGCGCGTGCGGGGCGCGAATGGCGAAGTGAAGCTGCTTAATCCGGTCATCTTGAAACGCCTGCAGCTCGGCTCGGCGCGCTTTGAAGGCGTCCGGGCGCTCACCCACGATCTCACCGACTTGTCCAACCACCTTGGCATCCGGATCGACGGTGTGCTCGGCTTCCCTCTGTTCCGCGAGACTTTGCTGACCCTCGACTACCTGCAGTCCCAGATCATCATCACGCCCTACGGTGTGCCCACGGCGCAGCCGGGCGTCACGATCCCGTTTAACAACGAACAGAACACCCCGCTCATCCCCATCCAGCTCGGCGCCGAGTCGCTGGTTGCGTTGGTCGACTCCGGGAGCGACGCCCCGCTGAGCCTGAACACGGTGGGGCTTCATCCCACTTTCCTCTCCGGCCCGAAGCCGGGAGTGCTGATGGCCACCCTGGCCGGCGACCGAGTCGGGATGACCGGACGCCTGGCCCAGTCGCTCACCGTTGGCGCCTACGTCGTCGGAGCTCCCATTGTCAATGTGGACGGACAGCTTTCCTCCATCGGCGGCGGTCTGCTCCCGCAATTTCACCGTCACCTTCGACCAAAAAAGGA
>CAVRNM010000014.1:0-4384 GCA_963722225.1 uncultured Verrucomicrobiae bacterium
CCATTGCTTGAGCGCCGGGCGGAGCCTGGGCGCGGCGAGCGACCTGGAGACCCCGTTCTACCCGCTGGTCCGCCCGCTGCTGCGCCAGGCCTGGACCCGGCGTCGGCCGTTGCGATTGGTCAGCGTGCGGTTCTCGGGAGTGGAGGATGGTCCGGCGCAACTCGAAATGTTCGCGGAGGCCGATGAGAAACGGCGCCGGCTCGCCGGAGTGCTCGACCGCCTGAACAAACGCGGCCCCGCGGCCGTGGTTCGCCGGGGCCACCAGCTGGATCTGCCGCCGGATTGAAGGGCAGCGGTTTGTAGGGAGGAGGGTGTACCAGATCGCGCTCCGGCGCTTGCGAAAATGTCCCGGATCACTAGACACATCGCGTATGCCGATCTACGAGTATTACTGTCCCGATAACCATCGGATCTATTCGTTTTTCGCCAAGACGCTGGCGCAGGGCCAGACGATCCCGAAATGCCCGGACAATCCGGCTTTTCGCATGAAGAAGATCGTTTCCGCGTTTGCCGTCACCGGTCGGACCCGGAAGACGGAAAAGGAGGGCAAGGGCGCGGAAGGAGTGGGACCGGCAGCGGGCGCAGACCCAGCGGAGGACGCCCGGATGGAGGCTGCGATGGCGGCCATGGAAGGCGAATTTGCCAATGTTGATGAGAACGATCCTCGCGCCATGGGGCGGATGATGCGGCGCATGTCCGACCTGACCGGAGAAAAGCTCGACGGCGAGATGGAGGAAGTCGTGCGCAAACTCGAGGAAGGCGCCGATCCCGACCAACTGGAGTCGGCGATGGGCGACACCAGTGGCGACGGGGAGGGCGGAGAGCCCGAGGACCCTTACGGCGTGGGTCCCGGCGGTGACACGAAGCCCTCGGCCGATCCGAAGGAACCCCGGCACCGATTCCGCCTCCGCCGCGACCCTCCCACCCGCGATCCGAAATTATACGACTACAATTGAATTTTTCATGATGCGGTAACCGGCGGGGTGGTGCGGCTTGTCCTCAAAACGCTCTGGGCCGCAACAATGCGACTATTGATCTTTCACAAAGGAATGGATGCGGATTTTCGCTCTGAAAACGGTATCCGTTCTATACTGAATGCTCAATAAATGCGGGGTGGGATCGCCAAATCCCGCCGATTGGTCGAGCAAGGCGGGATGCGGCGACCCCGCCCAACAACCTTGCGCCGGATAGTTCGCAGAACTACGTCGGGGATTCACACCGACTGCAATCTGGAGCCCTACGGCTCGACCCGAATCATGACGGTCTGGCGGATGTCGGCCGACGACGCCCCGATGCGAAGCTCGTAAACGCCGGCGTCGACGACATAGGCCTTGGTTTGCGTGTCCCAATGGCGGAGGTTGCTGGCGGGGAAGGAGATCGTCACGGGGGCACGCTGCCCCGGGCCAAGGCTGACGCGCTGAAAGGCGCAAAGGCGTTGCCGCGGCAAGTGCGGGTTTTCCGCGCCAACGCGATGACCATAGATCTGGACGACCTCGTCCCCACCGAGCGCGCCGGCGTTGGTCAGTTCCAGATTGACTGTGACGAGGCCCGACGCCGCGACACTCTCCCGGGCCGGCTGGGCGGCGCCGTATCGGAATTGGGTGTAGCTGAGCCCATGACCGAATGGGAACAACGGCTGTCCCGCAAAGAACCGGTAGGTGCGGTTGGCCATCGAGTAATCCGCAAATGCCGGCAAATCGGCGGTCGCCCGATAGAAGGTGACGGGAAGCCGCCCGGACGGATTGAGGTCGCCGAACAGCACGCGTGCCACTGCGGTCCCGCCGGCCTGTCCCGGATACCAGGCCTGGAGAATCGCCGGCAGGTTCGCCGCCTCCCACGGCATCGCCATCGCGCTGCCGCTGCAGTTGACGAAAACGACCGGCCGTCCGGTGGCCTGCAGTGCCTGGAGCAGCGCCGTCTGCACGGCGGGTAATTCGATCTTGGTGCGATCGCCGCCGCTGAAACCGTCATAGTCGACCTGCATTTCCTCGCCTTCCAGCTGTGAGTCGATGCCGCCAACGTAAATGATCGCATCGGCGGTCTGGGCGAGTTGCACCGCCGCTTTGAACTCGGCCGAATGCGCAGCAGGCGATTCGCCCTTGTGGAGCGCGAGCGGGCACCCGATCGCGGAGACGATCTCGATTCCCGGGCCGGCTGCCTCCTTGATGCCCTGCAGGACCGTGACGGGATGCGACGGGGTGCCGTTGTAGTTCCCGAGCAGCATCGGAATGACATCGGCGTTCGCGCCGATCACGGCCAGACGTTTCAGCCGGCTTCGGTCCAGGGGCAAAACGCCGGAGTTCTTGAGCAACACGATCGACTCCTCCGCCGCTTTCAGCGCCAGCGCCGCATGCGCGGGCGAATCGACTTCCGACATGGGGATCTGCGCGTACGGGACCAGCGAATCAGGGTCAAACATGCCGAGGTGGAAACGCGCCGCCAGGATCCAGTGCAACGCCTGGTCGATATCCTGGATCGTCAGGAGGTTCTTCTGCAGCGCCCGGCCCAGCGCATAGTATTGATCGCCGCAATTGAGATCGCATCCGGCCTTGATGGCGCGCGCGACCGCCTCCTCGGGCGTGGACACGATCCGATGTGTCGACCAGATATCCGCCACGGCATCGCAGTCCGAGACCACGTGCCCCTGAAAGCCCCATTGCTTCCGCAGCAGTTCGGTCAGCAGCAACGGACTTGCGGTCGCCGAATCGCCGTAGACCCGGTTGTACGCGCTCATCACGGCGCCCACATGGCCTTCGCGGACCGCGGCTTCAAAGTGGGGGAGGTAACTGTCGTAGAAATCCTGCTCCGACGGCACCGCATTGAAGATATGGCGCGTCGGCTCCGGTCCGCTATGGACGCCAAAGTGCTTCGCACACGCCAGCGCCTTCGCGTAGCGCGAGTCGTCTCCCTGCAGGCCGGTGATGAACGCCACCGCAAGGCGGCTGGTCAGGAAGGGATCTTCGCCGTAGGTTTCCTGGCCGCGGCCCCAGCGCGGATCGCGGAAGAGGTTGATGTTGGGGGACCAGAAAGTGAGTCCGAAGTAACGCTCGAAGTCTCCTCGTCGAACCGCATCGTGGTGCTTGGCGCGCGCTTCCGTGGCGATGACGTCGGCGACGCCGTGGAGCAAGGTCGGGATCCCAGGTTGCCGCCATTCCGATTGCCTGTGGGAAGGAAGTGGCCAGACCCGCGCGCGCGACTCCGTGCAGGCATTCGTTCCAGTAATCGTAGGCCGGAACTCCCAGACGCGGAATCGCGGCGGCCGAGTTGATCATCTGCCCGAGTTTCTCGCGCAGGGACATCCGCCGGATCAGATCGTCGATCCGCTGGTCCGCCGGCCGTGACGGATCCCGATAAATGGGCGCTGCCGCCACGGTGGGGATCTGTTCCGCGCCGGGCGGTTCCGAAGCCTGGAGATCGGCGGCGGTGATTTCCGCGATCACTCCGCCCGTGGCGGTCCGGATCCGGATGGCATTGAACATGGCTGCGCCCTTGCGCCCCTGAAACTGAATGACCACGGGCCAGCCGAAGGGATCATCCACCACCATGAGCGGGGCTTGAAAACGATAGGCCCGGGCAGCGCCGCCGGCGGCTTTGAAGATGTCGAGCGACTCAACCAGGGGTTTCCAGTTGCGGGAGATATCGATGAGACGCTGGCCTTCGCCGTGGACCACGGTTTCCGCCATGTCGACCTCCAAGGCGTAGTCACCCGGAGCGAGGCCCATCACCGTGGCTTCGAAGCTGTCGCCAAACGCCGTCGTCGAAAATGCGGCGTCGGGCAATGCACTTTCGATAGTCGTTCCGGCGGGGAGACCCTGATAGGCAAACTCGCCGCTCAGGATAATCGCCTTTCGGCACGACGAACAATCCTGGGTCTTCTCAGCCATTGATGAAGCAGTGAAGCCGGCCGCAGCCATGAGGGTCAAAAACAGGCGCATGATTGGAGGAAGTTGACGGAACCGCAACAGAATGCCGTTCCGAACACAAGCTGCCAACCCGCCTATTTCACCGTCTTCCCCGGACCGCCTCGCCGATTTAAGACAATTGCCATCCTGCCCACGGTTAGTTCACCGGGCGGGTTCAAATCGCCGCGGAGCTGACGCGGCGGCTGTTACAAGAGACCGCTTGGGCGGATTGCCCGCGATTCTTTGGGTGCTTGTGATCCGGACAAGGTCGCGATCCGTCGGCCCGCTGCGAGCGCTGGGGACCGCCCCACGCTGGCTAGAGCGTGGTGGAAGCCGCTTCGATCGCAGCGGAGAAGTCCCGCAACTTGTGCCTCCGACCATAGGACTGGAATCGACGAACGGCCGCCGGGGAAAGTTTAACCGTCTTGCGGAGCTAGCAGACACCCTAACTGAACGAGATAAGGGTTAGGCATAACAAGATA
>CAVRNM010000015.1:0-4316 GCA_963722225.1 uncultured Verrucomicrobiae bacterium
GGTCCCGCTTTTGCCGAGGCTTAGGTGGACAGGCCCGAGGTCGGGCAACCGCGGCTATGCCGCAAGCGCTGTTTCACCACAGAGGGAAAGATGAATAGGTTGCAAGGCATGGCGCCTTCAGGATGAAGCACGGCATGCCGATAGTGCCGAGCCAAGCGAGCCGGGCCGAAGCGGCCCGGGCGGCGTGCTGATGATCCGGATAAACCTGCGCCCTAGCCCGGGCGGTTCAGGCCGGCGGATCCGCCAGCGGGAGGGAGAAATGGTATGAAGAAATCCGCAGGCGCTGGCGAAAATAGAAACGGTGCGCCTCGTGGCGATGCGTACCGGAATCGAGGGAGAACATGTGACATCCCTGGGCTCGCGCCCGCGCGACCAGCCAGTCAAGCAACTGCCGCCCGTAGCCGAGGGAGCGGCTTCCGGCGTCGGTTACCAGGTCATCGACGTACAGGGTGCGGCCAGACGCGAGCATGTCCTGGACGCGAAAGCCGCCGACGGCGCGCACCGCTCCGGCATCGTCTTCCAGGAAGGCGAGGGCGAAACCCTCCGTTTGCATGGCGCGGACGCGCGCGACGAAGCCGGCGGGGCCAAGATGGGGACGGAGTTGCTGCATGACCGGAAAGCAGCGGGCGATTTCAACGTCGGTTGCGGCGAGGCGGATGGTGGTCATTCGGAGGAACCGCCAACCTTCAGCGAAGAACGCCCGATGTCCAGCGCGCCCGCCGGTTTGCCGGAACCGGGCGGGGCGAGGCTGGCCGCTGGGCGGGCGGCGCCGCGGCTTCGCTGGGTCGTGATGATCGCGACGGATACGACGATGACCGCTGCGGCGGCGAGCGTGCGGGCGGTGATGGGCTCGCCGACGATCAGCCAGCCGAGAAAGACGGCGACGAGCGGGTTCACGTAGGCGTACGTCGAAACCCGGGTTGGCGTGCTGTGCTTCATCAACCAGACAAAACACGAAAACCCGACGAGCGATCCCATGACGATGAGATAACCAAAGGCCAGCCAGGAGCCGGCGGAGACGGCCGTGGGCGCAAACCGGGCGAAATCGCCATGCAGCAGAGCGACGAACATCAGGGCCACGCCGCCGCCGAGCATCTGCATCGCGGCGGCCGTGAGCGTCTCGGCGGGCTGGCGCACCCGGCGGCCGTAAATCGAACCAAATGCCCAGCAGATGCATCCAGTGAGAATCGCCGCCAGCCCGCCCAGGTTGAGGCCGCCATCGGCGGCATGCTGCCACGGGGACGCGAGCCAGGCCACGCCGGCGAAGCCGAAGATCAGGCCCACCCAGGTGAATCTCGTGGGACGGTGACCACCGGACCAGATCCATTCTGTCACCACCATCATCAGGGGTTGGGCGCCCACGAGCAACGCCGTCAGGCCGGACGGGATGAATTGTTCGGCCCAGGAAATGAGACCGTTGCCCCCGAGAAGCAGAAATGAGCCGATCACGGCGTTGTCGCGCCACTGGTGCGCCGTAGCCCGGAATCCACTGGTCGCGGTCACCCATCCCACCATGAGGCCGCCCGCGACCAGGAACCGGGAGCCGGCCATCAAGAAAGGGGGGAGGGTGGCGACGGCCAGGCGGATGCCGAGATAGGTGCTGCCCCAGACAATATAGAGGACGGCAAAGGCGATCGCCAGGGCGGTGCGCGAGGGAGCGGATGGGGATGAGGACATGGCAAAATGGGAAACCGCCGGGCTGGCTGGCCGTGGTTTCCTACAGTTGTTTTTTCGCCAGGTCGCCCAGGGTCTTCAACGCCGCTTCGATCTCGGCGGTCCAGGGCATTGCGCAGTTCATGCGGAGACAGTTGTGGTAGCGGTCCTTCACGGAGAACAACGGCCCGGGCGCCGTGTTGATCCGGTGCCGGAGCGCGTCCGCGTGGAGTTTCAGCGAGTCGACGCCCGCCGGCAGTTCCAGCCAGAGGATCATGCTGCCCTGGGGCGGCTGAAACGCGTGCCCCGAGGAAAGTGACGCACGATTGCCTGCGAGAAAAGGCGCATCAGGTTCTGGTAGGCCCGGCGGATGGAGCGCAGATGGTGATCGTAGCCGCCGTCGCGCAAGAAATCGGCGAGCACCTTCTGCAACAACACCGGGGTGCCGATCGTGTTGGTGAACTTCAGGTGGCGCACCCGTTCGAACTGGCGCCCCGGGGCCGTCCAGCCGATCCGGAAGCCGGGGGCCAGCGTCTTGCCGAACGAGGAACAGAGCATGACCAGACCCTCGGTGTCCCAGGCTTTGAGCGGCTTGGGCCGACGGTCGAAGAATTGGAGATCGCCGTAGATGTCGTCTTCAATGGCAGGCACGCCAAAGTCGGCGAGCAGGCGGCACAGGCGCTCCTTTTTCGCGTCCGGCATGCAGGAGCCGAGCGGATTCTGGAAGCTCGGCATGACGAGGACGGCCTTGATGTCGTTCTGCCCGAGCGCTGTGCGCAGGGCGTCCAGGCAGATCCCCTCGCGCGGGTCGGTCGGGATTTCCAGCGCCTTGAGGTTCAGGCTCTCGATGATCTCAAGGAACCCGAAATAGGCGGGGGTTTCCAATGCGACGATGTCCCCCGGGCGCGTGACGCTGCGCAGGCAAAGATTGATGGCTTCCGTGCATCCCACCGTGATGACAAGCTCGCGGTGATCGAGCGGTGCGCCGGCGAGAAGATAGCGCCGCGCGATCTCGCGGGCCAACGGCTCATAGGCCCAATTCATGGCGTACCGGCCCACCAGGGTGGGATCGCCCCGGCTCACGGACCCGAGCAGCCGCGCGAGTTTCTTCGTCGGGAAGAGCGAGTGGTCCGGACAGGCGGTGGCAAATGGCACATAGTTCGCATCCAACGCCAGGGTGCGCATCTGCGCCGTCAGGTCGCTCAGGCTCACGTAGGCGGGGCGCGCCATGGGCCGGGCCATGCGGGGTTCCGGCACGCTGAGCAGGGGGCGGGGCCGGACGTAGTAGCCGCTTTGCGGTCGCGCCTCGAGGTAGCCGCGGTTCTCGAGGACGGTGTAGGCCTGCAGCACCGTGGAAATGCTGACCCCGCGCTGCAGCGACATCCGCCGGACGGACGGAACGCGGTGGCCCGGCCGGAGCGTATCCTGCTCGATGAGCCGGAGCAGAGATGAGGCGAGTTCCGCGTAGAGCGGCTGGGTCGCGCCTCCCCCAGTTCGAGCGACGGCCAACGAAGGGCCGCCGGGCGCGGGGCGGTGCGAAGGCGGCCCGACGTCGGGAGGGCTGGTCGGCGGGACTGGGACGGAGGCGAGCAGGGAGGAGGTCATGGCAGCGGAACGACAGATTACGTCCGGATGAGTGCCTACAGCAGCAGCAGTCGCGGAGGAATGTGACCAGTACAGTGCCCCGTGATCTAGGCTGACTCAAGTACAGCTTGCATGCACGTTTCCCCCGACGCGCCCAAACCGCAGGGAGACAAGCCATGCCGTCTCGCGCCGTTTTCCTGCAGAGCGGAACGGAAGAATGGCCCGGCCATTTTTCCTCAGCGGCCGGAGGACACAGAATCCGGGGGCCCGCTAAACAGTCAGCTCGCCGCGGAGGTAAGTGACGGCGTGCCCGGCGATCTTCACCCGGTCGCCCGCCAGGGCGCACCAGAGTTCGCCGCCGCGGGCGGACACCTGCCTGGCGTGCAGCGTCGTCTTGCGCAGGCGCTCGCTCCAGTAAGGCGTGAGCGTGCAATGGGCCGAACCGGTCACGGGATCCTCGGCAACGCCGGCGTCGGGAGCATAGAATCGTGAGACAAAGTCGCAGTCGTCGTCGCCCGGCGCGGTGACAATGATGCGGCCGGGTCGGATCTGGGCGAACCGCGCGTGGTCCGGCTGCAGCTCGCGCACCTCGTCAGCGCTCCGCAGGACGCAAAGCCAGCGGGTTTCCGCCCGTCCGCAGAACTCCAAATCGCAACCCAGGGCCTGGAGGAGGGCCGCTGGCGCGGCGACGGCTCCGGCCCGCTGCGCCGGGAAATCCAGTTCCAGTCGTCCGCCCGAGCGCGCCACCGACAGCGGGCCGCTGCGCGAATCGAAGGTGACGGCGTCGCCCGGCTGGTCGAGATGAGCGAAGAGCGTGAACGCGCTGGCGAGCGTGGCGTGGCCGCACAATTCGACCTCGATGGCGGGCGTGAACCAGCGAAGGTGAAAACGATCGGCGCCTGTGCGCACGAAGAAGGCCGTTTCGGACAGTCCATTCTCAAACGCAATGCGCTGCATGACCTGGTCGGGCAGCCAGCTTTCCAACGGCACGACCCCGGCAGGGTTGCCGGCGAAGACGTGGTCAGTGAAGGCATCGATCAGCAAGACGGAACTGAAGTCGAGACGCCAACATAACACGA
>CAVRNM010000016.1:0-8773 GCA_963722225.1 uncultured Verrucomicrobiae bacterium
ACCTGCCCTCAGGTTCCCCGGATTCCTGAGTTCCACATTGGCTTTCCAGTTCCGGCTGGCTAAAGACCCAGTTTTTCCCGCACGGTTCGTCCCAGCAGGCGCGCGTCGAAGGGCTTGCGGAAGACCACGGCATCCACCGGCTCCTGGGCCCGGACCGCTTCCGCCGCCAGCTCCGAGATGGCGGTGAAGAACGTGTGGATGCCGGGCTGCAGGTCGCCCGCCAGACGGGCCAGTTCCAGTCCGCTCGCGCCGCGCAGGTCTACCTCGGTAATGAGCGCATCGAAGTCCCGCGTCCGCAGCAATTGCCGGGTGCGTTCCTCGCTCGTGCTCTTCACCAGCTCGAAATCGCCGCCCAGCACGTAGGCCAGGGTGTCGTTGACCGCCGAATTGTCGTCATGCAGCAGCAAGGCCGGCCGCAGAATCTCGTCCAGCGGCCGCAGGCGGACCAGCGCCGTCTGCAGCAATTTCTCCGGCTCGCCGCCCTCCCGGCCCAGTTCGGCCAGGCCGGCGCGGAGGGCGTCGTCTTCCAGCAGCGGCTTGAGCCGGCGCAAGCAGGCCACGATCGCGGCCCGTCCCATTTCTGGAAACACCAGCCCGGCGCGGTTCGCGTCATAAGGACCGGCCACGACCGCCGCGGGCAGGCTGGCGCGCAGCTCGGGCAAATGCTGCAGGACGCCCCCGGCGACGCGGTGCGATTCCACCAGGACGAAACCCAGCCGCCGTCGCAACCACTGGCACCGGTAGGTCTCCCGGTGCAGGGCGTCAAGCAGGCGGGCCTGGTCGGCCGTCAGGTCGGTCATGACCACGACCCACCCCCCGGCGCCGTCGCTCCCGGCGGGACTCCGCAATTCACAATACACCAGCCGGCCGTCGATGCGCAGGTGAAACGAGGCCCGCGGCGCCGGATCACCGGCCCGCACTTCGGCGGGCAAAGCCGCCTGCAAGGCGCCCCAGAGATCATCGCCCCCGCCGAGCCACCGCCGCGCCAGGTCATTGCCGGCGGCCACCCGGTGCTGGCGGTCGAAGGCGAGGATGCCGACCGGCGCCTGGTTGAGCAACAAGCCCAGCAGCTGGCGGTGGCGCTCCACCTCGCGCCACCCTTGGGCGCAGTCGAGCACGACGGCCAGAAAGTCGGCCAGCCCCGACAGGAGATGGAGGTCCTCGGGCCGGAAGGTGCGGGGTCCATCGCGGCCGGTCGCGCGCAACACGCCATGCGGACCCGCCGCGCCCTGGATCGGCAGGGCCATCTCGCCAAGCAGAAACCTCCCCTCTCCGCTTCCGGGCCGATCCTCCAATTCCAGCCGGACGCGGCCAAACCACTCGGCCTGGTCGAGCGCGGCCTGCAGGCCGGCCACAAATCCGTTGAAGTCCTCCAGGTGGGCGAAGGCCCTGGTCAGCGCGCGCAGCGCGGCCGGGCCAGACATGGTCCGGGGCCCGGACATTCCTTGGACTGGCAGCGTGCTGGCGTCCCGGGGGGGCATGGAGATTATTCGTGGACCGGAAGGTAGACTTGGAACGTGGTGCCTTTTCCGAGTTCGCTCGTCACCTCAATCGCTCCCTGATGGTACTGGATGATGCGGCGGACGATGGCGAGTCCCAATCCCATTCCGCGGGCGCCGCGGCGGTCGCCGGTCGACTTGGTGGTGGTGAAGGGCTCAAAGACGCGGTGCACCAGGGCCGGATCGATCCCGCAGCCGTTGTCCGAGATCTTGATGCACAGCATGGGCTTGGGCAGGTCGCCCACCCGCGCTTCCACCGTCACAATAATGCGGCCGTCCGCCCGGCCCTCGAGGGCATGCAAGGCGTTTTGCAGGAGATTGAGGAACACCTGCAACAACTGGCTGTAATTCCCATGCACGGGCAGCTGGCTGCACGGCTCTTCCAACCGGAATTGCACGCCGGAACGCGTCAGTTCGGATCGCACGATCTCGATGACCCCGTTGATGACCTCCTCGATCTTCACCGCGGAGAACGGGACGGTGCTGCTTTCGGCGAACGCGGCGACATTCTCCACGATGCTGGCGATGCGTCCCACGTCGCGCTGGATGACCGCGCCAAACTCCTGGTGGAATTCCGGCTCGTGGCCGTGCTCCTTGAGCAGCGCGGAAAAAGTCTGGATCGAAACCAGCGGATTGCGCAGTTCATGCGCGAGCCCGGCGGCCAGCGTGCCCAGCGAGATGAGTTTTTCCGTCTGGCTGGCGCGGCGCTCCAGCTGGCGCGCGCGCAGGGTGACGCCCAGCTGCAGGCAGACGGTTTCCAGCAGGGAGAAGTCAACTTCCGTGTAGCGCTCGCGATTCTCCCGCGCGCTGAGGACGAGCACTCCCAGCAGAAAGCCTTCCGCCAGGATGGGAAACGCCGCCTCGAAGGGCATCTCTTTTCGCGTCACCTCGATCTCATTCAAGGTTTCGGGAGGCAGTTCGACCTCCGAGCCGTCGAAGATAACGGGAATCTGGCGCTGCGCGAGCACGCGCACCAGCCGGGTGTCGGCGCCCAGGGTCGTCAGGGTGTAGCCGTCCCGCCCCCAGCCCAACTCGGCGCGCAAGAGGTACACCTCGTTGAATTCGCCGCGAACGAAGAGGCCGAGATGGGCGAAACCCATGGCGCCGGCGATCTCCCGCACGGTCGTGTCGAAGATCTCCTGTTCCGCGCCAATCGTGCAGATCTGCTCGGCCAGCCCCTTCAGCCGGCTGCGCCGGCCGATGCGCTTGCGCAGGTAAGTCTGCTCGAGGATGCGCTCGGTGCTTTCCTTCAATCGCGGCACGATCCAGAAAAAGAACAGGCTCACGACCATGCCCAGCAGGAAGCCGTTGAGCAGGTCGGCCGAGGTGAGCACCACCCCCTGCAGCGACGAGGCGACCACGTATACCAGGAGAAAGAAGATGGACACGGTGGCGCTTATTCCCATGTACACCGCCGCCAGCACGAAATCGTAGGTGGCCAGCGGCAGCTGGTAGCGGGTCACCGCATTCGCCACCGTCACCAGGTAAATGAAGACGAGCGCATTGCCCACGGGCGGCACGGGAATGTTGTACCACATCGGGAAATTCGTCGCTCCGCCCGCGAAGCCGACCAGCGTGGCAAAGAAAATGTGCCAGAGCTGCGTCGCCCGGGCACCCGAGGAAACGCGCGCCTGCCGGTGCAACAGCCGCACCGCCTCCCCGGTGTAAACGGCGAACAGTCCCAGGTAGAGGGCAAAGCCGGGGCCCGCCCGCGGCCAGAAAGGAAGGTCGAAGGTCGGCTTGACGCCGGTGATCATGAACGGCGTCGAATTAGCCGCGACAAAGACCAGCGCGGTGCCGTACCCGATCCGGATCCACCAGGGTCGCTTTTCGCCGCAGAGATCCACCACGAAATGCAGGTAGGTGACGGGAATCAGGTAGGCCGCATCCATCAGCAGCCGCGACAGGAACAGCGCCCGGTCGGCATCCACGGAGATCTGCCACAAGAAATAGGCGGCGGACCAGATTCCGAGGCTCAGGGAAAAAAAGCCAAACCGCCGCGCCAGCTGGTTCTTGCGCCCGCGCAAGACCACGGCGAACGTCACCAACAGGGCGGCGACAAAATTGAGAAAAGACGAGATTATCAGGTATCTCGTCATTTCCCCGCCTTGATCACCACGGCTTGCTCGCCCAGCGACAAGCACGATTCCAGCACATTGAACCCGGCGTCCATCACGAGCTCCGCCAGCTCGGCCTGCGTGTAGAACGTGTAGTAGCCGATCTCTTCCTTTAATTTGATCTTGCCGGCCGCGCGCAGCAGATTCCGCCCCGCCTCGATGTCCTCCGCGGTGACATTCGTCGCCAACGCGTCGCGATAGATGATCGAAAGGTCGCAATTCGGCTTCATGCTCGACACGATCAGCACTCCGCCCGGCCGGAGCACCCGGTAGAGTTCCAGGAGCAGCCCTTGCGGTCGCTTGAGATAGGACAGGACGAGGCTGCAGCAGATGACGTCGAATGTCCCCTCCTGGAACGGCAGCTGGCTCGCTGCGCCAGGCTCATCGCGCAGCCGGTCGAAATCGATGAGAAAATATTGCAGACCCGGCGGGGAGACTCCCCGGGCCGTGGCGGAGCGGTGAAGCTTTTGCCTCCAGCCCAGGTGATTGTCCAGCGCGTCGGCCAGGCCGCGTTGCGTCAGATCCAGCCCGACGTAGATGAGCGGCTCGTCTCCCGGAACCAGGGCGTGCCGCTGCCAGACCTCGCGCAACACCCACAAGCCAAAAAGGCCGTTGCCACAGCCGGCGTCCAGAACGAGCGCCCCGGGGGACAGGGTCCCGCAAAGCCGGCCCACCAGGTCCAAATACGTCCGGTAATCCGAGGCTTTCTCCAAAATGCTATATTTCTGAAGGTATTTCGACCAAAACTCGGACTCGGTTTCCACGGGCGACTCGGAACGGCGCATGCGGTCCCGTTCCCGGCGATTCTGCGCCAGAATTAGCTTCTTGTCCGGGATGCGCAGATTGGCCGCACCGTCCCCGGGGTAAGGCTCGTCATGCAGGCAGGTCCAGACCACCTGTTCGAAAAGCTGCCGGGCCGCCTGCGGATTCTCCCGCACCTCGTGCATCGCCGCCGCCACCGGCACCAACTGTCCGCGCGAATTGGCCGCCACCACCTGCTCCACCTCGAGTTTGCTGACCCAGACGTCCCGCGCCGCGTAAAAGAAAACAAACGGCATTTTCAATCGAGCCGCGTCCTCGACCGATCCCTCCAGATCGCCAAGCCTTGATTGGATCAGCGTTTCGAGAAAAACATCTCCGTTGATGTCGAATCCCAGGAAGTCGGTGATGCCCCAGTGGTGGCCCTGTCGATGCAACCCGAGAAGATCCTCCTTGTTGATCTCCTGGATCGTTGCAATCAGGTTGACCACCCCCGCCACACAGATGAGCTTCTGGATGCGGGAATCCTCCGCGGCCACCCGCAACATGCATCGGGCCGAGAGGCTGTTGGCCACCGCCGTCACCTGATTCACCCCGAAACTGGCCTCAAGGAAGTCCAGCCCGGCGATGGCATCGGCGACCGCACCCGGCATGGTAAAATCGAGCATCCGCCCTTCACTCTCGCCCACGTGGTTGGTCGGATCAAAACGCAGCACATTCAACCCGTTTGCAACCAGATGATAAGCAAGGTGGAGCGTGGTCTTCTTTGTCTCCCCGTATTTCGGCGCCATCAGCACCCACGGCCGGGCTCGCATGTCGCCCCCGGCGTGATCAAGACAGGCGGCAATGCGCAGCCCCGTCCGATTCTGATAGGTGACGAAATCCGTGCGGATTTGTCCCGTTTCGACCTGGGATGAATCAGCCAGCATGGCAGGGTAATTGACTCAGGGAGGCAGCGATGGACCGGGGTGTTGGCGTGAGCCAAGCATTGGTGCGCTGTGACTCCAGCCGCCTCGAGGAGATGTCGCTGCAATTGTGAAGACGTGTCGCATCCGCTCCCGGATTCTTTAGAAGAGACTGCAATCCATGGGCAAATGCAACGCTCAACTCGTCTGGCCCCGCCTGCCTGCCCTGCTAGCCCTCATCCTTGCGGGCTAGCAGCCTGTCGGGCTGCGAGCCCTTCAGGCTGCTAAGAGCAAAACCGCCCCTTTCATTGAGCAGGGAATAAGATCCGATGAGCCAATATGACTCCAACTCCTGTAAAGATCGCCGAGATTCTGCCCTTCCCTCCGGTTGGATTGGGCGGTCTTGCCAGTAGGAGGCTGGCCAGGCGGAAGTCCGACAGCCCCCTAGTTTCCGCCTCAAATAGTCCACTTTTCCGTTGCCTTGTTATTCGCAAATGCCAATTAGTTACACCAACTGGTCATGCGCCCTATCCCTCATGCTGGCAATTGAGCTATTGCAGTGATTCATCTTCTCATCATTGCCGGGGAGAACGTTCCAATTCCGCCAATCGCGGTTCCCTCCGCCTCGGTCGAATTCAAATCCCTGAGGACCCAGAATCTGGCGGCCGCCCGGCCCTTGCTCGATGCGGGAATGTTCGATGTCTGTCTGTTGGTGGTGGAGGAGCTCTCCGCGGACGCTCAATGGGCCATTGCCGAATTTCGCGCCGCGGCGGTCGACTGCCCGCTGGTCATTGCCGGACGACAAGGCTCCCCGGAGGGAGAACGGACCGCTTACCTGGCTGGCGCGGACCTCGTGCTCGCTCCGACCTGTGACCAGCCCACTTTTCTGGCTGTCATTCAACGGCTGGCGATGCGGAGCGCCCGGCCAACGCCCGCTGCCGGCCGACCCGCCTCCGCACCGCCGTTTTCCACCGCCGGAGCAGCCGGCACCCCGGCGCTCTTCACCTCGGCGCTCACGGTCATGCGGGATTTTTCGCAGGTTTTTAGCTATTCGCTCGATTACCGGCAATTCACCGGGCATTTTGTGATCAAGCTGCGAGAGATCATTGGAACGGCCAGGATCGCGATCTTTCTCGAAGCGCCACCCCCGGCCGCCTCCCTGGGAATTCCCGCGACGCATGATCCCCAGCGGCTCATCTGCGCCGGCGCCGTGGGCCTGCCCGCCGAGTTGATTGACTGTTTTGAACTCTCCCGAAAGAGCGGACTGGGCCAGCGCATTTCCCAGACGGGCCGGATCATCCGCCTCGGCGCCGAAAGCTCCGCCCCCTTCTTCGCCGAAGACCCCCGCCTGAAACGCGAGTTCGACATTCTCGGCTGCGAGATCGCATTGCCGGTCAATGACCGCGAACGCACGATTGGGATCGCTCTGCTGGGCGGGCGCATCACCGGCACTCCCTTTACCGACGCAGAGTTGTTGCTCCTCTACCACCTGATGGAGGAGCTGGGGCTCGCCGTGAAGAATTCCTGGTTGCATCATCAATTGGCCGGCAGCCACCGCCTTTTCTCCGACGTGCTCGGCGCCATGACCAGCGGCGCGCTGGTGGTCGGCTCGGATCTCACGGTCCTGTTTGCCAACCACGCCTTCCGCCGGTTTCTGGCGGAACCCGGGCCCGCCTCCGCCCATCTCGAATTCGCCGAGCTGCCGCCGCTCCTGGCCAAGAGCCTGCGCGAAGTCGTGGAGGGCGGGCAAAGCGTGGCGCCGTTCTCCTATGAGCACCCCGGTGGGACCGACCGGGTCTTCCGCGTTTCCCTCATTCCCTTCCCCACCGAGAAGGCCCAGCTGCCGCAGGCGGCGCTCCTGCTGCTGGAAGATTTCACGCAGGTCAGGGCGGCGCAGCGCGCCGAGATCGAGGCCTCCAACCTCAAGCTCATCGGTTTGATCGCCCGGCGCTTCGCGCACGAGATCCGCAACTCGCTCGTCCCGCTCACCACTCACGAGCAGCTCTTCGACACCGATATCGATAATGCAGAATTTCGCGATTCCCTGAAGCACGCCCTGACCCGCGAAACGGGCCGGATCCAGCGATTCACCGAGCAGATGCTCTTCCTGGCGCAGACGGAAGGCGGCCCCACCGATGCCCTGCCGCTCGACGATCTCCTCCGGAAAAGCTTCAAGCGTTCCCGCGATTTCCTCGGTCAGGACGCGGGCGAACTCGAAATCCGGAGCGAGGTGCTTCACGCGTCGGTGCGCTGCCACCGTCCGAGCCTGCTGCACGCCCTGCAGGAAATCTTCCTCAACAGCCTCCAGTCGGCGGCCGATCCGCCCAAGGTCACGGTGACGGTCGCGTCGGAAGTGGGGCCGGACGGCCGGACGGAACTGGCCCTCCGCGTGCATGACAGCGGTCCCGGCTTCCGTTCCGAGGTGGCCGCCCGGGCCACCGATCCTTTTTTCACCACGCGCAACACCGGCGTGGGCCTCGGCCTCACCGTCGCCAAACGGGTGATTGAGGCGCATGCCGGCCGCCTCGAGGTGCATACCCGCCTCCAGCCCGACGACCCCGACCTTGTGATCCATCTTCCCTCCTGCCCATGATTCCCAGACCTGCCCCCTCCACCACGCCACCACCGGTGCCACGGATTCATCGGCTGGCCGACCTGGCTCTTGGCCTCAGCGCCTGCCTCGCTCTGGTCCCGGCCGCCTTGAATGCCTCCGGCACCCAGGTGGGCTTTCA
Source organism: uncultured Verrucomicrobiae bacterium (assembly GCA_963722225.1). Classification (GTDB taxonomy): domain Bacteria; phylum Verrucomicrobiota; class Verrucomicrobiia; order Opitutales; family Opitutaceae; genus Fen-1467. Next base: position 8,013 of record CAVRNM010000016.1, read on the forward strand.
GGATGCGTTTGCCACAGCTCGTGGAAATGCCTTTGTGGCAACCGCCGATGATCCGGCCGCCGTCTATTACAACCCCGCCGGCCTCACTCAGCTGACCGGACAGAATTTTTCCGCAACGGCCTATCTGGTCAGCCTCGGGGCCGATTATCGCGCCCCCGAAGGCGCGAGCGCGTCCATGAACCACCAGGACCAGCTCATTCCGCAGGTCTACTACGCTTGGACACCGAAAGACGGCTCCTGGGCGCTGGGGCTGGGCTTCTACGACCCCTTCGGCCTTTCGACTGACTGGCCCTCCACCTCCGGCTTTCGCACCTTTGCCACCAAGAACGAGGAAACTTACTCCACGCTGAATCCCGTCGCCGCCTGGCGCATCAGCGACGCCTTCTCGCTGGGCGGCGGCCTCACGTTCAACCGGCTCAACGTCGACTTGCGCCGCGGCATCGGCCTGATGCCCGGCGACGAGTTTCGTTTCGAGGCCGACGGCACTGACATCGGCTTCAACCTCGGCCTGCGCTGGCAGCCGTCCGAGCAGCACGCCTTCGGCCTCACCTACCAGCACCAAACGTCGTTTGCTTTGAGCGGCACGGCCACCGCCTCCCCCTACGCGCCCGGCGAGTCGGCGACCTCGACCTTTGTCTTTCCCGAGGTGGTCATCGCCGGCTATTCCTACCGCCCCACGCCGCAGTGGAATATTGAGGCGGACATCGACTGGACCAACTGGTCGCGAGTCAACACCTTCGTGATTTCCAAGGCCAGCGGGG
>CAVRNM010000017.1:0-4631 GCA_963722225.1 uncultured Verrucomicrobiae bacterium
TCATGATGCCGTTCTACTACGGCTCGAAGGCTCGGTCGGTGCCGGAGTATTTGAAAATGCGGTTTGACGAGCGCGTCCGCGCGCTGAACTCGATCTCGTTCGCGGTCATGACCGTCTTCGCCTCGGGCATTTCGATGAACGCCCTCGCGAAGCTGCTCCACCAGCTCCTCGGATGGAACTATGACCTCTCTCTCTGGATTTGCTCGGGCATCGTCCTGCTCTACGTGCTGAAGGGCGGATTGACCTCGGCGATCTACACCGAGGTGCTCCAGTTCTTCATGATTGTGCTCGGGTTCGCGCCGGTGGTTTACCTCGGGCTCAAGGACATCGGCGGCTGGGACGCCATGACGCGCGCGTTGCACACCGTCGCCCAAAATCCCGCCGCCCTGCAGCTCAAGCCCGAAGGCGTCACCTACGCGGCAAATGCCTGGACGAGCGCGTGGCAGCCGTTGCTCGGTGGCCCGACCAAGAACCCGTTGGGCGTCGACTGGTTCGCCATGGTCTTCGGCCTGGGCTTCGTGCTTTCGTTCGGCTACTGGTGCACCAATTTTCTCGTCGTGCAGCGCGCGATGGCGGCCCGGAACATGGGCGCCGCCCGCCGCACGCCGCTCATCGCCGCGATTCCGAAGATGCTCTTCCCGGCGCTGGTAATTCTCCCCGGCATGCTCGCGGTGGGGCTCGCCGTCCTCCCGGGCACGGGTTATCACCTGCCTTCGCCCCCGGTGCACGCGGCCCGGATGGAGGCGGCCCTCGCTGCCGTCAACGCCGCCCCGGCCTCCACGGAAGCCGTGATCCAGGCTGTCGGCATGAAGATGGACTCGGCCAAGGTCGCGGCCATCATCGCCGAGAACTCGGCCCACAAGCTCGATGCCGCCGCCCTGCGCACCCGGATCCAGGACGCCGTCGCGGAAAATGACTACGATGGCGTCATCCTCTCGCTCGTGAAGCGCTACTGCCCGCCGGGCATGCTCGGGCTTGCGCTTACCGCGCTGCTCGCCTCGTTCATGTCGGGCATGGCCGGAAACGTCACCGCTTTCAACACCGTCTGGACGTACGACCTCTACCAGGCATACCTGGCTCCGAACAAGAGCGACGAGCATTACGCCTGGATGGGCCGTGCGATCACAGTCATCGGTATCTTGTTGAGCATCGTGGCGGCCTACTTCGCCAGCATGTGGACGAACGCGATGGACATCATTCAACTGGTGTTTGGCTTCGTAAACGCCCCGCTGTTCGCCACCTTCCTGCTCGGAATGTTCTGGGCGGGCTGCACGGGCACCGGCGCATTTATCGGCCTGATCCTGGGCATGGGCACCTCGGCGCTCTTCCACGCCGTCACCCTCTCGGTGGGCAACCTGCCCGGCGTGAAGGGCGGCTACCTGGCGCAACTGATCACCTTCCCGAGCGACATGGCGCAGAACTACTGGCTCGCCGCGACCGCGTTCACGGTCTGCCTGCTCGCCACCGCGGGCATCTCGCTGGCGACCCGGCAAACCAAGACCGTCGAAGATCTGAAGGGCCTCGTCTACTCGCTCACCCCGAGGTTGAAGGACGACGAACAGAACTTCTTCCTGCGTCCGGCCGTCTTTGGCTCGTTGCTTCTCGTCGCCTGCGTCATCCTCAACGTCATCTTCTGGTAACAAGAAAGGAACCTAAGTCATGGGTCTCGATATCCGTTGGCCGATTGGCCTCATGTTCTCGATCGTCGGTGTGTTACTGGCCGGTTACGGCCTTTGCACCGGCGGCGAAATCTACAAGTGCTCCCTGGGCATCAACATCAACCTGATCTGGGGCGTTGTGCTCCTGGTTTTCGGTGCTGTCATGCTCGCCTTGGCCAAGAGCGCCGCCGGCAAAGCCCCGGAAGATAAGAAATAGCCCGGGGGTTTGCTGCGTGTCTCGACGCCGGCCCGTTGTTCGGACCGGCGTTCTGCTTTTTGGACGCCCCGCCGGGCTCGACTGACGCTGGTTGGCGCGGGCTCCAGAGCGCTGAAAAACCGTGGCAAACTTCCAGGTTTCAGGAGAAGATCCCGGACCCAACCTGGGTCATTCCTGCGATCATGAACTCCCGGAGATTTGCGGTTTTCATCGCCGTTGTCCTGTCGGTTTGGGCCGCGATGCACGCCTATGTTTTCTGGCGGTTGTCGTCCGTGCCGTGGGTGGCGGACCATGTGGCGCCGAGTGCGCTGGTCTGGACAGCCGTGGGCCTGGCGGCGAGCTTTCCGCTGGCCCGGTTTTTGCATGCCCGGCATCTTGCGGTGGCCGGGCGTCCATTGGAGTTCATTGCGGCCAACTGGGTGGGAGTGCTGTTTCTGCTGCTCGCGATGTTGCTGGCGGCGGACGTGCTGACACTGGGCGGCTGGCTGTTCCCCTGGTTCGCGCCCTCCGTGCGGGGAGGGGCAGCAATCGTCGCGCTGCTGCTGGCTTTCGTGGCGGCGGTGCAGGGCGCACGGCCGCCGGTTGTAACCGAGCATGCGGTGCGACTGGCGGGACTTCCGCTAGAACGCGACGGTTTGGTGGTGGTTGCGGTCTCGGATCTGCACCTGGGTTCGATGATTGGCGCGGAATGGATGAGGCGCTTGATCGTGCGGCTGAGTGACTTGAAGCCGGATGCCGTGGTGATCGTCGGCGATCTGGTGGACAGCGAAGTCGGGGCGCTGGAGCCGCTGCTGCCGGTGCTCCGGACGCTCCGGGCGCCGCTCGGCGTGTGGGCGGTGACGGGGAACCACGAGTATTATGCGGGCCTTGACCGCAGCGTGACGCTGCTCGAGGCTGCGGGCTTTTCGGTGCTGCGGGACCGGGCGGCGGAAGTCGCGCCCGGACTGGTGTTTGCCGGGGTGGACGATCTCGGGGCCCGCCGGCAGTTCGGCCGAAACGACCGGGCGTTGGAACAGGCGCTGGCCGACCGGCTGCCGGGGGCCGTGGTCCTGTTGTCCCACTCGCCGGTCCAGGCGGACAAGGCAGTGGCGTTGGGGGTCGGGCTGATGCTGTCCGGTCACACGCACAACGGCCAGATCTGGCCGTTCAATTACCTCGTCCGGCTGAGCAACCGCCTGGTCGGAGGACGTTATGAAGTGGGCGGAATGACGGTCATCGTCGGCCGTGGCACCGGGACATGGGGGCCGAGGATGAGACTCTGGCAGCCGAGTGAAATCCTGAGAGTTACGCTCCGGGCCGAGTGACGCCCTCCTGCTCCATCCGCTGCGGCCCCGGGGTGCCTGGCCGGGCGCTTTGTCATTTAATCGATGACCTCGGGATCGATTTTCCCCTGGGCGGCTTGTCGTTAAATAGATGACATTGGGATCGGCGGCAGCCGGCGGGGAAACTCGCCAAAACACTTCCGCCGCTCAGACGAGCTGGCGGCGGAGTTTGTTACGGGTCGAACCCGTTACCACGACTTTGGTGGTTATCTTCGTCGGTGGTCCGGCGGAGCGGACTACTAACTTGGGCTAATATAGCATATCGGCCTGGCGCCGCCAGAGTTTAGTTTCTTTTTTTCGGCCTGCGGCCCGGCTCATCCGGCCGCGCCTGGATGGGCAAAATGGATCCGCCCATCCAGTTGAACCATGCTTCCGCGTGATCGGTGCCGCGGTGAGAACTTGGCTGCCGCGCCACAGCGTGGGCGAAGGCTGGCCGCGCCCCGGAATTGGGCGCAGCGAAACTGCATCCTGGGCGGTCCTTTCCAATGATATCCGGCCGCCCCGTCACAGATACTTCAATTCCCGAGCGGACTGTTCCAGGCTTTCGCGAAATTGGGGATGGGCCACCTCGATCAACGCCCGGGCGCGCTTCCGGATCGACTGGCCGTAGAGGTCGGCGATCCCATGCTCGGTGATGACAAAATGCACGTGGCTGCGCGTCGTGACCACGCCGGCAGCGGGTTGGAGCATCGGGACGATCTTGCTCACCAGCTGGCCGCGAGAGACCGCGGTGCTGGGCAGGGCGATGATCGGCTTGCCCCCCTTGGAACGACTGGCGCCGTAAAGGAAATCGATCTGCCCGCCCACGCCGCTGTAGAGCCGCGAGCCAATCGAATCCGCGCACACCTGGCCGGTCAAATCCACTTCGATGGCGGAGTTGATCGCCACCATGCGGTCGTTCTGCGCGATGCGAAACGGATCATTGACGTAATCGGTCGGGTGCAATTCGACCATCGGGTTGTCGTCCACGAAATCATACAGGCGCTGCGTTCCCATCAGGAACCCGGCGACAATCTTGCCCGGATGCAGGGACTTTTTCTCCCCGTTGATGATCCCGCGCTCCACCAAGGCGATCACCTCGTCCGAGAACATCTCGCTGTGGATGCCGAGGTCGTGCTTGTCGCCGAGGAATTTCAGCACCGCATCGGGAATGCCGCCGATGCCCATCTGCAGGGTCGAGCCGTCCTCGATCAAGCTCGCGCAGTGGTGCGCGATCCGGTGCTCCCGTTCGGTGATCTCCCCCATGCGGTGCTCGGTCAGCGGGTAGGACACGGGCACCACGTGGGTCAGCTTGGACACATGAATGAAGCTGTCGCCGAGCGTGCGGGGCATCCGGTCGTTGACTTCGGCGATGACGATCCGGGCCGATTCCGCGGCAGTCTTGGTCACGACCCACCTCAATGCCGAAGCTGCAGAACCCGTGACGGGATCCGG
>CAVRNM010000018.1:0-4446 GCA_963722225.1 uncultured Verrucomicrobiae bacterium
TCCACTCGTCAAAAAACCGGGCATTGGCGTCCTCGTTTCCCGCCCTGGACGTCCCGGCGGATTCGCGTTCGTCGCGGTTGGTCATGGGGTCGCCTGGTGGTTGAGCTGCGGGAGCTTGAAGATGCGCACGAACGGGGAGTTCGGATCCTGCGGACTCGGGATTGCCTCCACCAACTGCCAGCTGGACGGAGGTTTCGCCTTCCCGAGGTAACACGGCCTCAGCCATGTCGGATACCCTTCGGCGAATGTCTCAGGAGATGCCCCGATCCCTTCGAATCCGCCCAACACCCCCCAGCCGTCGCCAACGTTTTCTGGCGGATCGTCCACGAAGTATTTCCATTGATAATGTCGCGGGTATTGGAACAGCCGATAGTAGGGATCCGAGCCTGCGGCGATGTAGATCCGCGCCCCGTCCGGCGCCACGGCCCGCAGATTGTGGCAGACCTGACGGAAATCCGCGAGAGATCCACGCAGCAGGGTGTGATAGAATTTCGTGCCCGGGTAATTGGCGGCGCCAAAGGCCAGGACGAGACACACGGGCGCCGCCTGGAAAATCCGCCGGGGCCAGCGCTGGGCGTGCTGCCGGCCAAAGTCGGCCAGCAACCCCAGAACCAGACCGACGCACAGCGAGATGCCGATATAGCAGGGGAAAATAAAACGGTGCACCTTGTGCACATAGGTCAGATTGAGCTTTCCTCCTTCAACAGACGGATAAAGCCAGAAAAACTCCTGATACAGGTAGTAAAACAGGAAGCCGAGGACGAGCAGGAGGGAAAGCTTGCGCTGCCTGGTTCGGAGGAAGGGCAGGACCAGAAGCGCGGGGAGGAAGAGGACTGCGCTCCACCCGTGGATTGGCGCGCTGTAGACGGAATAGAAGCGGCCCTCAGGGAAAAGACTGTCCCAGAACATATTGGTGTGCGCCAACAGGTCCCTCCAACCGCCCGGGGGCAGCCATAACTTGATGAGCCAAAGATCGGCAAACTTCTCGCCACGCCATGAATCCATGTTGACGGCATTGCACTTCATCACCTTCCAGTGGAGAAACCAATATCCCGACAGAGAGTGATAAGCCACGTTCTCCACGGCAAAGACCACGGCGAAGCCGCCGAGCAACATGAGCGAAATTGCCGTGGCCTGCCGCCATTTGCTCCCGGGCGCCAGGAGCGTCTCCTGGTCACCCAAGGCGGCCAGCAACAGGGGAATGAGGAGAGCCCAGGGCAACGCCAGGAAAGCCGGCAGCAACTTCGCGAGATACAGAAGGCCAAAGGACACTCCGCCGACTGCGGCAAACGCCAGCTGCGTTCGGCGGGTGACCGCCTTCAGCGCCAGGACGAGGAAGACGATGCCGAGGCTCATGAAAAAAAGCTGGGGCATGTCGGTGTCGACCCGGGCCGAATAAATGATATGCCCTGGAATCAGGGCCAGCACTGAGGCGCTGAAAAGGCCGGCCGCGGCACCCGCGAGCGAACGCCCGATGAGTGCCACCAGCAGGACGGCGCCGATGCCGGTGACGGCGGACCACAGCATGAGCGACGTCTCGCATGCACCGAACATCTTCATGAAGATCTGATTCGGATAAAGCGCGGCGATGCGGAAAGCATACATGTCCGTGGGGTCGCCGGTCCACTTGGCCCAGTCGGAGACGTCCCGGAAATGAGCGATGGAGTTCCAGTAGGTGGCACCCGGTTCTATCGGGGGCAACGCCAGGGACACAAAAAGGTCCTCTTCGCCATACTGCCGCACCACGCCAACATAAAAGAACAGTTCAAGGAAGACCTTGGCGGCGATGATCAACAGAAGGTAACGCCAGAAGCGGGCCCTCCTCCCGGTCGGGGGGTCGGGCAGGGGGACGTGACCGTTCATGGCAGGAGAAAACGGTTCAGCTCCAGCGTTTCAATTGACGCATTGCGATCATCGCTCCAGATGAGCTGGGCATTGACCAGCGGGGACTGGATGGTTCGGACCTCGCGCTTGACGCGGCCCTTGTCTTCCTCGGCGGGAAACCAGGCGGCGATGACCGAGACGCGGTCAGGCCGGCAGACGATGAGGTATTCCGTGCGGGTCGGATCCCAGTCGCGATTCGTGGCAGTTGCGCTGATGTCGGTCACCACGTCGATCGTCGCGCGACCCAGGGTTCGGGCCGTGGCTTCGACCATCGGGAACAGCCTGGTGTAGCGCGTCGAGGCATGGACGATCAGCAAACCGTCGCGAGCAGCCAGGTGGCGCTGATAGAGGCCGATGGCCTCGCGCGTGAGGAGATGGGAGGGGATGCCGTCGCCGGTAAAAGCGTCGACAACCAACACATCATAATCGGACCGGGATTCCTCGATCGCCTTGCGGCCATCGCGCACCACGACATTGATCTTGCCCGCCGAATCGGCGACAAACGTGAAGTACTCCTGGGCGACGCGAATGACCTTGGGATCGATTTCCCAAAAATCGTAGATGTCGCCCTGGCGCGCGTAGGCGGCCAGAGTCCCGGCGCCGAGTCCGATCACCCCGATGCGCATCGCCGGCCGCTCCGCCTGCAGGCGCTCGATCACGCGGCCGATCCCAGAACTCTCCGTGTAATAGAGCGTCGGACGGTGTCGGGCGGCCGCATCGGCATTCAGCTGCGAGCCATGGGTGGTCGTGTCGCTGGAAAGCACGACGCTCTCGGGGTTCACCGTGATCATGATATGGCCGTAGAGATCGCGAAGGTGACGGACGTGAGCGCCATTGGCCGTGCTCTGTCCGGCCTGCCAAAAACCGAGTACCAGCACGGGGGCGAACAGGACGGAGGCAGTGACGACCACGTTGCTGCCCTCGCGCCGGCCGTTGAGCCAGAGCATGCCGATGGTCAACAGCGCCGCGGAAGCGATGACAAATTCGGTTGGCCGGGCGAAAAGAGCGGGGATGACAGAGACGGACAGCAGGCCGCCGAGAACGCCGCCCGCCGCGAGGATGAGGTAGTATCGCTCAAAACGCTGCGCGGGCCGCAGACTGTGCAGCAAGGCATTGCCCAGGAAACTTCCGCTGGCGGTGAGCAACAGCAGCCACCAGGCCGTCCAAGCGTTGACCGTGGCCTCCGTGAATCCCTTGGTCACCATGAAGCCTGCGAGGCTCACGGCCAGCGCAACAATGGTGGTAAGGGTCATCCAGCGGCGCCAGCGCTGGGAGAATGTCACGGTAAAGCTAAGCAGGTAGGCGCCGAAAGGGCCCACCCAGGCGAGGGGAGTCGAGCCAATCTCCGAAGCGAGATGATAGGTTGCGCCCAGCATGCCGATGCAGGTGAGGGCACTGAGACCAAGCCAGCTGCCGATGAGGCCGAGGGACAAGGTCTCGGCGGGCTCGTCAGCCGACCGTTTTTCGTCCGCCGCCTCCGAGGTGCGCATGAGAATATAACCGGCGGCGGCGAGCAGGCCGGCGATGATGACCAGAATACTGTGCCAGTAGAAACTCTGTTCCGAGACCTTCAGGCTGGTTTCGATCAGGAACGGATAGAGCGCGAGAGCCGCCAGGCTGCCGAAATTGGAGACGGCATAGAGATAATACGGCACCGCTTGCCCGCGCCGCCGCAGCCAGCCGTGCAGGAGCGGGGACGTGCTGAAAAGCAGCAGCATGGCCGGCAAGGAGCTCAGGGCGAGGCGCCAGACGACGGTGCCAATGCCCGGCGCTGTTTCCGCTTGTTCGGTCGGAAGATGAAAGGTGAGGATCGCCAGGAATGCCAGGGCGCAGGTCGCGCCCACCTGGACCTTGACCAGCCTTCGCACCAACCAGGCGGCCCAAGCGTAGCCGAGCAGGAGCGCCAGCTGGAAATAAAGCATGGTCCCCAGCCAGGTGCCGGGGGTGCCGCCGTAGAGCGGCAACAGCTGCTTGCCCATCAGCGGCTGGATGGAAAAGGAGAGAAAGGATGCCAGCGGCACGGCGGCGATGATCAAGTAGGGAAGGGCCCGGGCCATCGGCGTTAGTGAGCGATCAGGGTTGTTCATGAAGGGTTGGCCTTATCGATTTATCCTTGCTGGAAGAGCGCGCGCAGCGAACGCGCCGGCGAGACGGCGATGGCAGAGTACGCTTCGCACGGGGTCCAGCAATTCGGACACTTTTGTTCGGCGACGGCCTGGCGGACGCCGCCGCGCCGGGCGGCATTGATGATCGGCATCAGGGCGTAGGCGGAGCTGCGCACGTTGCCCAGCGGCCGGTTCCAGATCGTGCATGGGTAGACCTCGCCTTTTTCCGAGAGGTAGACCGTGGAAAGCAGGGCCGAGCAGATGATCGATGTCCGGCCTTGGGCGAGATACCGCATCGCTTCGGCGCGATAAATGCGCTCAATCGCCCGAGCCGCGGCCGGGCCGCCGGGTTTGGGCTGGGCGGCCGCCAGCCGCAGCGCCGCGGCGATTTCCGCCCGGTGCGCCTCACCGCCGAACCCGTCAGTCCCCCGGCAGGCGGCGTTGCCGTAATAGTGTT
>CAVRNM010000019.1:0-12285 GCA_963722225.1 uncultured Verrucomicrobiae bacterium
GCACCACGGCGATCAATGTTTCCCAGACCGGCATGGTCTCCGTCCAGAGCGCCTCCGGAACGCAAACCTTTCAACTGACCCTTGCCCGCTTTGCCAATCCCAGTGGGCTGCAAAGCCTGGGTGGCAATCTCTATAATGAGACCATCGCGAGCGGCACGGCTGAGACCGGCCAGCCCGGCGTCCAGGGGTTTGGCACCATCATGCAGGGCTATGAGGAGTCCTCCAACGTCAATCTCGTCTCAGAAATGGTCAACCTCATCACCGCCCAGCGCGCCTATGAGATCAATTCCAAGTCCATCCAGGCTTCCGACGAGATGCTCCAAAACGTCGCCCAGATGAAACGCTGATTTCCGCCATGACCCGCTCTCCTCTCTGGAAGTCCGCTCTCTGCGCCCTGCTGCTGGCCGCGGCGGCAATGCGGCTGGCGGCCCAGCCGGTGGAGCCGGCGACGCACCCCGCTGCCAACGCGCCCAGCGCCGCATTGCTCACCGACCTCGCCCACCAGATCACCGATCACTTTCATCTCACCGGCGAACTCCAGCTCGACCCCGTGCGCGTCTGGGGCTTGCCCGCCCTTCCCGGCGGAACACCGGCGCGCCTCGTGATCACGGAGTTCCCGTCGACGGTGTCGTCCTCCATGCTGCTCCGCTGCCGGCTGGAATCCGGCGCCACTCCGCTTCCTCCCTGGTCGATCTCCGTGCACGCCCAGCTCTGGGCCGACGTCTGGACCACGAAAGGACCCCTGGAAACGGGCGATGTCTTCGATCCCGCCCAGCTCGAAATGCAACGCTGCGACCTGTTGCACGAACACGATGCCCTGCCGGCGACGGTCAATGACCGTGATTACCTGATCGCCCGGGCCATCCCCGCCGGTCGCGCGCTCGTCTGGCGCGATCTCGTGCGCCGGCCTCTGGTCCGCAAGGGCGAGACCATCGAGGTCAGCGCCGTCGATGGATCACTCACCGTAACGGTCAAGGCCGTCGCGATCCAAAATGGGGGGCGCGGCGACCTCATCCTCGTGCGCAATCTTGAATCGAAGAAGGAATTCACCGCCGTGGTCGTGGACGAGAACCACGTGCAGGTCCGCTTCTGAGGAACTGACCATGAAGACCACCCATTTGCTGGCCCTGCTCCTCGGCCTCGCCGCCGCCGCCGGCGTGCAGGGCGAATCTCTTTGGACTACCTCGCTGCAGAGCGAACACGGACTCACCGCCGACCGCAAGGCGGGCCGCACCGGCGACATCCTCACGATCACGGTGCAGGAGAGTGCAACGGCGCAGAACTCCCAGCAGCGCAAGGACAGCCGCACCTCCGCGCTCCAGGACGCGGTCGGCCAGTTCCTTTTCAGCGCCGCCGCCAGCAAGTTCGGCACCCACAACGGCGAACTTCCCGCCATGAACCTCACCGGTTCGTCCAGTTTCAACGGCGGCGGCCAGGTCAACAACAGCCAAACCGCATCCGCCAGTGCCGCCGTGCTCGTGGTCGACGTGCTGCCCAATGGCAATCTCGTGATTGAGGGCATCCACCTGGTCACCTTCGCCGGCGAGACCCAGTATGTTGTGCTGCACGGTCTCGTGCGCCCGGATGACATCGCCTCCAACAATACGATCCTTTCCACCAACATCGCCGACGCGCGGATCGAGTTTTACAACCAGGGTTCTCTGACGGACATGCAAAATCGCGGCTGGCTCAGCAAACTTTACGAGAAGCTGCGCCCGTTCTGACCAAAGGCTGAAGGATTGAAAGACGGAAAGACCGAAATGAACACGCCTGTGCAATCACTCCTCTACCCGCGCCGCCGGCGCGGTTTCTGCCTGTCCGCTCTTTCGCCTTTCCGGTTCTCCGCTTTTCCGCTTTTCCGTGTCCTGCTCTTTGGTTTTGCTCTTCTTTCTTCGGTCAGCCCCTGCCTCCGCGCCGCCCGCATCAAGGATCTCACCCTCGTCGAGGGCGGCCGCGACAACCAGTTGATCGGGTACGGGCTGGTCGTCGGGCTGGCCGGGGACGGCGACAGCACCTCCCAGGCCACCCTCCAAAGCGTGGCCAACGCCCTGCAGCGCTTCGGCCTGATCGTCCCGTTCGACCAGATCAAGTTGAAGAACACCGCTGCCGTCATGGTCACAGCAGATATCGGGGCCTTTCTCCGGCCCGGCGCCCGCATCGATCTCGTCGTGGCATCGCTCGGGGACGCCAAGAGCCTGCAAGGCGGCGTGCTCCTGCAAACTCCGCTCCTCGGTGCCGACGGGCGGGTCTACGCCGTGGCCCAGGGCCCGGTGGCGGTCGGTGGATTCCTGGGCGGCGCCGGCGGACCCGGCGGCGCCACCGTGCAAAAGAACCATCCGACCGTCGGAACCATCAGCAATGGCGCGATCGTCGAGCGTGAGATCCCGACCGTCTTTGTCGGCCCGCAGGGCCTGCACCTGCTGTTGCGCGACCCCGATTTTGCGTCCGCCGCCCGCATGGCCAGCGCCATCAACGAGGTCTTCCCCGGAACGGGCGACGCGCGGGACGCCGCCACGATCGCCGTGCGCCTGCCCCCGCAGTACAAGGGCCATGAGGTCGACTATGTGGCGGCCCTGGGGGCCATCGAGGTCACGCCGGACTGCGTGGCCCGGATCGTCATCAACGAGCGCACCGGCACCATTGTGGCCACGTCCAACGTGCGAATTTCTCAAGTCGCCATCAGCAACGGCTCTCTCACGATCACGGTGACCTCATCGCTCGGAGTCAGCCAGCCGGAAGCGAGGAGCTCCGGCCAGACGACCGTCGTCCAGGGGACCAGCACGGCGGTCGACGAGGTGAAGGGCGGATTCAAGGTGGTGGACGAACTGCCGTCGATCGAACGGCTCGCCGCCGCGATGAATGCCCTCGGAGTCTCGACGCGCGACATGACCGCGATTTTTCAGACCCTGAAACGGTCCGGCGCCCTCCAGGCCGAACTCATCATCAACTGATCGTGCAAGTCACTCCGCTCACTTCCTCTCCGCCCGCGGTCGATCCGGCCCATTTCGCCGATCGTTTGAACCAGATGTCGCCGGCGGAACAGCGTCGCGTGGTGGCCCAGCAATTCGAGGCCATTCTCCTGCGCCAGCTCCTTGCCCCCGCCCTCCAGACCATGCCGGGGGCCGGCAACGGAATGTACAGCTACATGCTGACGGATGCCTTTGCCCAGAAGCTCAGCGCGGGAGGCGGCATGGGCCTCGCGAGCATGCTGGAGCGCCAATTCACTCCCCGCGGCGAAACCGCGGCCGCGGCGGCCGCGGCCACCGCGTCCTCCCCCGCTCAAACCTCTCCCGCTCAATCACCATGAACATCACTTGGGAACAAGTCGCCGACTGCCTGCGCGACGAAGTGCAGGAATACGGTGGCCTGCTGCGCCTGTTCGAGGAACAACAGGAATGCGTCTTCCACCGCAATCCCGGCCACCTGCTGGAGCTCATCGAGACCATCAAGTCCGCCACCCAGCGTGCCGAGGACGCCCGTCATCGCCGCGAGGAATGCGTCAGCGCGTTTGCCACCGGATTGGGCCGGGCGGCTGATGTCACGTTGCGGGCCTTGCTGCCCTCGGTCGACGGCGAAGCCCAGCCGCTGCTGCAGGCGCTCATCGACGAGGTCAACCGGCTCATTCACCGCGTGCGCCGCATCACCCGGCAAAATCATCTGCTGCTTTCGCGCACCGTGCAACTGCACCAGGGGCTCCTGCGCCAGTTTTACCCCGGGGCCTTTACGCCCACCTACTCCGCCCGCGGGCGCGTGTCGATGGCGCCCGCCGCTCCCGTCCCCGCTTATCACGCCGCCGGCTGAGCGCAGCGCCTCATCCCCCGGAGCCCATCCCTGATCGCGGCCTACCCCCCATGTCCCTCTTCACCAGCCTCTACAGCGGCACATCCGCCCTCGATGCGCAAAGCATGGCGCTCCAGATCGCGGGCAAGAACATCGCCAACGTCAATAACACGAATTATGCGCGGGAAACGGTGGATCTCGGGTCGGGCCCCGTCGCCCCGACTTCGCTGGGCTACATTTCCCCCAACCTCCAGGCGCTGTCGGTCACCCAGATCCGCAGTGCCTTTCTTGACCAGGAGGTCGCGCAGCAGAATTCCATCGTCTCCGGCCTCACCACCGAACAGTCGGCCTTGCAACAGGCGGAGGCGAGCCTCGGCGAGACCATCAGTTCCGGCACCAGCGCCACCACCAGCGCCAGCAGCGGCGCCAGCCTCTCCTCCCAACTGACGGGCCTGTTCAACGCGTTTCAGAGTCTGGCCGCCAGCCCGTCCGATCCCGGGGTCGCCCAGACGGTGGTGCAGAGCGCAAGCTCGTTCTGCGACCAATTGAACCAGACGGATGCCAGTCTCGCCCAGATCCAGACGGGCCTCAACGCGCAAATCCAAAGCACCGCCGGCAACATCAACACGCTGCTCAACACCATCGCGACCCTCAACTCCCAGATCTCGACCTACGAGGTCGGCCAGCCCGGCTCCGCCGTCGACCTGCGGGACCAGCGGCAGGCGGCAATCAATTCCCTCGCCGCCGACATGTCTTTCACCACCTCCACGGACAGCAACGGTCAGCTGGAACTCAGCACCACGGATGCCAACGGCAGCCCGGTCGTCCTCGTCGACGGCGGCACCGTCAACAACACCGTCGCGTTCAACGGCACCTCGCTCACCACGGCTGGCGGCGACACGCTCGCGCTCACCTCCGGGTCCGTCCAGGGCGCCATCGACGCGCGCGATGGAGGAATCCAGACGTTGCGGGACAGCCTGAATGCCCTCGCCAGCCAGGTCGTGACTTCGGTCAATGGCGCCTACAATCCAACGGGAACCACGGACAACTTCTTCGCCGCCGGCGGAACCACCGCCGCCACGATTGCCCTCGACCCCACGCTCAACAGCAGCAGTCTCATCGCGGGCAGCAGCGGCAATGCCGGCGACAACACCATCGCGCTGGCGGTGGCCAACCTGGCCAACCAGACGTTTTCCACCGGCAGCGGGGATGCGATCGACGGCACGATGACCCAGTTCTACGCGAATACGATCAGCGCCTTCGGCCAGACCATCGCGAACGTCAACAACCAGGTGGAAAACCAGACGGCCGTGCAGACCCTAGTTACGTCGCAGCAACAAAGTGTCAGTGGCGTCAACCTCGACGAAGAAACCACCAATTTGATGATGTACCAGAAGGCCTATCAAGCCTCCTCCCAGTTCATCAACATCGTTGACGGTCTCCTGGACAACCTGATCCAAATGGGCACCAGCCTCTCCTAACCCCAGCCGCCTATGCGTATCGCCACCAGCATGATTTCGGGCCTCGCTATCAGCCAGATCGAGACTCTGGACGGCAATGTGTCGAACCTTCAGACGGAGGTCTCCACCGGGCAGCGGATCTCCCAGCCCGAGGACGACCCCACCGCCGTGGGGCAGCTGATCAATCTTCAGACCGAGCAGCAGACCCTCGCCCAGTACGAACAGAACACCAACACCGCCCTGAACATCAGCCAGGCCTCCACCTCCGCCCTCACCGACCTCAAGACCATTTCCGACCGCGCCACCGAGATCGCCACCCTCGGCTCCAGCACCGAGAGCGCCACCTCCTCCACCGCCTATGGGACCGAGACCAACCAACTGCTCGAACAGGCCGTGCAATCGGCCAACACCACGCTGAGCGGCAGCTATCTCTTTGGCGGGACCGCCTCGGGCGCCGCCCCGTTCCAGGTCACGCGGGACACGAACGGCAATATCACGGCCGTCACCTACGTTGGCAGCACGACCACCACCCCCTCGATCCCGGTGACCAGCGCGGCGACGGTTTCGCCTTACACCAGCGTCGCGACCAACGAGGGTCTGGCCGACTTTCTGAACAATCTCGTCTCCCTTCGCGACGCGCTCAACAACAACGACTCGTCCACCGTCGCCACCGTGTCGGGCAACCTGCAAACAACCGAGAACACCATCATCAACTCGATCAGCGAAACCGGCGCCGTCCAGAGCGGTCTCCAGGTCATCCAGACCCAACAGCAGACCACCGCCACCAGCCTCGACACGCTCGTCTCCAACGACCGGGATGTCGACATGGCCCAGGCCATGACCCAGCTGAGCCAGGCCCAGGTCGCCTACCAGGCCGCGCTCCAATCCACCGCCAACATCCTGGGCAAGTCTTTGATCAACTATCTGTAATCCACCCTCGTTTTCCGTCCATGAAAGTAGCCACTGCTCTTCCTCCCGAGGCTTCCGAATCCTCCCCCGCCAACACGGTGGCGCTGCCGTTCGGCCTGGTTGGCTTCCCCGAACACAAACGCATGGAGCTGGTCTACCTGCCGGACCAACTCCCCTTTCTGTGGATGCGTCTTCAGGGTCCCACCCCGCTGCATTTCATCGTCATTGAGCCCGGCAATTTCCTGAGCGATTATGAGCCGGAGTTGTTCGACGAGGATGCGGCGGCCCTCGGCCTGACGAGACCGGAAGACGCCCTGGTCCTTAACATCGTCTGCACGCAACCGGACCGCCCCCTCGAAACCACTGTCAACCTCATCGGCCCGGTCGTCATCAACCGGTGCACCGGCATCGGCAAACAGGTGGTCCTGGCCAACCACGGGCGCTTCAGCGCCCATCACCTCCTGCTCGGTGAATCCGCGGCAACCGCCGCTGCCAAAGCCTGACCGCCATGCTTGTCCTCACGCGCAAAGTCAACGAGTCGATCGTGATCGGCGGCACGATTGAGATCCGCATCAACCGCATCGACGGCGACATTGTGAAGATCGGCATCGAAGCGCCGCGCGAGATCCCGATTTTCCGCAAGGAGGTGCTGCTGGAGATCGCCGCGTCCAATCAGAAGGCGATCCTCGCGACTTCCGGCCCGAAGCTGCCCGCCGCCATCGGACTGCCCAAACTACCGCGGCGTCCAGTGGCGTCGGCCCCAACCCCGAGGATTCCATGAGTGCGATCAACGCCAACCTCCAGGCTCTCCAAACCGCCACCGCGCTTGGTTGCAATCAGGACCTGATGAATGACTCGCTGAACCGGCTTTCGTCAGGCTCAAAGATGATCAGCGTGGCCGACAACCCGGTGGGGGCCGGCATCGCCGGCGAGATGACGTCGCAGAACCAGCGCCTCACCGCCGCCGCCACGAACATTCAAAATGCCGTTTCTTACACCCAGACCGGCAGCGACATCCTGAGCGCGGTCGGCACCGTGCTCGAACGCATGAGCGAAATCGCCACCCTCGTCCAGGGCACGACGCAGAACTCCTCCGACGTGGGCGGTTATCAAACGGAATTCCAGGGTCTGCAAGACCAGCTCCGCAATACCATCGGCGGAACCACGGCCGAGATCGGCGGCACCAGCGACGTCTCCTCTCCGTTGGGCTCGTTCGACGGCATCGCGCTTTTCGGCGCCAATCCCTCGGGCTACCAGGTGGTGCTCGGTGCGTCCGCCGGAGAGTCCATGACGATTCCGGCCACCAATTTGCAGACCGGCGCGATGCTGGGCCTGATCCAACAGGATTCGTCAGGCAACTACACGGTCAACATATCGTCGGTGTCCGCCACGGATCTGACGTCCGCGATCCAGCAGGTGGCGCAGGACCAGAGCTCTTTAGGGGCGGCGCAGGAGCGGTTGGATCTCGCGTCCTCCACGGTGCAGACGCAGAGCCAGAATCTCGGATCCGCCATTTCGCAGATCAATGACGTCGACGTTGCCAGCCAGTCCACCGCGCTGGCCACGTACAACGTCCTCGTCCAGGCGGACGCCGCC
This sequence comes from uncultured Verrucomicrobiae bacterium, assembly GCA_963722225.1. GTDB lineage: Bacteria > Verrucomicrobiota > Verrucomicrobiia > Opitutales > Opitutaceae > Fen-1467. The sequence continues at coordinate 7,746 of CAVRNM010000019.1, forward strand.
ATGCTCGCGCAGGCCAACTCCATGTCCGCGGCGGCGCTCAAACTTCTGAAGAATTAGGCCGCCGTCAAAGCCGCCCGGCTTGGGTCCGGGAGTCTTCCGCCGTATCAGGCCCGAGCTGGCTCGCGCCCAAACCCGGGTGGTTGGAGTTGCAGGACTTTGAATCGGGAGGAGGCATGCATTGGTGTGATCGCGCAGAATTGACGGACTTCACCCGCTGCGCCACGCGGCCATGGGCCAGGCCGGGGCTCAGCGCCGCCTGACCGCCGGTCCATGATTTTTTCAGCGCTGCCCGACCATTTGATTGCACCTTGGCGCGCCGTCCTCAAAGCTACCCCCGTGCAAACTGGTTTTCCCCCGACCCCTTCCCCGTCCGCCGGCCGCCGGAGGCCGACGTGGCCCGGCCTGACCCCCGCGTTGCTGGCCGCCATCGTGGCAGGCGCATCGCTCACTGGCTGCCAAAGCGCGCCCTCAAGGAACAAGGACGTGCTGAAGAGGACCCAGCCTCCGCAAACCGTCCTCATGGACTCCGCGAATTATGGCGGAGGCGGGCTGACCGTTGAGTGCTGGCTCGGCCCCACCGTGCGTCTGAAAAAAACCGATAACAAGGCGGCGGTGAGTGAACGATCGGCTCAGGGTGGTCCGGCCCGTTCCGGCGGCCCGTTTGAACAGGGCGCCAGCAATTACTCCACTCAGGAGATCGACGAAATGTACGGCCGCATCGATTATGAACATGTCCGCCCGCCTCGTCTGGCCCTAACCTTGAGGTTCATCAACCCCGGCGACCGGCCGCTCACGTTTGGGATTGCCGACGTGAACTCGTCGCTCGGCGATTTTGCGCCCCGTCCCGAGATCCTCACGGTGGCGCCGGGCCTGCCGGGCGCCGTCGATCCATGCTGTCGAACCAGGACAACAATTTCGAGGAGTTGGACGTCAGCGTGGCCATCAAGATCGGCGGGAAAACGGAAACCCATGTCCTGCACTTGCACCGGCCTCCGGAGGCGGCGCACCGGGATTGAGGCGCGCCCGCGCGTTTTTTGCTGTCCTTTCCTCCCGCGGCCAACACAATCGCCGCCACTTATGAGAACTGCCGTTGCCCTCATTCTTCTGGCCACGGGCTATCGCATCGTCGCGGCCTGGAATCCGGAGCTCGTCGAATTTCTCGCCGCTGATGGCTCTCGCCTTCTGTGGCGCCGTCTACTTCCGCAATCGCTGGATGTGGCTGGTGCCGTTTCGTCGCGCTCAGCGCCTCCGATCTCTATCTCGACCACTACCACGCCACGCAGTTTGTCTACACGTTGGGACCTGGGCGGCGTGCTCGTGCGCACGATCTGCTTTGCGGCGGCCCTCCTGCTCGGCTGGATGGTGGCGCAGCGCAAGAACTGGCTGCGCCTCTTCGCCGGCTGCCTCGGCGGCTCCCTGCTGTTCTACCTGGCGACCAACACCGCGTCGTTCCTGGGCGATGCCTTTTATGCCAAGACGCTGGCCGGCTGGTGGCAGGCGATGACCGTGGGACACCCGGAGTTCGCGCCCACCCTCTATTTCTTCCGCAACACGCTCGTGAGCGATTTGCTGTTCACCGGCATTTTTGTGCTGGCCATGGAATGGGCCGCGCTGCGCGCCGGCGAGGCCAGCCTGCTCAAACGCCACGCCCGACGGACGGCTTGACGCCAGTCCGCCGATGGTCTTCAAGCCGGGCTCCGCGCCCGGCTTGGTCGTTTCGGGATCTCTCCCCCAATCTGCGTCGTCTCTTTCGCCCCCGCTTTTCCTCCGCCCCCGCCGGTTTTTCGCATTTCCGATTTCCCGATTTCCGCCCTTCCTCCCATGTCCACCTACGGCTACTTCGACGACCAGAACCGCGAATTCGTCATCACGCGCCCGGACACTCCGCTGCCCTGGCTGAACATGCTCGGCCAGGACGAGTTCTACGGCCTGTGCACCCAGACGGCCGGCGGTTACTCCTTCTGGAAGGATGCCCGCCTGCGCCGCCTGACGCGGTACCGCTATAACAACAACCCGATGGATAACGACGGGCGCTTCCTCTACGTGAAGCAGGGCAAGACCGTCTGGAATCCCGGCTGGAAGCCGACGCGCGACTACGCTCGACGCCTTCGAGTGCCGCCACGGCCTCGGGTACACCCGGATCACCGGCCGCAAGGGCGGCGTGGAAGTGGAGCAGCTGATGTTCGTCCCGCCGCAGGAGAACCTGGAGGTCTGGCGGGTCATCGGTCCGCAATCGGACGAGGAAGACCCAGAAGCTGTCGCTCTTCTCCTTCGTCGAGTTCTGCTTCTATCGAGGCGCTGAACGACATGACCAATTACCAGCGCACCTATTCGATCGGCGAGGTGGAGGTCGAGGGCTCGGCGATCTACCACAAGACCGAGTACCGGGAGCGCCGGAATCACTACACGCTCTTCGGGTGCACCCGCCAGATCGACGGCTACGACACCTCCCGCGACGCGTTTGTCGGCGTGCACCATGGCCTGCACGATCCCCAGGCGGTGCTGGCCGGGAAATGCACCAACAGCCACGCCTACGGCTGGAATCCGGTCGGCGCCCACCAGGTCGATCTCGCGCTCAAGCCCGGCCAGGAGGAGACCTTCGCGTTCGTGCTGGCGTACGTCGAGCAGGGCGACCTGCCGAAATTCGACGCGCCCTTCGTCATGAACAAGGCCAAGGGCCGGGAGATCCTCGCGCAGGTACTCCGACCTCGGCGCCATCGACGCGCGCTTTCGCCGCGGTCAAGGCGGCGCTGGGAGGAACTCCTCGCCATCTACCAGGCGCCAAGGTCCCGGACGCCAACCTCCGCCGCATGGTCAATACCTGGAACCAGGTGCAGTGCATGGCCACGTTCAATCTTTCGCGCTCCGACTTCCGGCTACGAAACCGGCATCGGCCGCGGCATGGGTTACCGCGACTCCAACCAGGACATCCTCGGTTTCGTCCACCTGCTGCCCGACGCGCGCCCGCCAGCGCATCCTCGACATCGCCTCGACCCAGCTCTCCGACGGCACCTGCTTTCACCAGTACCAGCCGCTCACGAAGAAGGGCAACGCCGACATCGGCGGCGGCTTCAATGACGACCCGCTCTGGCTGATCCTCTCGACCTGCGCCTATATCCGCGAAACCGGCGACGTCACGCATCCTGCGAGCCCCTGCGGCTACGCGGACCGGCCCGGCTCGAAGGACACGCTCCTCGCACCACATCGAGACATCGATCTCCTACACGCTGAGCAACCGCGGCCCGCACGGCCTGCCGCTGATCGGCCACGCCGATTGGAACGACTGCCTCAATCTGAACTGCTTCTCCAAGGAGCCCAACGAGTCCTTCCAGATCACCGGCGACATCGCCGGCTCGAAGGCCGAGTCGGTCATGATCGCCGGCCTCTTCCTCTACGCCGCGCGCGATCTCGCCGCGCTTTATCGGTTCATGGGCAGGACGGCGGAAGCCGCCCGCATCGACACGTGCTACGCCGACATGCTCAAGACCGTGGAGGAGCAGGCCTGGGACGGCGACTGGTATACCCGCGCCTTCGATGCCGAAGGCCGGCCGGTCGGCTCGAAGACCTGCGAGGAGGGCCGGATCTTCATCGAGAGCCAGGCCTGGTGCGTCCTCGGCGGGGCCGGCGCCGGCAACGGCCGCGCGAGGAAGGCGCTGCAGGCCGTCGAGAAGCACCTTTACACCCCGCGACTTGGCTGCGCGCTGCAGTGTCCGCCCTACTCGACCTACCACCTCGAGCTCGGCGAGGTCACGAGCTACCCGCCGGGCTACAAGGAGAACGCAGGGGTCTTCTCCCACAACAACACGTGGATCCACATCGGGTGGACGCTGTTTGGCGACGGCAAGAGGCGCTCGAGTACTATCTGAGCATCTGCCCGTCGGCGAAGAAGGACCACGACGTCTATCGTTCGGAGCCCTATGTCTACGCCCAGATGACCGCCTCCAGTTCTCGCCCACGCCGGGTGAAGGCAAGAACTCCTGGCTCACTGGCACCGGCGCGTGGTCGTTCGTCGTCGGCCAGCCAGTACATCCTCGGCGTGCGGCCCGACTTCGATGGGCTCATCATCGACCCGTGCATCCCGAAGACGTGGAAGGGCTTCACGGTCGCAGCGCAAATTCCGCGGCGTCACCTATACCATCGCGGTAACGAACCCGAAGGCGAAGTCCAAGGGCGTGAAATCGCTCCTCGTCGACGGGAGAAAGGTCGCCGGCCATGTCGTCCCGCTGCCGGCGCCAGGCACCACCTCCGTCAAGATCGAGGTCACTCTCGGCGCCTGATCCGCCCTAGGAATGCGGCTCCGCCCCGACTCGTCGCGCGACCAGGAGGTGGCGCGCGTGTCTAGAGTTTCCCCACCGGCTTGGAGCCGAGGTCGGCGACTCTGACTGGCTCGCAGGGCGGGATCAGGAGATTCCGCCCTGCTACATCCGCCTGCGCAATCTCGACCCCGCCGGCTTGATTTACCGGCTCTTGTTACCCAGCTGCTTCGCCGCCACCGCCTGCTGCTTCTTCCGAACGGCCTCGGAGGCCTTGGACTGCTTCT
>CAVRNM010000020.1:0-11458 GCA_963722225.1 uncultured Verrucomicrobiae bacterium
TCCGTGTCCGCCACGAAGGTGTTGCCATTGCTGTCAGTGACCACCGCGTCGGGATGGAAAAAGCCGGCCCCCTGCGCGGGACCATCCTGGCTCCCCATCGGCGGTATTCCCCAGGCACTGGCCGGACTGAACGTGTAGGGCGTGTAATTGGATTGGGCGAGGATGATTCCAGGCAGCAAGGCCGCAGACGAAAGGAAAGCCCGGTGCAGATGCAAAGAAAGCCGCATGATTGAGTTAGGTTGGATATGCCGCAAAAAATCGTTGACGAAAAACCGAAGCGCCCGGTGCTTCAGGACTAAATGTAGACGGTAAGTTTGGCCAATTGTTTCATCTAACCATTCCCCGCTTGGGGCCAGGCTCACCTCCTTTACCGATCCCGGGGAGCGAGTAAAGGGCAGAAGCATCGGCGTGATGGAAACTGTTGCGGCGACGGAGGGCAAGCCCATCTCTGCAAATCCGCGGAGTCGCTCGCAGCGTGAAAAGCCGCTCCTCGCTCCTCGACCGCCGGTGGCTGACCCGGTCGCCGCCCCCGTTCCCATCAACCTTTGTCGTCAACCCGCCGTCCGAGTTCTTCCCGACACTCATTCATCACCCGCAGCCAGATCTCCCGCAGGTCAAACAAACGGGGAAGTGCGTCTTCCCTCCAGGCGGAGAATGTCCGCGGCGCCGCGGAGGCCGGCCCGCAGACGAGTGCCAGCGTCCGGTTGAGTTCCTCCAAACTGCGCTTAAACAGGCTGATGGCCATGGCGTAATCGCCGAGATCAAGTGCTTGCACACCGAGCACTGCCTGCTCCTCGCCCCGGCAGAGGCTGGTCAGCACGGAAAGCGCCAGCGGCTGGGGCACCTTGGCCGCGTCGACCGCCACCCGCTCCCAGCTGCGCCGCAGACTCAGGTAGATCGCCTTCGTTGCAATGAAAACCGGGTTCTTGTGCAGGGTATAGGGCTCGATCGGCGCAGCCTCGTCCAGCCCGGGAGTATCGTCTCGATCATCCCGCGGCAGCCCACTATCCTCGGCCGCATCCGTTCCCCGCTGCCCCGCATCCCAACCCATGAGATGCGCAACTTCGTCAATGCACTCCGGATGGCCCTTCAGGCGTTCGTAATGCCCAAGGTAACGATGCAGCACATCGTCCTGTTCCCGGAGGTAACGCTCCCAGTCAAATTCGTTCCAAACCAAATCGCCGCACTCGTCCCAATCATTCTCTGGGAAGCTGTCGGATTCGAAGTCACTCATCGCAAGGTGGCCTTTTCGGCCCGATTGCCGGATTTGGACGCGGGCGGGCGCAAAAGGCAAGGAAAACCCGGGAGGCCTGTCCCACCAACGCCTGGTCTTTGGGCTTGTGACGCGCCGGTCACCATCGGGCTGGCGCAATGGATCCTGAGGGCAGCCCGCCGCCCGCTTGAAAAGCGATAGGCGCGCGCAGAAAGGCCGTGAACGTCAGGTGCAATTTTGTGGATTGCAGAAACAAACCGGCCAGTCGAAAGTGTCGCCATGTCACCGTCTGGCACAGTGTGTCATGAAACCGTCCACTATTCGGGGCAGGTCCAAGGAGTCGGTTTCCGCTATACGGTCCAGTTGCTCGCCCGCAGTTACGATGTCTCCGGGCATGTGCAGAATCTGGCGGATGGCCGGGTGCGCGTGGAAGTCGAGGGCGAACAACCGGAGGTGAACGCTTTCCTGGCGGCGATCGAGGAACAAATGCGCGACTTCGTTCGCCAGGTGCAACGGGCGGGCGAGCGGCGGGCGCCCCAGTTCAGCGGTTTCACCATCCGCTGATCAGCCCGGTGAACGCCATCGAACTTGAACGGGTCGGAAAGGTCTTTGTCCCCGGCGTGTTCGGAACACCGTTCCATGCCCTGGAGGGAATCAATCTCTGCGTGGCGGAAGGCGAAGTCGTGGGTCTGCTTGGACCGAATGGCTCCGGCAAAACCACCCTGCTCAAGGTCATCCTGGGTCTGCTGGCGCCGACCGCCGGTTTCTGCCGGATTTTCGGGCAGCCGGGCAGATGCGTCGAGGGGCGCCGCGCGGTGGGCTATCTGCCGGAGGCGCCGGAGTTTTATCCCTATCTGACTGGAATCGAGCTCGTGCGCTTTTTTGCGGGGCTAGCGGGATTGGCCGGCGCCATCCGGGATGACTGCGTCAGGGCGGCGATCGCGCGGGTGGGCCTGGAGGGCGCTTCGACCCGGCGCGTGGGCACCTATTCGAGAGGGATGAAGCAGCGAATCGGGCTGGCGCAGGCTTTGGTGAGAAATCCGAGACTGGTGATCCTCGACGAACCCACGGCCAACCTTGATCCGGAGGGAGCGGCGGAGATCGGAGCGATCATCCATGGCCTCCGGGCTCGCGGTGGAACCGTCCTGCTCAGTTCCCACCAGTTGGAGCAGGTCGAGGGCCTTTGCACTCGGGTGGTTTTCCTGAATCACGGCCGTCTCGCCGGGTCGGCCACGGCCGAGGAATTCGCACAACCGCACCTAAAGAACACCCATGTTGTGGAATCGCTGCCCGAGGCGGACGAAGACGACCTGCGCGACTGGCTGGGGCGTCGGGGGGCCCGATTGCGCGCCGAAACCGCCGGGCGGCCGGGCCCGCTGGAACGAATGTTCCTTTCCGCCGTGAGGAAAAGCGGAGCGGACCGGCCGCGATTTCCATGAACGCTACCAAGTGGTCAGCCAACCGGGCGGCGGTGATCGCGGTGAACACCTTCCGCGAGGCGGTGCGCCAGCGGTTTTTCCTGCTGCTATCGTTGGCGGCACTCGCAGTGGGTGTCCTGGCGTTGGCGCTTCGCGAGTGCAGTTTTGGCGCACCCCGGACAAAATTCCTGCTCGACACCGGTTTCGGCGCCCTGACGTTCTTCGGCGCGGTCGTGGCCATAGTGGCGACGGCAGAATCGTTTTATGGCGAGATTGAAAAGAAAACGGTCATGGCGGTGCTGGCCAAGCCGGTGTGGCGGAGCGAATTCGTTCTGGGGAAGCTCGGCGGGATCCTGGGCCTGCTGCTCGCATTTTGCACCGCGGGCACGGGGTTCCTGATTGCCCTGGCCTGTTGGCAGCAAATGGCGCCGGGGCGTCCGCCGTCCGGGGAGCCCGCCGAAGTCGGGACGGGGATGGTCCTCAGCGTGCTAGCCTGCGGTCTGGTGCAGTGGCTTCGGTGCAGCGTTCTTGCCGCGCTGACTTTGCTGGTGGCGACCTATGCCCGAAGCAGTCTCCTCGCCGTGACCTCTGGATTTGCGGCGCTCGCCGCGTGCAACTCGCGATTTCTGGTGGGCGACGCTTTCCGGGCGGCGGGACCGGGGTGGGCGAGGGGCGCTGCCGGCCTGGTCGGCTTCTTGATTCCCGACTTTGAACTTTACGATGTGGCCGACCGGGCGGCCGGCGGTGGCGTTCTTTCCCTGGGCTACCTCGGGGAAATCACGCTTTATTCGGCGTTCTATGTCGGATTGTTCGCCGTGCTGGCGGCTGATTGTTTTCGCCATCGTGACCTCTAACTGCAGAGCGGCCGCGGTGGTCCTCGCCGGGTTGTCCATTGCGGGGATGGCGCTCGCGCCGCTGCGGGAGTCGGTGCGAAAAGCCGGCGCGATAGGCGAGCGTGTTGCCCGTGCCGGCGAAACCCGGTTGGTCGTTGCGCGTTGCATCAGCGTGGCGATTCCCGGAGGATTGCGCGCCCTGATGGCCGACGGGTTGTGGCTGAGGGTCTATGTGGCCTGGGCGGCACGCGATCTGCCAAGGACTGAAATGTTGATCCGCCTGGTCAGCCTGGTGGATGACCGCCCGTTGGAATTCTGGATCAATGGAGCCCGGATCATCGCCTATGATTTTGCGGAGTGGAGGCTTTCCCCGAACGAAGAGCGCCCGATGCCTGTCGAGGTCCGAAGGCGGATCGTCGAGGAACAGGCTCAGCTAGGACTGCGGCGCTTGGCTGCGGCAGGCGCGTGCCATCCGGACAAGGCGGCGATCTGGGTGGAGATGGGAAACATTCAGCTGTACCGTCGTCACAATCTGACTCATGCCGCCGAATGCTACCGACACGCTGCGGTATTGCCGGATGCACCTTTCTTTGCGGCAAGGATTTACGCGGAACTTCTGCAGCGGCTTGGTCGTGATCAACAGGCTTATGCCTGGTTGTGCAGGATTCACCCGACACTGCCGGCTGACGATCCGGCGGCCATGTCGGATCTTGTCCTGAGGCGGATACGGGAATTGGAGAAGCGTTTGGATTTGCCCTCACAAAAGCGGTATATGTCGGATTGATACAGTTGGGGCATGTATATGAATTGAAACGTCCGCGCCCCTTCAGTGAAGGTAGGGTCGGCCCTTCTGGCCGTACCGATTGCGCTCGCAAGCGGCCCGTCGACAAGCCCCTCGACACGCTCGGGGCCTTGACCCATTCGACTCCGCTGAGGGTCATCCTGAGCCTGTCGAACGGATGAGACCTGTCGAAACGGCGACGGCCCTACACTCGAATGCATAGTTCAGGAGAAACCGGGAATCGGCTTGGCGTTTTGCTGAAATTTGCGATGATAAGTTGACTAAAGAACAAGGAGTACTAAATAGACTACTGACTTAAGCAGAATACTAAACTAATGACCGGATTGCCCATTGAGATTCACCCGATATTCGACGCAGTTCTGCCCCGTGCCGAAAAGGAAAAAAGACTAGGACAGCATGCCCGGGCGGTTTGGCTTTTTGGGCTTTCAGGGTCAGGCAAGAGTACGCTGGCTGTCGGCTTGGAGCGACTCCTTTTCACGGACGGGTTCACGACTCACCTGCTTGACGGGGACAACGTGCGCGCTGGTCTGAACCGGGATTTGGGCTTCGCCGCCGCTGATCGTGTCGAAAACATCCGCCGGGTTGCCGAGGTGGCCAAACTGTTCGTGCAGGCGGGAATCATCCCAATCCTCGCTTTCATCACTCCCTTGCGCGAACTGCGCGAACTCGCGCGGAACGTCATCGGGGCGGACGACCTGATTGAGGTGTATGTCGCGGCGTCGATCGAGAGCTGTGCCCGGCGCGACCCGAAAGGCCTCTATGCCCGGGCCGGCGGCGGCCGCATTGATGACTTCACCGGTCTCAGCGCGCCTTTTGAACCGCCGGAGCCGGCAGGGTGGGTGATCAACACTGATCGCGATTCCGTTGAGGATTCAGTAGAGCGGCTCCACCAATTGGTTCTGCCCCTGCTCCCGCGGCCCACGCGGTGACCGGCCGGATCGGTCCGCCCTCCCGACGTCCCTAATGCCATCGGAATGAGTTCGTACAACCTCACGCATCTCGCCCAACTCGAACACGAGGCCGTCTTCATTCTGCGCGAGGTTGCGGCCCAGTTCGAGCGGCCGGTGCTCCTTTTTTCCGGTGGCAAGGATTCGCTCTTGATGGTCCGCCTCGCGCGGAAGACGTTCTGGCCCGGCCGATTCCCCTTTCCGCTGCTGCACGTGGATACCGGCCACAATTTTCCGGAGACGATCGCCTTCCGCGATGAGCTGGTGCGGCAGACCGGCGCGCGGCTGATCGTGCGGAGGGTCGAGGATTCCATCAAGGCCGGCCGTGCCGTGGAGGAATCGGGCGCCAACCCGAGCCGCAACGCCCTGCAGACGGTGACGCTGCTGGACGCCATCGAGGAATTCAAGTTCGACGCGGCGCTCGGCGGCGCCCGGCGCGACGAGGAAAAGGCGCGGGCCAAGGAGCGCTTTTTCTCCCACCGCGACGAATTCGGGCAGTGGGATCCCAAGAACCAGCGTCCCGAACTCTGGAATCTGTTCAATGGACGCAAGCATCCCGGTGAGCATTTCCGGATCTTTCCGCTCAGCAACTGGACCGAGATGGACGTGTGGCAATACATCGCCCAGGAGCAGATTGAGATCCCCCCGCTCTACTTCAGTCATTCGCGGCCGGTGGTCAGGCGGGATGGCGTCCTTCTCGCGAAGTCTCCTTATCTGACATTGGTGAACGGCGAGCGGTATGAAACCCGCCAGGTCCGGTTCCGGACCGTCGGAGACATGACGTGCACGGGAGCCGTGGAATCGGACGCCGCCACGCTGGGACAGATCATCCAGGAGGTGGCGGTGGCGCGGCAGACGGAGCGCGGCACGCGCACGGACGACCGCCGGTCGGATACGGCCATGGAGGACCGGAAGAAGACCGGGTATTTTTGAGCCCGCATTTCCTTTCGAACCATGCCACCCGACGGCCATCATCACCCGATGGATCTCCTGCGCCTCACGACTGCGGGGAGTGTGGATGACGGCAAGAGCACGCTGATCGGCCGGCTCCTTTATGACTCGAAGGCCATTTTCGAGGACCAGCTGGCCGCGCTTGAGCGCGCCACCGAGCAGCGCGGGGAAGAGCATCTCAACCTCGCCTTGCTGACCGACGGGCTGCGCGCGGAGCGCGAACAAGGCATTACGATTGATGTCGCGTACCGGTATTTCGCCACCCCGCGGCGCAAGTTCATCATCGCCGACACCCCGGGGCACATCCAATACACGCGCAACATGGTGACCGGGGCTTCGACGGCGAACCTGGCCGTCGTGCTCGTGGACGCCCGCACGGGCATTGTCGAGCAGACAAGGCGGCACGCGTTCATCGCCTCGCTATTGCGGATCCCGCACCTGATCCTCGCCGTGAACAAAATGGACCTGGTCGATTACCGGGAAGCGGCCTTCAGCGACATCGTGGAACAGTTCTCGGAGTTCGCCTCGCGGCTCGATATTCCCGACGTCAAGTTCATCCCGATCAGCGCGCTGCGCGGCGACAACGTCGTGGAACGATCGGCGCGCATGCCGTGGTTCCAAGGCAGCGCCCTCCTGCATGAGCTCGAGACCGTTTACATCGGCAGCGATGCCAATCATGTGGATCCGCGCTTCCCGGTGCAATGGGTGATCCGGCCCAACTCGGACGAACACCATGACTTTCGCGGGCTCGCGGGCCGCATCGCCGGGGGAGTGTTCAAGCCGGGCGACGAAGTGGTGGCCCTGCCCTCGGGGCTGACGACGCGGATCAGCCAGCTTTTCAGTTTGAACACCCCCACGGCGGAAGCCTTCTCGCCGATGTCGGCGGTGATGACGCTGGAAGACGACCTCGATATCAGTCGCGGCGACCTGATTGCCAAGCCCGCCAATCTGCCCCGGGTCAGCCAGGATCTCGAGATCATGGTTTGCTGGTTTTCCGACAATAAGCTGGCCCCGAACGGCCGCTATGTCGTGCGCCACACGACCCGCGAGGTTCGCGCGGTCGTCAAGGAGGTTCGCTACAAAATCAACATCAACAGCCTCCACCGCCTGGAGCACGATCTGGACATCGGCATGAACGACATCGGGCGCCTGCGCCTGCGCACCATGGCGCCACTGTGCTTCGACAGCTACAAACGCAACCGGGCGACCGGGAGCCTCATCCTGATTGACGAGTTTACGAACCGGACAGTGGCCGCCGGAATGATCCTGGACGCCGAGGGTCATCTCGCATCGCCCGAGGCCATCGTCGACATGGGCGGGCTCTGATCCCCGGGTCCGGCTTCCGCCCCGGGCGCAACGCGGCGGGGTGATTTGACTGAATCGACCACCGAACCGGCGGTCCGATGGTCGGGGCTTGGGGCTGCAATCCGCTTGTCCCTTTTCTTCCGCCCGCTAATTTCGCGCGTCGTGCCAAACGCCGGGGAAACACAGTGGAGAATCTGGGCCGCCGCCATGCGTCCGCGGACGCTGCCGGCAGCGGTGGCGCCGGTGATCGTTGGATCGGCACTGGCGTGGCGGGCCGGGGCATTCAGCGGGACGGCGTCGCTCCTGTGCCTGGCTTTTGCCCTGTTCGTCCAGATCGGCGCGAATTTCGCCAATGACTACTATGATTTTGTGCATGGAGCCGACACCCATGAGCGGGTTGGTCCGGTCCGCGCAGTGGCGGCGGGCCTGGTGTCGCCGGCGGTAATGAGGCGCGCGATGGCTCTTGCCTTCGGCGTGGCTTTTGCCGTCGGCCTGACCCTCATTGCCTGGGGCGGCTGGTGGCTGGTGGCGGTCGGCGTCGCCAGCATCGCGAGCGCCCTGGCGTATACCGGCGGGCCGTATCCGCTCGGTTATCACGGTCTCGGCGACCTTTTTGTTTTCCTCTTCTTCGGCCTGGTGGCGGTCGGGGTCACGTATGCCGTGCAGGCGGGACATCTTACGGCCGCCTCGGTGCTGGCGGGCGCCGCCATGGGTGCGCTCGCGACCAACATCCTATTGGTGAACAATTATCGCGATGCGGCGACCGATGCGAAGGCCGGAAAGCGCACGGTGGTCGTGCGCTTTGGAAAACGTTACGCCCTCGCCCAGTTTGCCGCGGCGCATCTCGTCGCCACCGCCACCCCGCTGGCGCTCGCCGCCCTTGGCCTGTTCCGGCTCGAGGTGGCAATCGTCATCGCCGCACTCGCGGCTGCCTGCGGATTCGCCCTCAGCCGGGCGTTGCGCGCCGCCGCGAGTCCGGCCGAATGCGTGGGACTGCTCGGAGAAAGCAGCGGGTACCTCAGCGCCTACGCGCTCCTTTTGTCGGGTGCGATCGTGGCGGGTTAGAGGCTGTCCGAAAAATCTGGCAAGAACCGTAGGGGCGCAGGCTTGCTGCGCCCATTTTCGAAGGGCGCGACAAGTTCGCGCCCCTACAGATGCGCCGCAGAATCGAGGATCAACCGACTTTTCGGACAGCCTTTAGGAACCGGACGGACTTCGTCCTCCACGTTCATCGGCCATAATGTCGACGCCATTTTGCCTCCGAAAAGGCCATCGCATTTTCGTTCAGAGCTTGGCCGACACCTTGGTCTTCAACGTGGCTTTGTCCATCATGCCCACGAATTGGTCGGCCAGCTGGCCACCTTTGAAGAGCAGGAGGGTAGGGATCGCCCGGATGCCATACTGGGCCGCGATGTCGCCGTTGTCGTCAACGTTGACCTTCCGGACGCTAAGCTTGCCGTCCAGCTCCGTCGCCAGTTCCTCGAGGATCGGCGCGATCATCTTGCAGGGGCCGCACCAGGGGGCCCAGAAATCGACGAGCACGGGAGTCGTCGCGGTGGCAATCGCATCTTTGAACGTGGCGCTCGTCAGGGAGGTGATTTTGTCGGACATGGTGTTACTGTTTGCGGGACCGATGGCGTGTCAAGAAAGGGGAAGGATTAGCGGGGCGTCGACCGGTTGATGATTTCGGACAACTCCTTCGGCTCGACGGCCTCGAGCAGTTTGCCGCGTTGCTTCAGCTCCTCGAATGTCTTCACGATCGTCTCGGTCATCCGCTCGTGGGTTTCGGCCGAGCCGCCGAGGATGACGAATTTTTCCCCCGTCGTGATGCGCTTGTGGCCGTCCTGGTTGTCCAATCCAACGCCAAACAAGGCGGCCTGCTTCGGCTCCCGCTTTCGTTTTCGCGCTGGTTTCATGCCATCAGACTGGGAGGAGGCATCGGTGTTTCAAGATCGTTCTCGGCCACCGCCTCGCACAAAATGTCGGCAAATGCCTCGTCCTGGCGCACGCGCAGGCGTTTCAGGCGCGTCAGCTCCAGCACCGCCAGGAAAGTTGCGACGAGCAGGCGCAGGCTGACCGCCGTGGTGAACAGCTCCGAGAAGGCGAACCGCGGCTGCGTCTGCAGGCGGGAGAGCAGCATCTCCATCTGGTCGGCCACGGTGACGTGTTCATCGTGTATCTCTCCGACGACCAGTTTCTCGGCGAGCCGCCGCAACACCACGTTGAAGGTGTTCCACAGCTCGATCCGGTCGCCATGCTGCAGCGGCCGCTCTCCCCGTGGCGAAAGCGCCGAGACGTAACGGGCAATCATGTCCTGCTGCTCGGTCGCGAGTTCGCCCAGCCGGGCCGCCGCCTCCTTGAATTTCCGATACTGGATCAACTGGTGGACCAGTTCCCAGCGCGGATCCATCTCCTCCTCGTCGGCCGCGTTGGGATCGACCGTCTGCAGATCCTTGGGAAGCAGCATGCGGCTCTTGATCTCCATCAGGGTGGCGGCCATCACAAAAAACTCCCCTGCCAGCTCCAGATCGAGTTCCTGCATGGCGAAGATCACCTCGAGATATTGCCGGGTGACCTGTTCGATCGGAATGTCGTAGATATCGAGCTCGTTCTTCCGGATCAGGAAGAGGAGCAGGTCCAGCGGGCCTTCAAAGGCCTGCAGCTTGATGCGATAGTCGGCGTCGAGAACCACGCGGGGCATCGTTGGTGCCGGCAGTCGGGTCGCAACGGAAAAATCACCGGGCCCGCCGCATCTCGCTGACAAAGTAGCCGTCGGTGTCGTGGACCGCCGGGAGAATGGTCAGCCCCGCCCCTTCGCACGGACAGTCAAACGCGCGGGCGGGCGGCATCCGCGTGAATTCCGCATGGCCGGCCAGGAAGGCCTCCGTCACCGCCTGGTTCTCGGCGCGGCTCAGCGAGCAGGTGGCATAGATCAGGAGCCCGCCCGGGCGGACGTGCCCGCACAGCCGGGCGAGCAGCTGCCCTTGCCGCGCGGCATGGGCCGCGATTTCAGCGGGGGTGGTGCACCATTTCAGGTGGGGCGCACGGCGCCAGGTGCCGCTGCCGCTGCACGGGGCGTCCACGAGCACGCCATCGTAGGTCGCCGGATCGGGAATCTGCTCCAGGATCCGGATGTTGCGGAAGCCGCCGCGCCGCGCCCGCTCCCGGAGCTCCGCCAGCGCCTCGGGGCGGATGTCATAGGCGTCGACCCGTCCCGCCGGTCCCAGGAGAGCGGCGAGTTGCAGGGTCTTCCCGCCGGCGCCCGCACAGGCGTCCAACCAGCAGGCGCCCGGCTCGATCGCGGCGCTGGCCAGGATGAACTGGGAACCGAGATCCTGGATTTCAAACCGGCCCTCCTGATAGCCCCGGGTCGAGGTGAGGTCGGCCTCGGCCAGGACTTGGCGAGCCGTGGACAAAACCGGGGCCGGGCGCATCGGCCAGCCGCGCGCGGCGCATTCCGCGTGGACCGCGCCGGCGTCCGGCGTCTGCAACCGGATCCAGAGCGGCGGGCGGGTGGCCAGCACGTCCAGATTGGGCGAAACAAAGGCTTCGGGGCAATGGCGGCGGAACCACTCCGGCATCAGCTCCCGGCTGACGCCGAGAAACCGCGCGCGGGCGGCCACCTTGGCCGGACACTCCGGCCAGTCGGCCACGAGCGCGGAGCGAAATCCCTCCGTCGCCGGCGCATCCGCGGCCAGCCAGGCGAGGGCGCGGACCATCTCCGTCTCCGCCCGGGCTCCCAGTTCCTCCATCCAGGGAAGATAGCGCACGGCGGTATAAAGCAACTCACGATAGAGCCGGCGGTCGCGGGCGCCGAATCCGCGGCGCCGCAAGACTGTCTGCAGCCGCGCCGGCAGACTGTGATCCGCACGGACCTGCGGATGCACGCTCTGCCACAGACGCAGGAACGTCTGCTGTTGATTGCGAACGATGGACGGGGAGGTCAAAAGCGAAGCAGATCGACCTGCACATTGAAACCGAAGGAGGCC
>CAVRNM010000021.1:0-7548 GCA_963722225.1 uncultured Verrucomicrobiae bacterium
GAGTGAAGCCTGATCTGATAATCTCCTCACCGGCCAGATCGCCCTCCCCTGGAAGAATTACAAGGACGACGCTTCTCACCGCGCCTTTGTGGAACGATTGCTGCCCGCGATTCGCGCGCTGCCTGGCGTTTCCCACGTTGCCGTTAACACCGGCCTGCCCTTCACGCCCACGACCAACGACAGCGTGATCACCGTCGAAGGCTATGCGCCGAAACCCGGCGACTCCATCCGGGCCCATTATCTTTCCGCGGTCACCTGCGACTATTGGCCGATGATGAGGATTCCGTTGCTCCGGGGGCGTTTGTTGGAGGACGCTGACGAACACCGCCCGGAACGCGTCTGCGTCGTGGATCAGGCTTTTGCTGACCGCTACTGGCCCGGGGGCGATCCCATCGGCCGACGGCTCGCGCGGGACGTGACGGTGAACAAGGACAATGCCACCACCGTCGTTGGTGTCGTCGCCAGCGTGAAACAGAATGAGCTGGCCGAGACCGCCGGCCACGGCGCCGTCTACTTCCCGTATTCTGCGTTCAACGCCAGCTATTTCTCCCTGCTCGTGCGCACCCAACTCCCGCCGGCGTCCCTGGCTCCGACCGTGCAGAAGGCGATCCTGCAGCTCGACCCCGAGCTGCCGATCGACGACCTGAAGCCGATGCAGGCGCGCATCGACGACAGCCTCATCGCGCGGCGCTCGCCCGCCGTCCTCGCCGGCATTTTCGCCGCGGTGGCGCTCTTGCTCGCCGCGATCGGCACCTACGGCGTCCTCGCGTACGCCGTGAGCCAGCGCCGGCGTGAGATCGGCGTGCGCATGGCCCTCGGCGCGCTGCCGCAGCAGATTCTGACGCTGTTCCTGGCTCTAGGCGGTCGGCTCCTCCTGGTGGGAATCGCCCTCGGCGTCCTCGGAGCTTGGCTCGCGGGTCGCGCCATGCAAAGCGTGCTCTTCGGCGTCGGCACCTGGAACTTCGGCGTCCTCGCCGCCGCGGCCGGCGTCATGCTCGGCGTGGTCTTCTTTGCGATGTTCCTTCCGTCGCGCCGCGCCGCCCGCACCAGCCCGATCGACGCGCTGCGCGCTGATTGAGAGTGGAAGTGAAGGTGAGAGTGCACGTTAAGGTGCAGAGGAACCCCCGCCGCCGAGCCCCCCCGATCTTCTTCTCGCCTTCCGTCTGACCCGCTCGCGCATCGCTCCCCTTCCACCTTCACCCTCACTCTCACCTTCACCCTCACTTCCGCTTCCACTCTCACATTCACTCTCACTTTCACCTTCACTTCCATGCTCCAGGACCTTCGCTTCGCCCTCCGCCAGCTCGCCAAGTCGCCGGGGTTCACGGCCATCGCGTTGCTCACGCTCGCGCTGGGCATTGGACTCAACGCCGCGATGTTCAACATCGTCAATTCGCTCGTTCTCCAACCGCTGCGGTTTCCGGAGCCGGAGCGCCTGTTCCGCCTGGTCAACGGGACGCCGCAGCAGGGCAGCAACGGCTTCCGTCCGGCCCATTTTGCCGAGATCGAGCGCGAGAGCGCGGACTTCGTTCAGGTGGCGTGCTCGCGCCCCTGGAGTTTCACCCTGGCTGAGCCGAACCAGCCAGCCGCGGTGCTCGCCTCGCTCCGCGCCTCCGCCGGCTATTTCCGCGTCCTGGGTTTGAAGATGGAGCTCGGCCGCGACTTCCAGCCCGACGAGGACCAGCCCGGCCGCAACCAAGTGGTCATCCTGAGTCACGAGTACTGGCGGTCCCATTTCGGCGGCAACCCGGAAGTCATCGGACGCACGCTGCGAATCGATGGCCAGCCAAACGCCATCGTCGGCGTCGCCCCGGCGTTGGCCAGCGATCCGCGGACACTTTTTGCCCCGGAAGTGTTCAAGCCGCTGGCGCTGACACCTGACGAACTGAGTCAACGGGAGGACCATGCGTATGACATCATTGGGCGTTATCGCTCTGGCGTGACTCCTGCCCAGGCCGAAACCCGGTGGTCGGCGGTCGCTGCGGGACTCGCCCGCAGCGATCCCAAGGAATACGAAGGCCGGATCCTGCGCACGACTTCGCTCAATCCCACGCTCCAGGGCACCGGCCGACAGATCATCTTCATGCTGATCGGACTTTCGGCATTCGTGCTCCTGATCGCCTGCGCGAACCTGGCCAACCTCCTGCTGGCGCGGGCCATCTCTCGCGGGCGCGAGTACGCCATCCGGGGCGCGCTGGGCGCCTCGCGCCGCCAGCTGATCCGCCCGCTCGCCGTCGAATGCGGCGTCCTTTCCGCGGCCGGCGCCGGCCTCGGCATCTTGGTGTGCGAATGGACGAACGATTGGATGGCCCGCGAGTTCAGCGCCGGCGGCACCACGATCGAATTCGTCCACGACTGGCGGCTCCTCACGTTTGCCCTTTGTGCGGCGCTGGCCACCGGCCTCCTCTTCGGCGTCGCCCCGGCCCTGGTGACTTCCCGCGTCCAGGTCAACGATGCGCTCAAGAGCGGGACGCGCGGTTCGACTGGCGACCGTTCCCAGAACCGTTTTCGCCAGCTGCTGATCGTCGGCCAGTTCGCCCTCGCCCTCGTGCTTCTTTCCGGCGCCGGGCTCTTCGTGCGCGGTCTTGACCACCTGCTTCGGCGTGACTCCGGCTGGAACCCGGCGCCCGTCTTGCGGGGCATCCTGTCCATGCCGGCGACCCGTTATCCCGACACGGGCAGCATGATGCGGTTCTACGAACGCGTGCAGGCGCGCGTCGGGGCGCTCCCCGGCGTCGCCGCCGCGGCGATCTGTTACGAGGTTCCCGCGTTCTACTTCCCGACCGGACGCGGATTCCTCATCGAAGGGCAGCCGCCGCCGGCGAATCAGAACAACGTGCCGGGCGCGCCGATCAATGGGATTACGCCCGGGTATTTCAACACCACCGGCACGCGCATCCTCCGCGGCCGCGACTTTGCGCCGTCCGACAACGCCGACAGCCCGCGCGTCATTATCATCAGCGAGAGCATGGCGCGGGCGTTCTTCCCCGGCAAGGAAGCGGTCGGCCGCCGGCTAGCCGATTACAACACGAAGGAGCCGGTCTGGATGGAAGTCGTCGGCGTCGTCCAGGACGTGCGTTTCCTGAACCCCGGCAACGGAGGATCGTCCTTCCAGGCCTATGTTCCGCTGGCGCAGAATATCTGGAGCTACGTCGCCCTGGTGGTCCGGGCGAGCGTGCCATCCGCCACCCTGGTCGAGCCCATCCGCCGCGCGGTCGGCGAGCTGGACCCTGACATGGCGGTCAAGGAACTGACGCCTGTGCCCGCCTTTATTGAACGCAATATGCTGACCTTGGTCGCGATCAATCGGCTGCTTTTCGATTTTGCCGTGCTCGGGTTGTTCCTGGCGGCACTTGGCATCTACGGCGTGATCGCACGCCTCGTCGCGCAGCGGACAAATGAAATTGGCATTCGGATGGCGCTGGGCGCCCAGGTGGGACAGATTGCGCGCTTGATCCTCGGCGCCGGCATGCGCCTCGTGGCGATCGGCACCGCGGTCGGCCTGGTCGGCGCCGCAGCCCTCGCCTGGTTTTTCGCCGCCTCGATGCCCGGATTGGCAAGCAACAGCGCCACCGCGATCGCCGCCGCCGTGGTCATCCTCATCGTCATTGCCCTGCTCGCCTGCTGGCTGCCGGCGCGCCGCGCGACCAAAGTTGATCCGAACGTCGCCCTGCGGGCGGAGTGACAGTCAGGGTGAGGGTGAAGGTGAAAGCAAAGTGAAGGTGAAGGCGCACGTGAAATCCCGCCCCCGCCCAAACCCGCTCTTCTCCTCGCGAACCGAATTCCATTATGAACGTTGAACGAAGAACCTTCCTAAGATCGAGTGCCGCCCTCCTGGGCTCGGGAGTATTGTTGGGCAGCCTGGCTGCGCCCACGCAAGCTGCCGAAACCCCGGCGGTGTCCGACGGGAATATCTGGGACGTCTTCCACAAGCGCCGGTCAGTGCGCAAATTCAAGCCGGACCCGATCCCAGAAGCGGATATTGTCACGATTCTCGACGCGGCGCGCACTCCACCGACTTCCGGGAACCAGCAACCCTGGAAATTCCTGGTGGTCCGGGATCGCGACAAGATCAGCCGCATGCAGGAAGCATGCGTGCAGCGGGCGCTGGAGCGGTTCGAGAGTCGCGGCGACAAGGCGACCTCGAAGGAGCAATACGAAAACAGCGTCCGCGACCGGCTCAGCGGTTACTTCTCGGCCCCCGTCTATATCGTCGTCCTCACTGACAACAACTCGCCGTTTCCGGGCTACAACCATTGGGACGGTCCGCTGGCCGCGGGATTCCTGATGCTGGCAGCGCGGGCACTGGGTTACGGTACCGTGTTCATCACGGATGCGATCCCGGACCAGGTGACCAAGGACGTACTGCGCATCCCGGCCCGCTACTCCCGCGTTTGCATCACACCGCTGGGCGTTCCGGTCGAATGGCCGGATTCGCCGCCCAAAAAGAAGCTCGAGGAATTCATCGCCTACGAAGCGCTTTGATCCCCATGAAAACCAAATCCAATCGCCGGACATTTCTCCAGCAGAGCGCCATGCTGGGCGGTGGGCTTTTTTTGCTGGGCGCCAAAGCTCAAATGGCCCGCGCGGCAGGAGTTGGAGCAACCGCGACGGACGGGCCGGCCTCTCCCGCCAACGACACGATTAAAACGATCAAGCACCTGCGCACCATCCATGGGAACTTCCTGGACAAGCCGATCCCGGAACCGGAGCTGCAGACCATCCTCAAGGCAAGCGTCCGAGCGGCCAACGCCTCGAACATGCAGAGTTATTCCATTGTTGTGGTCAAGGACCGCAAGACGATGGGTGACGTCTGCGGATACCGAGGCGGCTGCATGCTTCTCTACTGCGTGGATTACAACCGTCTGAAAGCCAGTGCCGAGCTCATGGGGTACCCGTACTTCCCGAACAATATGACGGCCTTTGTTACCGCCAGTGTTAATGCCGGGTTGGCCGTCCAGACTGCCGCGATCGCCGCCCGGTCCCTGGGCATCGATTACCTGATCACCAACGGCATCCATCGCGGCGACATGGAACGGGTCTGGAGGATCCTGGATTTGCCCACGACTTACTGTTTCCCGCTCATCGCGATGGTTCTCGGGTATCCGACCGAGGAACCGTCGCACCAAAAAGGGCGGCTGGACGGCCCCGGGGTCATTCACTACGAGAAATATCACCGGCTGAACCAAGGCGAGGCGGAGGACCTCGTGCACCAATACGATGACCCGGAGCGACACTTGGCCCTGGATGAGGACTGGAAGGCCAAAGGGTACAAGCATTACCTGGACTGGTACTTTAAGGACTGGCTGGGCGATTCCCAACCGGCGGCGAAGGAAACCCAGATGCTGCGGCTTCTGAAACGAAGCGGCTTTGTTGAACCGCAAAAAGCGTAAGACCCTAAAGCCCAAGGCGCCTTAATTACCCACCACACCGGCAGATCCGCGAGGCGCACTGGGTAACGAGTGAAGGTGAAAGTGAGAGTGAAAGTGAAAATGAAATCCGGGCAACGAACCCGATCATCTCCTAGCATTCCATCTGACCCATTCTCTCGCTTTCCCCGCCACCTCCTCTTTTGCCCTCACCGCTGTCCGATCTCCACCCAACTTTCACCGTCACTCTCACCCCCACTTTCACTCCACTCTCACTTTCACCTTCACTCTCACCCTCACTCAGATGCTCCAGGACCTCCGCTTCGCGTTCCGCACCCTCGCCAAATCGCCTGGATTCACCGCCATCGCGGCGCTTTCGCTCGCCCTGGGGATCGGCGCCACCACCACGGTGTTTTGCTGGATCCAGGGCATCATGCTGCACCCGCTGCCCGGGGCCGCCCGCGAGGAGCAGGTCGTCGTGTTGACGACCGTGCACGACCGACAGATGTGGGACACGGTCTCCCTGCCCGACCTGAAGGATTACCGGGAGCTGCACGAGGTGTTCGCCGGCATCATCGCCTCCCAGATCACGCCCGCCTGTCTGACGGTGCACGAGAATTCCGAGTGGATTTATGGCCAGATCGCGACGGCCAACTTCTTCGAGGTGCTCGGCGTCCAGCCGATTCTGGGGCGCACGTTTCTGGCAGATGAAGATCAGAAGCCCGGCGGCAACCCGGTGCTGGTCCTGGGCGAGACGTTCTGGCGGCGCCGGTTTGACAGCGACCCGTCGGTCATCGGCCGGACGGTAGAACTCAACCGCCACAGTTTCACGATCGTAGGCGTCGTGCCGGCCGCGTTCATGGGCACGATGAGCGGGTTGCGCTGCGATTTTTGGGCGCCGCTCTCGATGCACCAGGAAGTGGCGAATTTCGGCTCGCTAGATAACCGCTGGGCCCGCTGGCTTCACACGCAGGCCCGGCTGCAGCCCGGCGTGAACCTGGCCCACGCCCAAGCCGTCGTCGATGCCTTCGGCGCCCGCCTGGAAAAGACCTATCCTGATATCAATCATCAGATCCGCCTCCGGGTCCTGCCATTCTCCAAGGCGCCGTACGGCGCCCAGCCGCTCTTCGGCGTCGTCTTGAGCATCCTCCTGGCGGTCAGCGTCGGCGTGCTGCTGATCGTCGCAGCGAATGTCGCAAATCTCCTGTTGGCCCGCGCCACGAGCCGGCAGAAGGAGATCGCCATCCGCCTTGCGATGGGCGCAAGCCGGGGTCGCCTGGTCCGGCAGTTGCTCACCGAGAGCCTCCTGCTCTCCCTGCTGGGGGGAATCCTCGGGACGGTCATTGCCTATTGGGCGGTCGATCTGCTGATCGCCTGGGTGCCGCACACCTACCTGCCGATCAGCATCAACTGCAGGGTGGACGCGCACACCCTGGCGTTCACGCTTGGACTCACGCTCGTGACCAGCGTCGTCTTCGGGCTGGTGCCCGCGCTGCAAGCCTCGCGGCCGAACCTGAACACGAGTCTCAAGGAAGGCGGACGAGGATCCGGTTCCGCCGCGGCCCACCATCGGCTGCTCAGCCTGCTCGTGATTGCGGAGGTCGCGCTTTCGCTGGTCTTGCTCATCGGCGCCGGCCTCTGCATCAAAAGCGTCCACCGGGCGCGCCAGGTCGATATCGGGTTCACGCCCGACCACGTGTTGCTAGCCGGGCTACGCATTGGCATGAATGGCTATACCGAGGCGACGGCGAAGGTCTTTTACCACCGCATCGCGGAGCGTCTCGCGCTGCTGCCGGGCGTAGAAGCGGTCGCCCTGTGCAGCTGGTTTCCGCTCGGCTTCGAGGGCGGCGGGCTGTCCTCCGTCGACGTGGACGGCTATGAGCGCAAGCCGGGGGAGGACAACATGTTTCCGAACAGCATAGTGTCGCCGCATTATTTTGCCGTGATGAAGATCCCGCTGGTTGCGGGCCGCGATTTCACCGATCAGGATGATGAAAAGGCCCCGCTCGCCGCCATCATCAACGAGATCATGGCCAGGCGGTTCTGGCCGGAACAGAATGCCATCGGCCGCAAGTTCCGGGAGGACGGCCGGATCGCGACCGTGGTGGGAATTGCGCGGACTGGGAAGTACCGGTCGCTGAACGAACCACCGAGGCCGTTCTTCTACCTGCCATACCGC
>CAVRNM010000022.1:0-29134 GCA_963722225.1 uncultured Verrucomicrobiae bacterium
GGCCCAGTTGTCGCAGTCGCGGACCCAGCGCTCCATCTGGCCTCGCGTTACCGCCTTGGGATCGTCGATCAACGTGGCGATAATCCGCGCCTCGTGTACTCCGGTCGCCCACAGCTCCAGGGCCAGCGCGTGGTTGCGGCGATGCGCGCGCGCGATCGCGCGCAGGACGGGCGCCCGGATGCCCAGCAATTCCACCGACGGGCTGATTCCGAAACGCCGCTGACCCTCGGCATCGCGCGGGCTGGCAAGCGTGCGCAGATGCGCGACCAACTCTGCCGCGGCAGTCATGACCGCGCGCGCCGCGCCCGGATCGCCGCGGCCAGACCGGCCAGCACGGGGATCGTTTTTTCCAGCGAGAGGCAGGGGTCGGTGACGCTCCGGCCGTAAACCAGCGGCCGCTGGCGGTAATCCTGCGCGCCACCGAGCAGGTTGCTTTCGAGCATCACCCCGCAGATGGCCCGCTCGCCGGCCGCCAGTTGCGCCGCGATCTCCGCGGCCACGGCCGGTTGCGCGTCGGCGTTCTTGCCGCTGTTGGCGTGGCTGCAGTCGATCACGAGGTAAGGGGGCAGCTCCGCGGCCCGCAGCAGACCGGCCGCCGCGCGCACGGATTCCGCGCCGAAGTTCGGACCGCTGGTGCCGCCGCGCAACACGAGATGACCGCTGTCGTTGCCCGCCGTGCCGAGCACGGCCGGCGCGCCGTCCATGGTGAGCGACGGAAACCAGTGCGGGTGCCGCGCGGTGCGGATGGCATCGATCGCGACCTGCACGTTGCCATCCGTGCGGTTCTTGAACCCGACCGGCATCGAGAGCCCCGAGGCCAGTTCCCGGTGCACCTGGCTCTCGACGGTCCGGGCGCCGATCCCGCCCCAGCTCACAAGCTCCGCGTAATACTGGCCGAGGGTGGTGTCGAGAAACTCGGTGGCCACGGGAAGTCGCCGCGCGGCGAGGTCGATCATCAATCTCCGGGCCAGCCGCAATCCCTGGTTGATCTGGAAACTGCCGTCGAGACCGGGATCGTTGATCAAGCCCTTCCAGCCGATGACGGTGCGCGGCTTCTCAAAGTAGACCCGCATGACCACGAACAACTCCGCCGCATGGAGCGCGGCCTGCTCGCACAGCCGTTCTCCATACGCGCACGCCGCCGCCGGATCATGGATGGAACAGGGCCCCACCAAGGTCAGCAGCCGGTCGTCGCGACCCGCCAGAATGTCCTCCACCGCCCGGCGGCTTTGGGCCACAGAATCCGCGCCCGCGTCATCCAGCGGCAGTTCTCCGGCGAGCACCGCGGGGGAAACGAGGGACCGGACGGTGCGAATCCGCAGGTCGGCCGTGGGGAGACGGGCCATGAAAGTAATGGGCAGGTTGGCTGCAAACTCCAAAGCTCGGCTCAAAGCGCCCACGCCTGGCGTGCCTGATCCACCACCGGCGACGCGGCGAGAACCGGGAGCGTTTCAAATCCCGGCAAAGCCAGGCGTTGGGCCCGGGCATGAAGACCGAGCGCCAGCAGCGAGGCAAAATCCGACTGCGCCGCGCCGGCGCCCAAGCGGGCAGCCAGCTCGGCCGGCAAGACCGCCTGAGAGGGAGGGAGGACCTGTTTCTCGACGAGGAAGAGGGTGAGCCCGGCGCCGAGCGCCTCGATGTAGTCCCGGACATTCGGCGGCGGGGAATAGGCCAGACCCTGGCCGGCCGGACAGGGGGCGAACTCCATGAAGGCGCGCCATTGGGTGTGGAATTCCGCCAATGCCTGGTTGGCGGTCACCGGCGTCCACCGGACCGTGAACGTCTTGCGCTCGCGGAATTTCTTCACCTCCCAGAGCCGCAGAACCAGCTCGTAATCCGCGTGTTTCTGCCGCAAGGCGCCGGTGAACACGTAATCGATTCCCCCATCCGTGCTATCCACCAGCTGGCGGATATGTTCGGGCGCCCAATCTGCGCTGAACAAGCCGTAATGTTCCCGCTGCAGGGTGGCAACGGCGGCCGAGCTGCTCCAGTTGGCGCTGAAGAAAAGCGTTTCGGCCAGCCAGAGCGGGATTCCGCGCGAGAGCCGGCCCAGCTCGTCCTCGGGCCGCTTCATCGTCCCGGCGAAATCCTCCAATCCCAGCACGGCCAGCTGCCCGAACGACACCCGGCGGAGTTTGCCCTCCTTCGGGGGAAGCAAGCCGCCCACGTTTTCCAGTCCGTAATACCAAATGGGCTTGCTGATTGAAGCGAGGTCGATTCTCCGGCCCCGGCTGTCAGCGGGCGTATCGCCGGCCGCCGCGCCCTCGTCCGGCGGCGCCGCCGCCGCCATGCCCTCGGTGTCGAGCAACATCATATCGGCGATCACGTTCGAAAACCCGAGAAGCCGTTGCTCCAACTCCGGCCGTTTGAGGCCAAAGAGCAGGTCAAGCACGTGTTGCGCCGCCTCCGGATCGCGCAGGGCGAGATAGGCCTGCAGCAGGTTGATGCCCGTCGCCGGACCATGGCGCTGGGCGTCGTACCGCGGTGCGACCAGGTCGACGATTTCGCGGGTGTACCCCTTGACGCCAAGATCGCCGGAAATGCTCACGAGGACGTCCGCGCGATCGCCGGCCGCCGCCAGTACCTCGTCGTAGATCGCCATGGCGCCGGCGCGGTCCTTGAGGGCGAGCGCCTCCCGCGCATCCTTCAGCCGCGCCAGCACACCGCCGGCGACGGGCGCCGCCGGGATCGCGGGCGCGGCGGGAGGCCCGGTTTCCGGCGCCGGAATCCCGGCCGGGGCTTCCGCCGCCGAAGCCGGTTCAGAACCGGGTTGCTCCTCCGGCGGGCGGGGGTTCGACGCCGGGATCGGGCGGACAGGCGTTTTCGGAAGGAACCGGTCGAGTAAACCCATGGATCAATGATGAAAGAGAACCGCCGCCCGCACGCGAAGCAAAATTCCACCGAGAAATCCGGCGGCGCTTCTCCCCGTCGGATTCCTAGAAATGTTCAATGAGCTCGTTGTTGGGAAAACGCACCTTCTTCAAGCTGGCGTATTTGTCGTCGTCGGCCCGGTAACCGAGCGCGCAGACATTCGTGGTGCCATAGCCCTTGGCCGTCAGCCCCAGAATCTCGTCATATCGGGCGGGATCAAGCCCCTCCATCGGACAGGCGTCGACGCCGAGCAGCGCGGCGGAAGTCAGGAGATTGCCCAGGGCGAGATACGTCTGGCAGGCGGCCCATTCCTTGACCCAGGCGCTTCGCGGG
The DNA here is from genome assembly GCA_963722225.1 of uncultured Verrucomicrobiae bacterium. Lineage (GTDB taxonomy): Bacteria > Verrucomicrobiota > Verrucomicrobiia > Opitutales > Opitutaceae > Fen-1467. The sequence continues at coordinate 3,205 of CAVRNM010000022.1, forward strand.
CCTTTCACGAGATCGCCCACCATCATGTCGTGATAGTGCTGGAGCGAGCTGCGCGTGGACGAGCGCGTCTCCGCGACCAAGCCGACGAATCTTTCCACGTCCGCCTCCGTGATGGCGAGCTTGCGCGCAAAAACGACCAGGTGCGAGGCGTCGGTTATCTGCGGCTGGTCCCACGAGACCGCGCGGAGCCTTTTCCGCAACTCCGGATCGGCGATCACGACAAAGCGATACGGCTGCAGGCCGTAGGAGGAGGGCGACAGCACGAGCGCCTCCTCGAGCGCCGACCAGAGGCTGGGGTGGATTTTCCTGGCGGCGTCGAACTTCTTGGTCGCGTAACGCCAGTGGAGCCGGACCAGGAGCGTGTTGGTCGATAGAGTTTCCATAATAGCCCTTTTTATGGGGCGATTCGTCGAAAACGCAAATGGGAGCGCCCTAATTCGTGCGCGCTCAGCCGGACTCCGCGACGGCGCCCGCGCCACTCATGGGCCCGGCCGTCGCTTGTTCGCGCTTGGAACGGCGATGGCCCGCGGGGGCCCGGCGGGCGAGAGCGTGGGCGGAGGCGCCGGGGCGGTTCTCGCGGCGGGTGGCGGGTTGGCGGCCAGGGCCACGACGGCCACCACTAGGACCACCAGCAACACCACCATGCCGGCGGGAACATAGCGGACCCAGGGCGGCCGTGAAAGCCACAACTCGATCGACGCGATCATCCTCCTCGCCTCGGCATGCCGGGGTTCCCGCTCGAGGAGCAGCCGCCACAGGCGCAACGCCCGCGGATAATCACCGTCGCTCGTGACCAGGGCCGCCAACATCTGGAGTTCGACCGGATTCTCCGGCCCGGACCCCTCGGCACCCAGCAGCGCCTGCGCCGCCCGCATGTTCCCGCGCCGCGCGAGATTCAACGCCTTCTGCAGACGCAGACTGGTCAAGATCGGTGACTGGGGAGATTCATTCATGGCATCTTACGCTCCGAGTCCCGAGCCGTACCCGCGCCGGGCCAGCTCCGCCACCTTTGCCGGCAGCATGTTCTGGAGCTGGAAAACGACATTCTTCAGCCCGGTCAGGTCGTTGGCCGCGATCTGCGCGTTCCCTTGCTGGAGCAGCGCGCCGGCCCTGGCCTGATCGCGCATCAGCAGACGGCTCCGGCCCAGGCTCTCAAAATACTCGATCCAAAATGCCGGCCGCCGGTACAGTGTCGTGGAGTACACGTCGGAGATCTCTTCGATTTTTTTCCTGAGGCGGTCCTCCTTTTGCTCCGCGACGATGGCCCGCACCTGCTCGCGCAACATCTGCGCCCGGGCTTTCTCCTCGCCCGTGCCATCCTGTCCGACGAGCCGTTCGAGATCCGCCAGCCAGTTCTCCGCTTCCCGGACGCAGGCCGGCCAGGCCACCTGCGCGGCGATCTCATCAAGGGCCACCTTGAATTCGATCAATTCGCGATCAGCCCTCAGCAAGGCGTCGAAATCCGCGCCATCGCCGGTCGACCGCCGGTCCAGATCCCGCGTCAGGCCGGACGTCTGCAGCTGCCGCAAGATCTCGACCGCCTGCCGCTCGCCCGCCTCTTCGAGGCCCTGCTTGAGATCAGCCAGCCGCGCCAATTCCCGGTTCCACTCCTGCCGCAGCACATGGATGTCCGGCTGGCGCAATTTTCCCCCCAGCTCAATCTTGGCCGGGAACTCCTCATCCAGCAACGGCACGTAGGCGACCACCGTGAGCAGCCGGGAGGTATCCATGCGCAGGGTCACCTCGACTTCACTTCCCGCCGGCAGGTCGCGGTCGATCTTGTCGGGGGTGATCTCGAGCGTGCCGATGAGGATGTTGCGATCCGCCAGCTCGCGGTTGCCTTCCACGATCGGAATCTTCACGACGCTCCCCGACTCGCCCTGCCGCAGCCCCACGGTCGTCCGATAGGAGCGCGTAAATTTGGCCGGCAGGCCCTGCCCCTTGGTGAAATGGATGCCGACCTTGTTGTCCGACATCGCGACCCCCATGTTGTTGATGATCGGCTGTTCCTCCACGATCACCCCGATCGTGTAGTTGAACTGGTCCGGCACCGTCAGGCAGAGGCTGCCCGTCGGGTCGCGGACCTCGATCCAGAACGTGTTCCGGATGTCCCGCTCCGCCCGGACGGCAAACTGGAAGGCGCCGTTTTCCTTGAGCGCGATCTTGCCGCTGCACCATTTGGAATGCAGGTTCACCACTTCAATCGTGTAGTCGGTGATCACCGCGCCCGGCGGCGCCAGGATCTTCCCGCCGATCAGCGGCTCGGGATCCGCGCCAATGGGCTTGTAGATCAGGTCGACGGAGAGCTGGACCCGGGTCGAAGGCGCGGAAAACCCTCTGGGCGCCAGCCGCTGGCTCCCGGCGAAAATCGCCGCTCCGCGGGCCGCGACGGTCAGCGGGTCGGCCCCGGCAGCGAACGGGATCTGGAGACCTTCCTTGACCAATTCACGGAAATAGGGGGCGAGCGTGGGACCGCCGACGAAGACGATCTTCTCCACGGCCGACGGGCCGAGGCCCTTTTCCGCCAAGACCCGCCGGGCGATGTTGACCGCCTTCAGCACGGTGGGCTCGGCCATCCGCGCGACTTCCTGACGCGTGAGTTGCGTCTCGAACAGCAGCGGGGCATCGGCGCCGAGGCGCAGCACGGCTTCGAGCACCGTCGACTCCTGGCCCGACAGTTCGATCTTCGCCGTTTCCGCGGCGGCCTTGAGGCGCAGCAGGTCGTATTTGAAGGCGGCCGACCCGCGCTCCAGGTCGCGCAACCCGAACTGCGCCTTCAGCCGCGGGAGGAGCAATTGCTCGACAATCGCCCAATCGATGTCGGAACCGCCCAGAAGATTGTCGCCGCCGTGGTTGGCCACCACCATCGTGCCGTCCTCGGAACGGATCAGCGCCGCGTCAAACGTGCCGCCGCCGAAATCAAACACCATCCAGTACGCCTTGGCGTCCAGCTTCTGATGCCCGTAAGCGAGCGCCGCCGCCACGGGTTCCTGCAGCAAGAATGAGGTGCGGAAGCCGGCCAGTTCCGCCGCGCGCTTGGTCGCATCACATTGGTGAAGCTCAAACGCCGCCGGCACGGTGAGGACCGCCGCCGAGATATCCTCGCCCTTTTTCAAGGCCACATCGCTCCGCAGCGACTTCAGCACCTCCGCGGACAATTGTTCCGGGCTCATCCGCCGTCCGCTGGCCCGGAAAGTGTACTCGAAGCCGGTCCCCATGCGCCGTTTGAACTCGAGAAACACGTCGTCTTCGGCGCGCTCATCGGTCATCTTCGATCGGGCGTTCTGACCGACCCAGAGATTGCCTTCCCGGTTGATGTAAACCGCCGACGGCGTGATGTCCGATTCCAGATTGTTCGCAATGACCTCAGTCGCCGTTCCCGCCACCACCGCGATGGTGCTGTTGGTTGTCCCCAGGTCGATGCCGTAGTCGATGGTGGTCCTGCTCATGGGGCTTTCTCCCCCGGATCGACCGGCGTGCCCACGACGACCTCCCCCAACTGCACCAGCCGATTCTTCCACATCACGGTCGGTCGCACGGTTTCAAGAATGGTGTCGCGCACCACCCCTGGAGCGGGCTGGAAGGCCAGTACTTTCACCGGCAATCCGGCGTCGTAGGGCTGGTTCACCCAGTCGTTAATGGTCAGGCCCATCTGTTTGAGCACATCAAGTGCGCCTGCAATGTGGCGATGAACCCGCTTCATCTCGTCCCGCGGTTGACCGGTCGCCGGATCGATCGTCTTGCCAAAGGCCCGCCAGACCTGGGTGGCCAGTCCGCCGAAGGCGGCCGCCAATCTTTCGGCGTCTTCCGCGGGCGGTTCCGCGGCGGCCGCCGCCGGCGGCGGAACCTGCTGCTCGCGCAATGACGCCTCCAGCCGGCGCAGCGCGGTCAAGGCGTCATCCACCGGCAATTCCGGAAAGCGGACCTGTTTCCGCGGATCACGGGCGAGAATTTGCGCGAGGAGGGTGAAACTCATGGCTTATTCGCGCTGCACCGCTTCTACGAGCTGCCGGAAGATCACCGCATTCCACGTCTCGGCGACCACCCAGGAGTCGGACAGCCACGGATTGTATTTGCTGGACAGGACCAGCTGTCCGCCCTCGCTCTTGAATTCGAGCGAGTCATAGGGCACGAGCTCATCCCGGACGCCGAAGCGCGCGAGGGACGCGAGCAACACCCCCCGGTGCTTGACGGGCGTTTCCCCGATCAGCACCGCTTCGCCGCGGTGCACGGCCGCCGCCAGCCCATCAATCAAACCCGGGACGAGGAAGTAATAGAAGGTGTCGAGAATGCGCGCGTAGTCCTGGCCGGAGTGTTCCGAGGGGGCGAGCAGATTGGTGGCATCCAGTTTGAATTCCTCCCCGCCGGTTGTCCGCCACGCAATGACATAGGTCGCTTCCGCGGAGCCGCCCATGGCCCCGGTTTCCAACCCATGCCGCAGACCCGCGAGATCGGTCGCGGCCATCCATCGTCCGTCGAGGTCGACGCCGAGCCGGCTGATCTGGAGGACGCAGGTGGCATTTTGCAACCGCAACTCCTTCTCCCTGCGCTGCTCGGATTCGCGCCGCAGCTGCACTCGGTCAGCTTCCAGGCCCGCCCGGGCATCGTCGTCGCCGACCAGCTCCAACGCGACCGCCAGGGCATTCTCCGCCAGCGCCAGATTGTCGTTCTCGCGAAAGGCGGCAAACGCCAGACTCTTGAGCATGCTCCCAACTCGCGCGAAATCCGCCGCGCGCGAACTCTTGCCCAAGCCGAGCGAGGACAGGCCCGGGATGATGTGATCCTTGAACAACTGGAAATCCTTCTCGTGGTCCGACCGTTCAGTTTCGTCCGCCAGCGGAGCCAGCCGTTTCTCTGGCACGTCGCGGTGTTGTCCCGACAACGCGTTGCGGTGGACGATCTTATAGGTATCCGCCAGCCGGAGCTTCAACTCCGGCGTCGCCTCCATGCCCAGCAGGTGGATGAGCACCGGCAGGCAATTGCGGTCATCCCCGGTCTGGCGTTGATAAGCGACCAGACGATTGAGCACCGTATCCGCCACGCTCTGCGAAACCTCGCGGTAATATTCCGCCGTCCGTCCGCAGAGGATTTCGATCACGTGCAAATCCTCGTCATTGGCGGGAACGAGCGCCAGGGCTTCCGCCAGACCGTCGACCGCTTCCGGTCCCGCCCGGTTTCTGGTTTCGCTGACGCGGGCATCAATCCGCCGGGCCACGGGCGCGGCGCGGGTTTCGAGCGCCCGGCGCGCGTCTGTATTGTCACCATGGATATGCGTGACCATCGCGGCCTGCAGGGCCCCGCGGGCTCCGCGCCCCTGTTCGCCGTGACTCAACGCGAGCGCCGTGCAGATCTTGGCCAGCGCGTCCGGCAGCGTCTTCCGCATCTGTCCGATGAGCTCCACCGGCACCCGGGCGTCCGCCAGCCCGGTGACCCGCGCGCGCATCCGCATCCAGATCACGTCGTCACCGCGCACCCGGTCCCACGAACGGATCGCCTTCATCCAGATCTCGGCCAGGTCCTGTTCGGCCAAAGATTCGCGGCGCTCCAATTCCAACGCCTGCTGGTGATAGTAAACCGCCAGGTTGTGCAGGGCGGTCGGCCCGTCGGCCCGCGCCGGATCTTCCCAATGCTCGACCGCCCGCCCAGTTTCGCCCTGCGCCAGAAAATCGATCGCCGGGTCGGCCGGTGAGTCCTCGGGATAGGTTTCGGGCCAGAACCAGAACAACTCATAGACCAGCCGCTCCGCCGGCTCCTTCAAAATCTGCGCCACCTCCCGGACCTGGTCGACGGTCAGCACCTGTTCCGGCGCAAACGACCAGTGCTCCGGGCCGGTGTCCAATTCCGCCGCCATGGTCAGCTGATCCAGCCGCTTCGCCACGTCGCGCGCGCTGGCCAGGACTTTCAGGCCGGTCTTCCGAAAAGGACTCTCCCGATAAAGCTCGGGCGTGGCGACGTCCAGCAGCGCCGCGCACAACGGAGGATAGAACTGCTGGGCGGTCGATCCGGAGGCGGAGGCGGTGCGGGATTGTTCAGGCATAGCGGGGAGATCTCTCTCCTCTCAGGGAAAACGATAGGACCAAGGTAAAATAGGTTGCTTCCGAATGTCCATCGGACAATGCGGCGGCCGGGAAGCTGGCGAAAGGACCTGTTTCCCGTTTGACCCGCGGGCGCAGGCGGGTACTTAGCTGCGTTCCTTGCAGCGGAATCGCACTGCTCCCCCATCCTCCCGCCCTGGTGCCGGCCGGGTGGGGTCGCGGCGGGATTGGCGCCACGAAGCATGAACCGGGTCTTCATCAAAACCTACGGCTGCCAGATGAACGAACGCGACAGCGAGGCGGTCGCCGCCCTGCTGCGGGCGCGGGGCTACCGCATCGTCGGCCGGGAAGACGACTGCGACATCCTGTTGCTCAACACCTGCAGCGTGCGCGATCTCGCCGAGCAAAAGGCCATCGGCAAGGCCGGCCAGGTGGCCGCGCGGAGGCGGCATGACCCGCGCTTCGTGCTGGGCATCCTGGGCTGCATGGCCCAGAACCGCGGCGCCGCCTTGCTCGACCAGTTGCCCGATGTCGACCTGATTGTCGGCACCCAGAAATTCCACCAGGTTCCGGATTACCTCGACAACCTCCGGGCGGCCCGCGAGGCCGGCATCCCCGTCGGCGCCACCATCGTCGACGTGGCCGAGGAGGCCGGCTCGCAGAATGCCCTCCGCGACCATCTGCTCGGCGCCCGGCCGGTCACCGCGTTCGTTTCCATCCAGCAGGGCTGCGACATGGCGTGCACCTTCTGCATCGTGCCCAAGACGCGCGGCGACGAGCGCTCGCGGCCAATGGACGACATCGTGGACGAATGCCGCGGCCTGGTCGATTGCGGCGTGCGCGAAATCACCCTCCTCGGCCAGATTGTCACCAGCTACGGCCGGCGCGACCCGGCGGCCGCCGGCGGGGTGATGCCGTTCGTGCAACTGCTCGAGCGGGTGCAGGCGATTGCGGGTCTCGCCCGCATCCGTTTCACGTCGCCGCATCCGCTGGGATTCAGGCGCGAGCTGGTCGAGGCGTACGGCCGGCTGTCCAAACTGTGTGGCTACGTGCACCTGCCGCTGCAATCGGGCAGCAACCGCATCCTCCGGGCCATGCACCGGCCCTACACCCGCGAACGCTACCGGGAGATCGTCGACGATTTGCGCCGGGTCCGCCCGGACATGCATTTCTCGACCGATGTCATCGTCGGTTTTCCCGGCGAGACCGAGGAGGACTTCGCGCAGACCCGCGAGCTCTTCGAGGCGGTGAATTACGACATGGCCTACATCTTCAAGTATTCCGTCCGCACGGGCACGCCCGCCGCCGCTCTGGCCGGCCAGGTGCCGGAGGAGATCAAGGAGGCGCGCAATCAGATCCTGCTGCGTCTGCTGGAGAAGAACTCGCGGCGCCGGAACCAGCTGCTCGTGGGCACCGTCCAGGAGGTCCTGGTCGAGGGCCCGGACAAGAAGGGGCTGCGCTGGATGGGCCGCACCGGCGGAAACCGCACGGTGCATTTCGACGGCAGCCCGCGCCTGGCCGGCGAATTGGTGCCGGTTCGGATCGATCGGGCCACGACCAGCGCGTTGTACGGCACGGTGACCTGAGGCGATTTGTTTTGGTTGCGACGATCGCCGGCGGACGTTTCTGTCGGTGCAACCCAAGTTCCGCATGTCACTTTTCCTCGCCACGCTGCTCCCCGGTCTTTTCCTCGCCCTCCTGGGCTCCCTGCTGTTGCCCAATCTTTCCCTGGTCACCGCCACCCTCAAAGGCCTGCCGCGGTCACCGGTCGCCTCGTTCGTGCTGTTCGGCGGCGGCGTGGTCTGGTTTCTGGTGCTCGTGGCGAACATGGCGGAGGCGGATCGCATCTTCGGCAGCTCCAACGTGCCCTGGGTCATCGGGTTTGCCGTGCTGGGCGTGCTCGCGATGAAATACGTCCCCGATTTCCTGGCGGTGCGCGGGCTCAGCATCTTGGTCCTGCTGGCCGCCTGGCCCCTGCTCCACGCCGCCTTCATGGAGTACGAGGTTCCGCAGCGTCTATTCATGGTGACCATTGTATTTGTCGCCATCGCCGCCGCCCTGTATCTGGCGGCGGTGCCCTACCGGCTGCGCGATTTCTTCCAGTGGTTGTTCGCGCGCCCGGGCCGGGCGCGCGTGCTGGGCGGGGGATTGCTCGCCTACGGATTGTTGCTCATCATGGTGGCGTTCAGCTACTGATCCACCCCCGCCCGCCATGATGATACCCCCGCCGAAAGAATTCCGCGGCCTGTTGCTGATCGTCTGCGGCCCCACCGGCACCGGCAAGACCACCGTGACCGAACGCCTGGTCGCCCATCACCGGGAGGTCGAGCGCATTGTCACGTGCACCACCCGTCCCCCCCGGGAGCGGGAGCGGGACGGCGTGGACTATTTCTTCCTGAGCAACCCGGAGTTTGACGAGGCGGTGGCAAGGGACGAGTTTCTCGAGTGGGCGCAGGTGCATGCCTGGCGCTACGGCACCAGGAAGAGCGTGGTCTTCGACCGCCTGAACCACGGCACCGACCTCGTGGTCAACGTCGACGTGCAGGGGGCGCAGGCCTATCGCCAGGCTTTCGCCAGCCTTCCGGCCATGCGCGGACGGCTCGTCACCGTGTTCATCATGCCGCCGGATCTGCCAACGATCCGCGACCGCCTGGTGGCGCGGGGCCAGGACTCGCCGGAACAGATTGAGCAACGCCTGAAGACCGCGCGGTGCGAGATCGAGCAGTGGGTGAATTTCGACTACCGCATCGTGACCGGATCGAAGGACCAGGACTACGCCCGCCTCGAAGGAATCTGGACCGCGGAGAAATGCCGGGTCAGCCGTCTCCTCGCGTCACTCTAGAGCGGTTCAAATTGCACTGTAGCCGAGAACACGAACGTAGCTGCGAGCGTCAGCGAGCGGATGGCTCGTCCACTCGCTGACGCTCGCGGCTACACTTTTTCTGAAACCGTTCTAGCGGCCGCGGGGATTCATTTTACACGGACCAACAGACCCGACTTATTTGGCCTTTGCGCATCGACTGGAGGGCGGACCGACCAGAATCCAGGAGCGGGCGTACCCGCAATGTCATTGGTATTGCCGGGGGTCCTGACCGGCCATCGCCGGCCGCTGCTACTTTCCATGGGACGGTGCCGCCGGGGGTTTGGTCAGGTCGATGACCGGATGCTGCGCCGGATCCAGATACTCCAACACCTTGAGGTCCCCGAACTCGATCCGAGCTTGCCGGCCGTCCGATGTGTCCACCCAGACCGGTTGGGCGGTATCGCGGCCGATACTCGGGCCGGCCGTCACAATCGCGACCGGCAGCGCCGTATCCAACGCGAGGCCGGACGAGGGGAGACTGATTCTGGTTTCCCACAGTTGTTTCAGTTTCTTCTCAGTGGCCGCCTGGAAATCATACGAGCGGATCAACGCCACATAGAGGTCGTTGTTGGCCGCACTATAGATCTCGTCCGCAATCGAGCTTCCCTTGCTGACCAGCAGGCGCCGGAAGTCCGAGAGGCCGACCTCGAATTCACTTTCCTGGTTTGCGTCCTCCAAGAGATGGCCCAGTTTCTCGCCACCAAGGAATCTCAGCACGCTTTTTGAGGGTCCAAAGGAAAGGCCGGGACCGCCGATCCTCAGGGTGCCCCAGGCGAAAGCCAGGAATTGCGTCGCCGGGTGCTGGTCGCTGGCGCGGACATAACCTTGCTTGGCCAGGGTCTTCACGATCAAAGCCAGCATCTGGTCATTCTTCGGCGGCTGTTCCCCTGCCATGGGCCGGCCCAGCTCGCGAAAACCCAGGCTGCAGGCCTCATAGTAGACCGGGGACTTCGGAGACGGCACGGGCAGGAGCGAGCCGGCCGGAGTGAAATCGGTCACGGTAATGACGATCTCGTTGCTCGGAGGCAGAAATGACAGGCTGCCGGCGAAGAGCCCACCCTGGGAGAACAGCAACATTCCGAGCACCGCCAACATTGAATGGAACAATCTCCTGCCCGACCAAGTCCGGACGCGGATTGGCGCCTCCCGGCGTTGATCGCCATCGCGAGGTCCGCGGCAGGTGCCAGCGAAAGCCCGATTCAGCCAAGCGAGCTTCTCGAACACGTTCCCCGGTCTCATCGGGCGGCCTTGGTCGGACATCTTCACCATATATATGCAAGTTTAGGCTCGGCAGATGCAAAGCGCAAAAGATTCGGCATCCTGGCCGTCCGGCCTTGCGTTCTCGTAATCGTTACCCACGTTTTTGACCATCCGGAAACAACATCCAACGTGGGACTAGGCGTCCCGCTGCGGTCTCCCCGGCTCCGTCCAATCGAGATGGAAGAACTTCCCTCGCGGCTGATCGACCCGCTCGTACGTGTGGGCGCCAAAGTAGTCGCGCTGGGCCTGCAGGAGGTTGGCCGGCAGACGGGCCGCGCGATAGCCGTCGTAGTAACTCAAGGCCGAGCTGAACGTCGGCACCGGCGCGCCGAAGGTGACAGCAGTGGCAACGACGTGGCGCCAGTTGGCCTGCGCCTTCCTGACGGTGGCGTTGAAATAGGGATCGAGCAGCAGGTTCGCGAGCGCCGGGTTCCGGCCGAACGCCTCGGTGATCTTTTGGAGGAAGGCCGCGCGGATGATGCAGCCGCCCCGCCAAATCTGGGCGATTGAACCGAAGTCGAATTTCCAGCCGTATTCCTTCTGGGCTTCGCGCATCAGCTGAAAGCCCTGGGCGTAGGAGCAGATTTTCGAGCAATAAAGGGCGTCGTGGATCGCCTTCAGGAATGCTGCCTTGCTGCCCACGAATCTCTTGTGGGGGCCTTTGAGGATTCTCGCCGCGGCCGCCCGCTCCTCTTTCACCGCGGACAAGCAGCGGGAAAACACGGCTTCGGCGACCGTCGGGGCGGGCACACCCATATCGAGAGCATTGACCGAGGTCCACTTGCCCGTGCCTTTCTGGCCGGCCGTGTCGAGCACAATGTCGACGAACGACTGGTCGGTGACGGGATCAGCCTGTTGCAGAATGTCGGCGGTGATCTCGATGAGGAAGCTGTCGAGCGCGCCGTGGTTCCACCTCGCGAAGACCCTGCCGATCTCCGGGGCGGGCATCCGGAGGACGTTGCGCATCAGGTCATACGCCTCGCAGATCATCTGCATGTCGCCATATTCGATGCCGTTGTGCACCATCTTGACGTAGTGGCCCGCCCCGTCGGGCCCGATGTAAGTGCAACAGGGCATCCCCCCCTTCACGGGTTTGCCGGGCACCGCGCCCAGGAGCGGCTTTCCGGTCTTGCGGTCGACCTTCGCGGCGATCGCGTCCCAAACGGGCCGGAGGTACTGATAGGCTTCCGGATCGCCTCCCGGCATCAACGCCGGACCAAACCGGGCGCCGGTTTCGCCGCCCGACACCCCTGAGCCGATGAACCGCAGCCCCCGCTCGCGGAGGGCTTTTTCGCGGCGGATCGTGTCGGTCCATTTCGCATTGCCGCCGTCGATGACGATGTCTCCGGCCGCCAGCAACGGCACGAGACTTTCGATCACCGCATCAGTCGGTGCGCCGGCCTGGACCAGCAGGATGATCTTGCGGGGCGGGGAGAGAGACTGCACCAGCTCCTGCGGCGTCAACGTGCCGACAAGTCCCCCCGGCGTGTTGGGATTCTCCGCGACAAACTTCGAGGTTTTCCCGGTGGTCCGGTTGTAGACTGAGATCTGAAATCCGTGGTCCGCGATATTGAGGGCCAGATTCTGACCCATCACCGCCAGGCCGATGAGTCCGATGTCAGAGTGCGGTTTGGGCATAACTGATAGAGTATTCGGCCGCCGCACCGGTCAAATCCCAATCAGGATTATTGCACGGGAACAGCCCAGACTCCCCAACGACCGGACTTGCCTCCTAAAGGCTATCCGAAAACCCGCGAATGAACGTAGGGGCGCAGGCTCGCTGCGCCCCTCTTCGAGGGCGCGACAAGATCGCGCCCCTACGAATCCGGCTCTCCCATGGGTTATCGGATAGCCTCTAGTAAACCGTCGACCGGATGGTGGTGGTCGGTATGGTCCCCGCCGGTTTCTTCCCCGCCGCAGGTTCACCGACATCCGGCCGCTTGGCGAGCGGCGGTGGGGTGGAGGGGAAGAACGGGGCAATCATGTCGATCACGGGGCTGAGGAACTTCGGCTCGTTGCGCTGATAAACCCAGGTCAGTGTGACCACGACCAGGACCGTCCCGCTGATGATGACAAAAATGATCCGGTTCATCTTCGCGACCTGCTTGAACAGGACGAGCGCGACTATCAGGATCAGAATTGCCAGCCCAAAATAGGCTAGATTCTTCGGCGGCACATTCCGTAGCTTCTCCCAGGCACCTGCAGCGAAGACCAGCATGTCCTTGGAGGCTAGGCGGACGCGGCGGTGTTACGAGCCGAATTCCGCTCCCAGGCAGTTTTACGCTTTCTTGCCACTGGTGGCCCTGCGACCCCGGGTTTTTCCGGGCCCGATCCACTCCGCCACCCCTTGCGCGTAATGTTCCTTTTTCCAGATTGGAACCCGGGCTTTCACGTCGTCGATGATGGTCCGGCAGGCGTCAAAGGCCGCCGCCCGGTGGTCCGCGAGCACCCCAATCCACACCGCAATCTCTCCGGCGCGGAGGCGGCCGACCCGGTGCACGCAAACCGCCGCCTTCAACCCAAATTTCTTTTCCGCCGCCGCCACCACGCGCCCGCCTTCCTTTTCGGCCAGCCGGTTGTGAGCTTCGTATTCGAGGAGGCACACCGGGCGCCCGCGATTTCGGCCGCGCACCCGCCCTTCGAAGCAGACGAAGCCACCCGCGTCCCCTCCGGCAAGGCGGCGTCTCAGGGTGTCCGGTTTGAGCGGCGTGCGGGAAAGGCGGAACATGGTCGCGACCTATCCTCCGGCAAACGGCGGCAGGAAGGCCACCGTGGTGCCATCCGCCAGCGGCGCGCTCCAGCCCGAAAAATCGTCATTGATGGCCACGCCCAAACGCTCGGCCGGAAACGTGAAGCCATGGCGCCGCTTGAGCTCCTGGTAGAGCATCGCCAGCGTGGCCGCCGTCGTCGCGATCGTTTCTTCGCGACAGCCCGCCTGTTCCCGCAGCGCGGCGAAATACTGGACACGCACGGTTTTCACGGCGCCTGGTAATCCGTCTTGCCGCCGGTTTTTTCCCGGAGGAATATATCCTTGATCACGATTCCGGGGGAGATGGCTTTGACCATGTCGTAGATCGTCAGCGCCGCCACGCTCGCGCCGGTCAACGCCTCCATTTCCACGCCGGTCTTGGCGTGGGTCCGAACGCGGCAATGAACGGTGGCGTCCTGTCCGTCGGGCGGCAGTTCGATTTCAATCTGGCAGTCCTCGAGCGGCAACGGGTGGCAGAGCGGAATGAGTTCACTGGTTTTCTTGGCCCCCATCATGCCGGCCAGGATCGCGGTCGCAAAGACCGGCCCCTTGGCTGTGGCCAGGTCCCCCGCCTCGAGCCGGCGCGTCAACTCCGCGGGCAGGGTCACAACCGCCACCGCATGCGCCGAGCGTTCCGTCACTGCCTTGTCGCCAACATCGACCATGCTCGGGCGGTTTCGGGCATCCACGTGGGAAAGCATGCGGGCCAATGTTGCCCAAAACCGACCGGGAGCAAAATGATTCTGTCTAGGAGGCTGTCGGACTTCCGTCCGGGCAGCCTCCTATTAGCAGCCTGAAGGGCTCGAAGCCCGACAGGCTGCTAGGCCCACGGCCAGAACCGGACCCCCGCGCCCGCGGGGAATTCCCGCCGGCCGGCCGGCAGCTCGACGAAACCGCTGGTCCCGGTGAGACCGGCAAAATCCCCGGAGGTGTTGAGCGGGGCCGGCTGCGCGAAATTCTCGCCCAGCGGGCCCGGGGTCGTCCGGACCGCCAGGAAGCCCGTCAGCTCGTGCGGCAGTTTCACGGCCTCGGTCAGCATGGCGAACCGCGGCGGCGCCGGAGGCAGATCGGCCATTCTTGCCAGCGCCGGCAGCACGTAACGGTGCAGGCAGATATAGGCGGAGGCCGGGTTGCCGGGCAGCGCGAACACCGGGGTCTGCCGCGGGCTGAGTCCGAACCAAAACGGACCGCCGGGACGCTGGGCGACGCCCTGAAAGAGCTTCTTCACGCCGAGCTCGTCGAGCACGCGGGGGAGGAAATCAAACTTCCCTTTCGACACCCCGCCGGTGACCAGCACCACATCGTACTCCGCGACAATGTGCCACAGGCGGTGCTCGATTTCGCGCCGCAGGTCCGGCAGATGAAACCGCTCCACGCGGCGCTGCCCGGCCGCGAGCAACGCCGCGCGCAGGGCATAATCATTCGACCGGCGGATATGGTGGGGGGCGACCACCGAACTCACCTCCACGAGCTCGTCGCCCGTGGCCACCACCGCGATCTTGGGCTGGATGGTCACCGCCAGAAAGGCGTAACCGCACGAGGCCGCCACCGCGATCTCGCAGCCGCCCAGGCATACTCCGGAGCCGACCACAACGGCATTGGCGGGATGATCCGAAGCGCGCCGATGAATCGCCTGCCCGGGGGTTGCCCGGGCTCCAGCCTTCGCCTGGATGAATCCGTCCTCCCGGGTGACATCCTCGACCGGAACCACCAGGTCCGCGCCGAGCGGCAGCACGGCGCCCGTCATGACCTCGATGCACGCGTCCGCTTCCGGCAGCGTCAGCGCGATCGTCCCGGCCGCCTGAACGCCCGCGACCCGGAAGCGGCGCACTCCCGCTTCCCACAAGTCGTGGCGGAGTGCATAACCGTCCATCGTCACCCGGTCGAACGGCGGAAGATCGCGGTCGGCCACGAGCGCCTGGCGCAACACCCGGCCCTGCGCCTCGGCGAGCGGACAGTCTTCCGCCGGCAACACCCTCACGGCTGCGAGCACCTGTTTCTCCGCCTCGGTCACCGAAAGCATGGACGGATTGTAGGGCGTGTTCTCAAACTGACAAGCCGCGGCGAAGGAGGCGCCGCCAGCAAAAAACAGACGCGGTTATTTTTGCGTTCGCGTCCTGGCGCTTCCGGGCATTTGCATTTACCTGTTTCTCCTCATGCCCGACCTTCGCGATCAATCCGGCCGGCCGCTGCGCGACCTGCGCATCTCGTTGACCGACCGCTGCAATTTTCGCTGCCCCTATTGCATGCCGGCGGAGGCATTCGGACCCGACCATGCCTTTCTGCGAGGAAGCCAGGTCATGGCGCTGGCGGAGCTGCATTGCATCGTCCGGCAATTCGTCCGGCTCGGAGTCGAAAAAGTGCGCCTCACCGGCGGGGAGCCGCTCCTGCGGTCCGACGTGGCCGATTTGATCCGCCTCCTGAAGTGCGACTTGCAGGTGAGGGAAGTGGCATTGACGACCAATGGCTGGCTGCTGGCCGGCTGCGCCCCCGCCCTGCGCGAGGCCGGACTTGATCGAATCAATGTCAGCCTGGACAGCCTCGACGCCGGGACTTTTGCCCGGATGAGCGGCGGCGGAAAAGCCAGGCGGATCGAGCGGGTGCTGGAGGGCATTGCGGCGGCGGCCGGCCTCGGCTTTCCGGTCAAGATCAACATGGTCGTGCAACGCGGCGTCAACGACGGCGATGTGGTGGCGATGGCCGCCTGGGCGCGCGAACAGCGCTTCACTCTGCGCTTCATCGAATTCATGGACGCCGGGAATCACAACGGCTGGCGCCGCGACCTGGTGGTGCCGGCACAGGAAATCGTCGGGCGGCTGGCGGCCCATTGGCCGCTGGAGCCCTGCGGGCCCGCTTACCGGGGCGAGGTGGCGGCCCGTTATCGCTATCAGGATGGCGGCGGGGAGATCGGCCTGATCAGCAGCGTCACGGAGCCATTCTGCCGCGATTGCCACCGGGCGCGCCTGTCCGCCGACGGGAAATTCTACACCTGCCTTTTTGCCTCCGCCGGGTGGGATATTCTGGGAGCCCTGCGCGCGGGCGCGGCCGAGGAGGAGCTGCTGGCGTATCTGCGCCGGGTTTGGAGCGGCCGGCTGGATCGCTATTCCGACGAGCGCGCCGAGCTGCTGGCCCGTCACGAGACCCGCTTGAAGGTCGAGATGAGCTATATCGGGGGCTAGCAGCCCGGAGGCGAAGTCCGGCGGGCTGCTAGCGGTAATGCGTCGGCCGGCCGAAGTAATCGAGCATCCAGACTTCGAGCCAGACGCGAAAACGGCCTTCGTACGTCATCTTGCCGTATTCCTCCCGTTGGAAATGGGGGAACAGGAAACCGAGCTCCGTGTTGAGACGTTCGAGCTCGAATTGCTGCTGGTTGAGATCATCCACGGGCTCGACGGTCCAGGGCTCCAGCTGATCGCGCACGGCCGCCAGCCGTTTCTCGTGCCGGGTTCGCAGGCTGCCAAGACTTCTCCGCCACGGCTTCCGCTCCACGAGCCAGTTTTCGGGATAGAAGCCGCCGAACGGAAGGTAAAGATTGTCGGTGATGTAGCGCATCCCATCGGCGGTGCGGGAGCTCAGCGTGCAACACACCGCGATGGCGCCGTTGGCCTGGGGCACAAACGTGATCTGAATGCGCGTGTGCGCCTCCCGGTCCTGGTAAACGGACACCCGCAAATAGATGCCGCCACCGATTTCAGCCTTGAGCGACTGCACCTGCGTGTAGTGTTCCGCCCGCAGCCATTCCCGCACCTTCAACAGGCGCGTGTGGGTCGGCCATTCTTCGCCGCTGGAGTTGGCGACATACCGCGGAAACAAGGGCAGGGGACTCTCGCTGAGCGCCGTGATCGCCATCCAGTTGTAGGCCGTTTCCATCAACAACCAGGCCAGGAACAGAACGATCGCGAGGACCCAGAAAGGCCGCGTGCTCCAGTTCCACTCGATCACCAGAAAGGCCCCGCCGAGGGCAAACAGCAGCCAGCGCAGCCACCGCACGAAGATCGCGATGACCGGCGAGGCTAGGCGCTGGTTGAGCGAGAACAACACCAGCGAGGTAATCGCCGTCGCCAGCAGCAAATAGACAGGATCAAATTCCACGAATGCATCCGCGGCGAGTGTCAGCCGCCGGGCCTCCGCGCCCGGCGCTGCCGATTCGCCGGCCTTAGCTAAGTCGCACCGGCATGATCACGCAGATAAAACTCTCCAGTGTCTTGAAAACACCCGGACTGACTTCATCCTTCAACTCGAAGAAAACCTCGTCTTTCGTCAAGGCCCGGAGCGGGTCGAGCATGAACTGCGGATTGAACGCCACTTGAAGATCAGGGCCGCTGTAGGAAATCGCCATCGCCTCATGCGCCTCCCCGAAGTCCGGACTGGACGCGGTGATCTCCAGCAGGTTGCTGCTCAGCTTGATTTTGACCGAGTTGGCTTTCTCGCTGCACACCAGTGCCGCCCGGTGCACACACTGCAGGAAAAGCTCGCGTTCCAGCCGGATGCGCTGGTGCGTTTCCTTCGGGATCACCTGCTGATAATTCGGATAGTTGCCCTCCACCACTTTCGAGAACAAGTAGATGTTTTCGATCAGGCCGCTGGTGTCCTTTTCCGTGGCAATCTGGAACGAGGCGCGCCGTTCGTTAAACGAGATCTTCAGCTTCGCCCCCTTGTCCAACAGCCGCAGAAGTTCATTTACCGTCTTTGCCGGCAGAATGATGCTACCCGCATTCGCCGCGGGAAATTCCAGCTCTTTGCTGATCAGCGCCAGCCGCCGCCCATCGGTTGCCACCAGAGAGAGTTTGCCATCGCGAAAGTTCAGATAAACCCCATTGAGGATATACCGCGTTTCATCGGCCGATTGGGCATAAGCAACACTCTTCAGCATGTTGGCGAGCTCTGATTGCTCCAACGAAAATGATTTTTCCTCAGCAAAATCCGGCAGGGGCGGAAACTCTTCCTTTCCAATACCCATGATTCGGAATTGCGACCCGCCGGAGCTCAATTTGACCTGATGGTTGGGGGCCGAATCGAAGGAAACATCAACGTTGGGCAATTCCCGAATAATCGTCGCCAACCGTTTCACCGGGAGCGTTACTGAGCCCGACTCCTTCACTTCCGCCTTAATTTTGCACCGGGTACCAAGGTCAAGATTCGTTGTCGTTAACGAGATGTTATCCTTCTCAGCCTCAATCAAAACATTGCTGAGGATCGGCATCGTCGCCTTGGAACCGACAACGTTGAGAACCTGCTGCAATCCATTGCTGAAATGGTCACGATTGATTTTGAACTTCATATGGGGAGAAAGGCGGAGTGTTGAGTCATTAACAAAGGATAATCAGGGCTGGGTTCAACAAGGAATTATTCCATCTTATTATAGGCGGTGAATTTGCCCAATAACTGGCGGGGGAAGAGTCATTTTCACTCGATGATGGGAAAAAAAGGTGGCGGTGGACAAACGTCCAACAACAAATATCCAACAACCGGTTTATTCACAAGCAAGACCTCTGTCCAAGGTTATTGGCTTAAAGACGAAGGGTTCTTCACGAGTTGTTTCCGCTGCAGCCGGAGGCGGGAAATGAGCTGAACCCGGCGGATATGGCGGATGACGCCGTAGAAAATGTAGGCAAGAAAAAGGGAGATGAAGGCGATCTCCTGGAGCCAGAAGATAGAACCGGCAATGATGATGATTACCACGAAAGTGCGAAAACGAGTCTTAGTCTGCCAATCGACTTGTTTGAAGCTGGGGTACCGGATGGTGCTGACCATGAGCACCGCAATCATCAGTAACAGGAGGGGTAAAGCGAGCGCCAGCTTGTGAAACACGAGATTGTCCTCGGAGAGATGCAGCAGCAAAAGCACCAGGGAAACCACGGTTCCAGCCGCGGCGGGAACTGGGAGACCGACAAAGTCCTTGCTGCTATCTTTGGGTTTGTGAAGCAGGGGGTTCGTAATGACATTGAACCGCGCGAGCCGGACCGCGGCGCAAAGCAGATAGATGAAGCCAATGAACCAACCGATCTGGCGAAAAACCGGGTAGCCCTGGGTGGGCGAAAGAATCAGGAAGAAGACCATCAACGCCGGGGCGATGCCGAAGGATACGACATCCGCGAGTGAATCAAACTCTGCGCCAAACAACGATTCTCGTCCGCCCAGACGTGCCAGCCGGCCGTCCAACGAGTCAAAAATCACGGCGGCAAGAATAAACCAAACGGCATGAGTATAGAGATCGGCCGGAGAATGCGGGGCGTACATGCCAGGCGCAATTGCCTCCAGCCGGGCTTGGATGCACTTGATCACCGCAACGAATCCGCAAAACAGGTTGCCCGCTGTCATCAGGTTGGGCAGGAAATAGATGCGACTGGCCTGCGTGACGTTGTAAGGATTCTCGCGCGATTCAAGGTCGGGCATGGGAAAAAGCGGAACTGGGAAGAAGGGTCCAGGCCACCGCGAGAAGGGTTACTTTTTGCCTGCGGTCAGGCTCTCCAAGTACCTCCAGAACTTCGAGTGCTGTTCGAACAGCTGCTGTTCCGATACGGGCAGTTTCGTCCGGAAGAGGAAGTCCTCCAGGGAGTCTTTGTGCAGGATGTAATGGGTGTGGAGCTTGTCCCCCGTCAATTCGAAGTAGAACCGAAAATCGCCGGAGCGCAGACGATAGAACACCTTCCCGCCGCGGGAGAAACGCCCGAGAGGTTCATGCGGATTGGCCAGATCCTCCGGCGTCAGGCGGCTGATCGGGTCAATCACCGCCATCTGCGCGAGCGTGGCCAGCTTGTTCAGCTCGCGCATGCTCTGCTCGGAAAAGGTCACTTGGTACATGGTCTCGGATGACACTGGATGTGGCCGTGGCGGCCAGGGACCCAGCCAGTGTCATCCAGGTATATCCGGATCTCGGTCGGTTCAGCAAGAACGCAAATCAGGGTGATTCGCCCCGCCTCGGAAATGGATCGCGCCGGACCATGGAAATGCGCCATAGATCGAACGGGTTGAAAATAACTGGAGCCATCCTTGCCGTGCTGGCCGCCTTGGGCGCCAGCATTGCCACTCCTGCCGCCAGGGGAGCCCCCGCCGTCAAGATCGAGATTCCGATGCGTTCCGGGGGTTATGGCACCGCGTTTTACGAAGCAACCGCCCGGCAGTTCGAGCAGCTCCGTCCCGGAACCAAGGTCAACCTCTACGGTGATCCGCGGATCGAGGACAAGGTGCGGGTGCGCATCATGGGCGGCGATTACCCGGATGCGGCGTTCGCCCCGTACTTGTCCTGGCCGGTCCTTATCGCCGCCGGCAAGGTGCGGGACCTCAGCGGGGATCTGGCCGGTCTGAATTGGGAGGGCGATGCCCGCTGGGGTGGCACCTTTCTCCCGGGGGCGCTCGATTCCTGGCGCGTCAACGAACGGGTTTACGGCGTGCCGCTGAGCTATGCCTGCTGGACCATTTTCTACAATCAACGGATGTTCCGGGCGCACGGCTGGACCCCCGCCGGGACCTGGGGGGAATTCTTCGCCCTCTGCGATCGGATCCGCGGGGCCGGCATCGCGCCCCTTAGCCTGACCGGCATCTATGGGAATTATCCGGACGCTTTTCTGCGGGCGGCCTGCTATGACCTGATGGGCGCGGAGGGATGGAGCCGACTCAACGACCTGCGCCCTGGCGCCCGGCTCGATTCGCGGTACGTCCAAAGCGCGGCGCTGCTCCAGAAGATCGCGCAGCAGTATGCTTTGCGCGGCTGGGAAGGCGCCACGCATACCGCGGCCCAGCTGGCCTTCCTCGAGGGGCGGGCGGCCATGACCGTTTCGGGTTCCTGGATGATCCAGGAGATGGCGGGAAAGATCCCGGATGATTTCGCACTGGGCGTGATGAATTTCCCGGTGTTCCCGGATGGCGTTGCCGACCCCTCAACCATCCAGACCGGAAGTGACAGCTTCTTCGTCTTCGCCACGGGTGACCCGCGACGCGAACGCGCCACCGTGGATTTCCTGCGCTTCTTGACTTCGCGGGAACGGGCGGAGGCGTTTGTGCGCGAGGTCGACAGTCCGGTGGCGGTGCGGGGTGTTCCGCTGGCCGCATTTTCCGGCCGCATGCAGGCCACGGCCGCCTTGATTGCGCAGGCAAAAGAGGCGTTTAACATGCCCCAGGTGATGCTCGAGCCGCCGTCCCTCCGGCAGGCCATGACGGACGGACGGATGGCGCTGATGGAGGGCCGCCTCACGCCGCAGCAATTCGGCGAGCGGATGGAGGCGGCGGCGGCAGAGGATCGGGCGCGGGCCGTCCATCCCGGCCAGTTGGAATATCGGCACGGTTTCCTGGGCACCCTGCTGCTTTTGTGGGTCGGAGGCACGGCCGTGTGGCTGGGCGTCAGCCGCTGGCGCCGCGCGGACGCCCGCCACCGCGGGCCGCCGTCCGCTGAAGGAGATTCCGCCTTTGGCCGGCTGCGCGCGGCGGTTGGCCTGGGGTTTGTCGGACCGGCGCTCGTGCTCTACGGCGGGTTCGTCCTTCTGCCGGGTCTGGCGGCATTCAGCTGGGCCTTTCAGCGGTGGGATGGCATTGGACCGCGCAGCTGGGCCGGCTGGTTCAATTTCAAGTCACTGCTGTTCGAGAACGATGGATTCTGGCTCGCGCTGCGGAACAACCTCTTCCTGATGCTGGTGCCGGCGGTCCTGGTCGTGCCGATGGCCTTGCTGTTCGCCGTGCTGATCCACCGCGGCGTCTGGGGGGCGCGCATGTTCCGGATCGTTTTCTTGTTTCCCAACCTGCTGGGCGGGATGGCCGCCACGCTGCTCTGGCTCAACGCGTACGAACCGCACGGCGGCCTCGTCAACGCCAGTCTGGTGGCCTTGGGACGGACGCTGGACATCGACTGGCTGCGCGGGTTCGACGGTTTTCCCTGGCTGGCGCAAAGCCATCTCTATCCGGCCCTCATCCCCATCTACCTCTGGATGGCCTGCGGCTTCAACCTGGTGCTCTACCTGGCGGCCATGGAAGGCATCGACCCGCAGCTGTATGAGGCGGCCGAGCTCGACGGCGCGCCCGCCTGGCGGCAGTTCTTCGGCATCACGCTGCCCCTGATCTGGGACGTGGTCATCATCTCGGCCGTCTTTCTGGTGATCAGCGGCCTCAACGCGTTCGAGATGATCTGGCTGCTGACTTCGCAGGATCCCTCCAGCGCCAGCCACACGCTCGGCACGCTGATGATCACGTCGATGTTCAAGGAATTCCAGATCGGCCGCGCGGCGGCGATCGCGGTGATCATGTTTGTCCTGGTGCTCACCGTCAGCGCGGGGGTGATGCGCGGGCTGGAACGGGAGGACCCGGAATGACCGTCGCGCGCCACCCTGGTCGATTCCGCGTGAGCCGCACCCTGGTCGGTGCGGTGCTGGCCGGTTACGCGGCCTGGGTTGTCTTCCCGATGGTCTGGATGGCGTATTCGTCGTTGAAACCCGATCGCGCAATCTTCCGCGAGCCGTTCGCGCTGCCGGCGGCCGGCCAGCTGCAATTCGACAATTACGCGCGGGCCTGGCGCGAGGCGCAGTTTGGCGACTATTTCCTGAACAGCGTGCTGGTCACCACAGTGTCCGTCGCGGCGATTGTGCTGCTCGGCGCCATGGCGGGGTATGCGCTGAGTCGATTCTACCATCCGGCCGGCCGCGCGGTCTTCTGGCTGTTCCTGGCCGGCCTGACGATTCCTGCGCAACTGGCCATGGTGCCGCTTTTCTTCGAACTGCGCGGAATGGGTCTGCTCAATTCGCGATGCGGATTGATCCTCGTCTACGTTGCCAACGGCCTGCCGTTTGCGGTGTTCATCCTGGCCGGCTTCTTCAAGTCCCTGCCGCGCTCACTCTACGAGGCGGCGGTGGTCGACGGCTGCAACGAGTTCTCGGCGTTCTGGCGCGTGCTCCTGCCGCTGGCCCGGCCGGGGCTCGTCACGGTCGCGATCTTCCAATTCATCGGCATCTGGAAGGAATACTTCTTCGCCTTCCTGCTCATGAACGGTGGCGACGGCCACGCTCGTACGCTGCCCCTCGGCCTCGCAAACCTTGCAATCACCTCCCAGTATCGCACTGACTACGGGATGCTGTTTGCCGGCCTGGTGCTCGTGACTATCCCGATCCTGATCGTCTACGTCGCCCTGCAGAAACACCTGGTCAAGGGCATCACCGCCGGCGCGCTGAAAGGGTAGATCTTTTCCTGGCTTTCCCCCAATGACTCCAATCTCCCGTCTGCTGCTTTGCGTCGTCACCATGGTCCCCGCGGGTCTTTGCGCCCAGGTTCCGGCCCCGCGCGTCATTCAGGCGGATTGCGCGCGGGTGAAAGGCCCCACCAATCGGATGTACAATTTTTGCGTGGGCGCGGGCCGGGCCAACGAGGGGCTGCGCGCGGACTGGCAGCGGCAGCTGCGAGAGGTGCGCGACCAATGCGGGTTTCGTTACCTCCGATTTCATGGCCTCTTTTGCGATGACATGGGCGTCTATCAAGAGGACCCGAAGGGGAATTCGATCTACAACTGGCAGTACGTGGACGAACTCTTCGACTTCCTGGAACGCATCGGCATGAAGCCCTTTGTGGAACTCGGATTCATGCCCAGCGCATTGGCGAGCGGGACGAAAACGATCTTCTGGTACCGCGCCAACGTGACACCGCCCAAGGACTATGCGAAGTGGCAGGCTTTCATCACCGCCTTCACGCGCCACGTCACCGAACGCTACGGGGCGCCGGAGATTCGCACCTGGTACTTTGAGGTCTGGAATGAGCCCAACCTCACCGGTTTTTGGATCGGCACGACCGGGGGAAAGAGCGAGGCAGACTTTGCTCCGACGGCCCGCGCGGAGTATTACCGCCTCTACGACACGACGGTGCACGCCGTGAAATCGGTGGACCCCGCTTATCGCGTGGGCGGGCCCGCCTCGGCCGGCAGCGCCTGGATCGAGGAAACCCTGAACCATTGCGCGGACGCGGGGGTGCCCCTCGACTTCATCAGCACCCATAGCTACGCCACGCAGAGCGGTTATCTCGACGAGAATGGCAACGCCGGCACCGTCTTTTCGCCAAGCCGCGATGCGATCACCCGCGAGGTGAAGGAGGTTCGGGAGAAGATCACCCGTTCCCGGTTCTCGCGTGCGGAATTGCATTACACTGAATGGAGCACCTCGTACACGCCCTTCGATCCGATCCACGACAGCTATCACAGCGCCGCCTTCATTCTCGACAAGATCAAGGGGGTGGGCGGGGCGGCCGAGTCCATGTCGTATTGGACGTTCACGGACATTTTCGAGGAGGCGGGACCGAGGATGACGCCTCTGCACGGGGGATTCGGTCTGCTAAACTATCAAGACCTGCCCAAGCCCTCCTTCTTTGCGTACCAGTTCCTAAATCGGCTGGGCGATCAGGAATTGCTCTGCGGCGATTCTGCGGCCTTCGTGTGCCGTGATGCCGCGGGAGGCGTGCAGGCCCTGTTCTGGGACTTCACGATTACCCATCCCGGTCCCTCGGTGATCAACCAGGTCTATTACAAAGCCGACCATCCTTCCCTCCCCAAGGGCCAGGCCGAATTGCGGCTTTCCGGGTTGGCAAAGGGGGCCTATCAGCTCGCCGTCTTCAAAGTCGGCTACCGGGCCAACGATCTTCAGTCGGCTTATCGGGATCTGGGATCGCCCGCCCAACTCACCCGGGAGCAAGTGGCGCGCCTGCGGCTGGCCTGTTCCGGAATGCCGGAGACGCTCACCCGGGTGGAGATCGGTGATGACGGGCGCTTCCTCCGTCCCTTTGAGATGAGGGAGAACGACGTCTGGTTCGTCGCGCTGCGGCCGGTTAATCCAGCAAAGTAATTGGTCGCTGGGAGGACACGAAAGGGCTGGAAGCGGTCCGAAAAGTCTCAAAGGGGCGCGCCGGCTGTTCGTTCATCGAGTTTGCAGGAGCGCATCCAGGACCATGAACCTAGATTCCGCAGTGGCGGCTTCCGCTCCTCGTAGCTGCGAGCGTGAGCGAGTGGATTCCGCCTCAACCGCGGAATCTAGGATGAACAGCGGGGGACGCATGCGGCCGGTTTTCTTTTATTGGTTTTCGCCCTGACTTTCCGCCGCGACTTCTCCAACGTGCGCCAGCTTTCTATGAATCAACCCCGTCCCCAGCCCCGGCATCCTGCGTTGTGGGTGCCCTCGCTCTACCTCGCCATGGGTGTCCCCAACGCCACGGTCGCAGTCGTGTCGACGATCATGTACAAGAATCTCGGCATCTCGAACACGGACATCGTGCTCTACACGAGCCTGATGTACCTGCCGTGGGTTCTGAAGCCGTTTTGGGCGCCGTTCCTCGAACCCTATCTGACCAAGCGCCGCTGGGTGCTCACCATGGAGTTTCTGATGGCGGTGGTGATCGGGCTGGTCGTGTTGGTGCTGCCCCTGCCGGGCTTCTTCCGGCTCTCCCTCGCGCTGTTCTGGGTCGCGGGATTTGCGTCGGGCACGCAGGACATCGCCGCCGATGCGGTCTATCTGACGACCCTGCCCCAAAAGGATCAGGCGAAGTGGATGGGCCTCCAGGGGATCTGCTGGAATTGCGGCAGCCTTTTGGCGAGCGGCCCGCTGGTCGTGGTGACGGGGAAACTGCATGACGACTACGGCTGCGACTGGACGCATGCGTGGATGGTGGTGATCGGGCTGCTGGCGGGGCTCATGGCGCTTTTTGGCATTTGGCACACCTGGACCTTGCCGGAGGGAGAACCCTCGGCCTTGCACGGCGGCGGGATGGCGGGGGCCTGGAAGGCGCTGGACAAGACGTGGATCACGTTCTTCCAGAAGAAGAGCATCTGGATGATGCTGCTCGTGGTCTTCATGTACCGGTTCGGCGAGGGATTCATCGAGAGATTCGGTCCGTTGTTCCTGATGGATCCACGCTCGGTGGGCGGGATGGGATTCAACAACCAGGCGATCGGCGCCATCTACAACACTTACGGCACCATCGGATTCCTAGCCGGTGCGCTCGTGGGCGGGCTGTTCCGGCGAAGTTCACGCTCCGGCGCTCCTTGCTCTTTTCATGGCCGTCGCT
>CAVRNM010000023.1:0-6808 GCA_963722225.1 uncultured Verrucomicrobiae bacterium
TGACCCGGTTCGAGAACTTCGGCGAGAAGGACGGACTCCCGTCGCACAAGGTGCATTCCATCCTGAAAACCAGTGACGGCAAACTTTGGCTTGGTACCACCAACGGGCTGTGCGTGCGAGAACCGGATGGCAAATTCCGCCGCTACGGTCCGGAGGATGGATTGAGCCATCCAGTGGTGCTGCACATGGTTGAGGACCCTCGCACCGGCGACTTGTGGCTCGCGACCATGCAGGGACTGTCCCGCTTCAGCGGAGGAAAGTTCACCGTCTTCACGCAAACCAACAGCGGCCTGCCAAACAACGTGGTCTACGGGGTGGCGATTATGGACGACACTGTCTGGGCCGCGACCCCCGCCGGTGCCGGAGCGTACAATATCAAGACCAAGACCTGGAAAATCTACGACCACAACAACGCGGACATGGAAGAGCCTTGGTGTTACGCCATTGCCCCGGGCGTCGGCGTTGTGTACATCGGCATTTGGGCCGGCGGCATTGTGGAGCACGATCCCAAGACAGGCAGCTTCAAGGCCTATCGCGATCCCGACGGCGATTTTCAGTTCCAGTTGACTCCTGATAGCGGGCCTATCGCCGACATCACCTCCTGGGTCGCATACCAGGACGGCATACTCTGGCAGGCAACCTATTTCGGGCTCGCCCGCTATGACACGAAGGAGGCGACGTGGCGGACGTGGGTCCAGGGCAAAACGCCGTTGGTTTCCAATTTCATCAATACTATTTTCACCCGCGGCCGCGTCGCCTGGATCGCCACCGATCGCGGCGTGTCCGTCACCGACGGCACCCACTGGGTCAATTATACCGTTGATAAGAATGGCCAGGGCGTGGTCCGGACTTTTCGGCCCGGACAGGAGCCCCAGACCGGCACCATGACGACGGCGCTGGTCAATGGCTTTGTGATGGCCGTCTGGGCCGATGATCACGAAGCCTGGTTCGCCACCTCCAACGGTTTGAGCCACGCCGTCTTCGACGCGCCGACCGCTTCACCGACCGTCGCGTCGAATCCTTGAATCCGTTCATTCCTTAGGAGGCTCTCATGAGAATCTTTGGATTTTGTCTGATGGCTCTTGCCACCGCCGCTCCCGCTGGTGTTGCCGGAGCAGCGACCGGCGCCGCCCAGGTGGCAGCGCCTGCGGAGGCCCAATCATCCTTGGTCGCCCCAGCGTCGTCTCGTTTCATTTATGGAACGCCGGATGAGCAGTATCCGTATTATGCCGGACTGCCAAAGGAGTTTTGGCCGTATCGCAATATCGAACCCTACGAACGCTTTTTTGTCACCCGCATGCCATTCCTCGGCCCCGGCCGGGATTACCCTCCGCCGCCGAGCCTGAAATCGCTCAAGATCGGGCTGCTTGATTCCCCAAAGTACGGCCCCAATTGGGACCGCAGCATGAGCACACGGGAAGGCATTGTCCTGGCGGTTGAAGAGGCGAACCGCGCCCGCCAACCGGGCCAGCTCCCCCTCGAACTCATTGAACGGGAAGGCGTCGCCCAATGGGGCGGCTCGGGCAACCTTGCGGCGGAATTCGCCGATCAGGGGGTGCTCGGGTTCCTCGGCACAATCGACGGAGCCGAAGCGCACGTTGCGCTGCGCGTCACCCTTAAGACCGAAGTCGTTATGGTCAACACCTCGGACCCGGACCCAACGCTGACAGAGACGAACATTCCCTGGCTCATTCGGGTCTTGCCCGATCATCGAATCGAAGAGGCCAAGTTGGCCGAGCTGATCGTGCACAAATTCGGTTGCCAGCGGATCGCCATCCTGCGCGCGGGTGACCGGTTCGGACGGCTCGGAGTCCATACGTTCATGAACTTCGCCCGACGCATGGGCTGCCCTGCGGTGCAGGAACTGCTTTTCAAGCCCGGTGGAACCGACATCCGTCACCAGATCGCCGCGATCAAAGACTCCCAACCAGACGCAATTTTCTTCATCGGAGAGCCGGATGACATCGGCCGTTTCGCGAAGCAGTTTCGCCAGGAGGGCATCAAGGCCAGGTTCTTCGGAACGGACCTGCTGATAGATGATCGCTTCCTGCAGAACGCCGGCGAGGCGGCGGAGGGCACGATCATCACGTACTCTCTTGATCCCGCCCGCAAGGATCCCCTCTGGGTCAGCTTCGCGGCTCATTTCAAGAAGCGCTGGGGCCATGAGCCTGACGCCTATTCAGCCTATGCGTACGACGGCGCCCAGATCATGATCCACGCCATTCAAGTCGCGGGTCCGAATCGCTGGCGCATCCGGGACCAGGTGTGCAACCTGGACTACTACAAAGGCGTCACCGGGTGGATGCAATTCGACGGCACCGGCAGCAACATCGCACCGGTGCGGTTGGTTCGAAATGAGCTGGGCGCCGCGTCTTTGAACCGGAACCGGAGTTCGTGCCCGCAGTCGCTCAGGCAATTAGCATGCCAGTCGGCATCATGCAGCTGAACTTGGATTATGCCGGGTGGATGATGCACCGAACGGTGCCGTGGGGCGCATCGGCTCGGTGCGCCGCGCCCTCGATTGACCGGCGGCCTGACGCCGTCTCTAGCGAACACGGATGAAGGAATCCATGCCAGTCGGATTGCGCTGCCTGCTCGCTTGGCTGTGCCTCGCGCCGTTTGCCGGCGGCGCCGGGGTGCCCCGGTGACGCTGGGGCTCGTGGCTCCCCCGTCTGAACCGGATTCGACCAGCCTGCTGCGCGGCGTGCAACTGGCCGTCGCCGACGCAGATGAAACCGGTGAGGCGCCAGTCGGTACTGGAAGTGCGATGCGAGGACGGTCAGTGGGGGACCGCCGGCAACGATGCCGTGATCCTGATTTCCGATCGCCACGTCGATGCGATCGTCGCCCCTTCCGACGGGGCCGCCACCCATCTCATCTTGCAGGTTTCCGGCCGCACCCGGGTGCCGGTGGCCAGCCTCTGCTCGGATTCGTCGGTCACGGATGCCGGCGTCACCTGGGCCGTGCGCGTCGTCCCGCGCACCGATCAGGAAGCCGCGGCGCTGTTCGCCGCGACCCGCCGGACGGATGGTTCTCCGCTCCGTTGGTGGGCGGTCGTTCCGGCGGGACGGCCGGGACGCGCGGCCCGCCGCGACCTTCAAACTGCTGCCCGCTCGACCGCAACTCCTCTGGAACGGATCGTCGATGGCAGCGAACCGAAGACGGACCTCGCGCTCCTGGTTCACCTGGTCGCCGCGACCGCTCAGGAAGGCGTGCTGATTTGGCTGCCGCCTGCACGGGCCGGAACGGTGGCCGCGGCGTTGCGGGCCGCGGGTTATCGCGGTCGTCTGGCCGGATCCCGCCCGCTTGATTCGCCGGACTTTGTCGCCGCCGCGGGCGCCGCTGCGACCGGAATGCTGGTTACGGGTTTCCGGGCGGACGCCCATACTCGTGTGCGAGCGGAGAAATTCGAGAGGCAGTATCGACAAAAATATGACGCCAAGCCGGACTTCAGCGCGGCGGCGGCTTACGATGCCGCGCAAGTGCTGATTGAAACCCTGCGTCGCGCAGGGGATGGCGCCGGCTATCGCCAATTTCCGCTTGCCCTCCCCACCGCGGGAGTCACCGGTGTTCTCCATTTCGACAGTTCTGGCAACCGAACGGACGCGCTACAGGTGCTGACCTGTCAGGAAGGCCGGTTCGTTCCCATTCTTCCCACCGAAACATCACCGTGAAAACTCAATATCGGGTCGCACTGCCGGCCGCATTCTCTCTCGTCGCCCTGCTGATTGTCCTCGCCTGGTCCACCCCGGGCGCCGGTTCCAACCCGGCGGCAAGCCCCAACGACGCCCCGGCGCTGCCCCCGCCGTCCAACGGGGCCATCAGCCCGCAGGATCAGGCCAACGCCTTGCACTTCGTCATCGCGGCGGACCGGGAGATCTACTGTCAAATGTACATCGCGCAGCAGACCGGGGACGCACCGGCACCGAATGTCTCCGTCAGCGGCAAGCCGGTTGAATCCTGGTCGTCGCCGTGCGGGATGGTTCGACGCGCCGCCGAGTCAATTCAGAGCAAAGGGGCCGAGTTCAGCTATGCCCTGCGCTCCCTTCATCCGATCGATCCGCGAAACGAACCTCAATCAGAACTGGAGCAACGCGGGTTGGATTTCGTCGCCAGCCACCCCGCCCAGAACTACTATGGCCAGGAGATGCTGGGTGGTCGGCGATATTTCACAGCCGTCTATCCGGACATCCCGGCGACCGCCGCCTGCATTGACTGCCATAATCGAAGACCGGCATCGACGCCGAAACGCTACCGAGTCGGCGAGGTCATGGGTGGAATCGTGGTGCGCGTTCCGCTCGAATTCTGACCGCGACAGCGACCTCGCCGGCAGCGCCCGATCGCAGGTCCACTCCACTGCGGATCGCCGGGGTCGGTGACCCGGTCGACGCCCTGCGGCCCGAGGCTCTTCAGCGACTCCCGCGCCTCCACCCGCATGAGCAAGCTGAAGCGCGCGTCCGATGCCGGCCTGCCACGGCGGCCCGCAACATGCTCTCCCTCGAACAGCATGAAGGCCCGGGCCATTCGCCTTCGCTTGCGGTGATCCCCGGCCGATCGAACGGACGGGCAAAGTCGAACCGGCCACGCGCTCCGCCTTTGCCCCATCAGCATAGCCGGACCCGTGGAATCTGATTGGAGGCATTCGATCTAGCAGCCTGTCGGGCTTCAAGCCCTTCAGGCTGCTAATAGGAGGCTGGCCGGACGGAAATCCGACAGCCTCCTAGATCGTCGCCACCGCCTCCATTTCGACGAGCAGATCATGGCGGCAAACATCGGCCAAGACACAGATCGTCGGGAACGCAGGAACCTGCAGCAGGCGGCTGACGCGGTTCCAGGCTTCCCAGGCCTCCCGATTCTTGCAGAACAGCGTGGCCGAAGTTATGTTCGTCAGGCCCCCGCCCTGCTCTTCGAGGATCGCTGCGACGCACATCATGGTCTCCAGGCTTTGCAACTCGGCGTTGCCAACATGGATGCTGGCGCCCGCCGGATTGATGCTCGCCGTACCCGAGACGTGCACGGTACGGCGCCCTTCGACTTCCAGGGCCATCCCTCGTGAGAAGGCCGATCCATAGTTGAACGACTGGTCCTGCCGCGGGCTGTGGATGATTGGTGTTGCCACTGCACTTCCGCCTCCGTCGGACTTGAATGCCAGGACGTCCATCAGGCATTCTTCCTCGGCAGAGTGTCCCTGGATTCCGGTGCTGGCGGGAAACGCGACGCCGCCCGGCCCTCCGAGCCCGGCCGGCTGGTAGTGCGCGGTCCGCACGCGATTGAAATCCCCGTACCATTCGAGCAGTCGCGCCATATAGATCCAGGTCCGGACAACGTTGCGGTACTCCATGCCGTGGGCTTTCAGTCCGAGTCCGGCATTGCTGAACATCTGGTCCGCCTGAGCCGGAGCATCTCCGGCCAGCACGCCTCCGGGCTTCAGCCCGCGAACCGATGGCAGGTGCAGCACGCGAAAGCCGTCGCCCGTCCAAAGCCGGCCAGGCCCCGTCGCCGGGTTGGTGACAGTTCTCACGCCGGTCGCGTTGTCGCGGGGCACAATGCCCCAGATCTGCAAGCCGACAAATTCACCTTCCTGGACGGGCGTGCCCTGGATCCAGGTGACCGGCACGCTCAGGTCGAGTTCCTCCCGCCGCCAGGCCGCCTCGCGCTTCTTCAGCACGGACGCTCGGGCGTCCGACAGCCCATAGAGTTTCTCCTGGATCGACTGGATGCCCCGCTCGGCCACGGCGGCGGCCATCTGCGCAAACAACTCGTCGGCCCCTTCCTTTTCCTGGCCGACCGTTCCGGTCACGTGGTATTCCGTGAAGGAATCCCGTTCGGTTGCCCGCACCTCGACGCGGCAGCCTGCCTGCGCCGCCGCAACCGGGCAAGGATCGATGATCTGCAGGTCATTGAGGTCCAACCCTCCGCTGCACAGAATGCCTTTCTTGGGATTCTGCCGAGGGAATAGTGGTTGCTTCATGTCCGGGGTAAGTGACGGATCTGGCTAATCCTGTGCAATGTCATTGATAGACACCCTAATTCAATGCCGCTGGATTCAGCGGGGGGAAACACTTCTGGGGTCAATTGCCGCCGGAGCGGGGCCAATCGCGGCTATCCACCGCCCGGGGGTAAAGCTGGGTGCCAGACGGAGTCCGGCCTTGGGGCCCCAGCAGAAGACGCCAGCCGGCCGGAATCAGAGGCGGCCCCTTAATTCCGCAGGCAACAGATCCGCCGCAAGTTGGCGCAATCTTGGGTCGGCGATCGGAAGTTCGAACGCCCGGCTTAACACCTGCAGCTTATACAGCATGCCAGTGGAGAGGGAGCGCAGCTTCTTCTCATTGAGCTCCGTCAGGCAACGGCGCACCTGTTCACGGGCCGGGCTGATCTGATCCTCCTGCGCAAGAACGACGGCCAGGCTGACCCGCCGGTCCCACGGCAGGAAACGATCGCCGCCGCTGGCCAGGCGCGTTAGCAGCGAGGGCAGCGTTTGCGCCAGACCGGCCGTGTCGCTCCGCGCCCGCTGCACCTGGGCCCGTGCCGCGAGCGCACCGACGTCACCCGGGAACCGTCGCAATTCCTCGCTGACGGTGGCCGCCTGATCAAGCCTCTCCGTTTCGACCAGATATTCCGCCAGCCGGCCAGCAGCGGCCGCCGGACTCTGGTTGTCGACCACCTCAAAGACCAGGACGGACTGCCCTTCAAACCCGGTGATCTCAGGCATTTGATAGGGCACCGGCCGCACCCAGAGGGGCAGATTCCAGTGGCGCAGGCCCTCGACAAAAAGGCTCGTCCGGCCGGCGAATTTCTTCTCGAGATA
>CAVRNM010000024.1:0-8860 GCA_963722225.1 uncultured Verrucomicrobiae bacterium
TTATGTTTATGTCGTTCCTTCAACCCACCCGTCTTGCTGAAGACCATGGCATACGGCAACGAGCCGGACGAAATCGGTGAGCAAGGATGAGAGCACCGACATCGGCGAGAACCGCACCGAATCCGTCGGCAAAGACGAGTCCATCACGATCGGCGGGGGCCGCACGGAAGAAGTCTCCAAGGACGAGAGCATTACGATTGGCGGGAAACGTACGGAAGAGGTCGCCAAGGACGAAAATATCACCATCGGTGAGAATCGCACGGAATCGGTGGGCAAGAAGGAAAATGTGACCGTTGGCGACGATCGCACCGTGAGCATCGGGAAGAGCGATGGACTTACCGTCGCGAAGAACTTGGTGATCGATGCCGGGGACGAGATCATGATTTCAGCCGGCGACGCCAGTATCACGCTGAAGAAGGACGGCACGATCCAGATCAAAGGGAAGGACATCAACATCGAAGGTTCAGGCAAGATTCAACTCAAAGCCTCGAGCGACATGATTCTGAAAGGTTCCAAGATTGCCCAAAACTGAACAGCTCAACTTGGTTTCGGTGGAATAATGCCCGCCTATGTCAAAAGCCGCATCCACTTTCGCCAAGACAGTCGTCGCGGGATGTCCGCCCGCGCCCGCCGCCGCTTCCGGGGCGAACCATAGCGAAGCGTGGCGCCAGATGTTGGAGGCGCCTTTGGGCGCGAGAAAGGCGGAGGCCGGCCAGGTGATCACCGGCCACCTGCAGGGCATCGATGACGAAGGGCGCATTCTCTTTCTTGCGGAAAAGGGGGCCGGTTCGCCGGTTCCGGTCTCCATCGGCATTGCGTTATCGGACGGGGTATTGGTGCCAGCGGCACGCAATCAGCAACGGGCGCTTGTGATTGGCACGAATGAGGATCCGCCGAAGCTGGTGCTCGTCGGCCTGTTGCGTGAACGGGTGTCTGCCGCAGCTCGCGATGCCGGCCCCGGCCGGCTGGAGGTCAAGATAGACGGCGAAACACTCCGCTTCACCGCGGATCGTGAGATCGAACTGCGGTGCGGCAATGCCAGCCTGGTGCTCCGGCAAAGCGGGCGCGTGATCCTGAAGGGCACTTATCTCGAGACGAGTTCCCGCGGACCGCTTAAAATCAAGGGCGCGACCGTCGAAATCAATTGAGTGCAACGCGTCCCAGCCTTGACGGAGACGAAACCCATACTTGAAACGACGGTGCTCGACCGGCCGGCGGTGCCTGACGTGCTCGAGGAGCATCTCGAGGAGACCGCGTTTCTCCTCATCCGTTGGCGCAAACTGCTGTTCTCCTCCGAGATTCCGTTGCGGCGTCTGGGAGCGCAAGCCGAGCGCATCGAAGCCCACCTGGACGGCCTGCGGGTAGGCGGTCCAGCCAGTCTGAGTATTGCCCTGGCGATGCTGGACGAAAATGATCCCTGGTTCGTATCGGTCGCCGCCCGGGTGTGGATTGAACTGGGTCAACCCGAGGTTCAGGCGATCCACGAACGTTTGGCGGCACTGCCGCCGGAGCTGTTTGGCGTATGGAAGGAGGCCTTTCGTCAGCTTCCTGCCAGCACTGTCCAGCGCATTTTTCCACAGCAGCAATTCGAATCCCTTCCCGCTGCAACGCTCGAGATCGCCGCCGACGCGTGGGGATGGCATGGCTTGCTCCCTTTCCCGGTGGCTTCGCGCCTCGCGGGTTCGCCTGCGCCCGGCGTCCGGCGCGCGGTGGCCCGTCACACCGCACACTCCGGTCTCATCCGGCAATTGCTCGACGACGGCGATGTGCTCGTCCGTCGCATGGCCCATTGGAGTCTGGCCCTCCAAAACACACAAGCGGCGCTGGACCGCGGGCGGCAACTCGCGGCGGCGGCTGAACCCGATCCGTTCGCGCTGCGGGTCATCGGATTGCTGGGGGGCCGGGCGGATGGCCCGCGGCTGCTAAATTCCCTCAAGCATAAAGCGGCTGCCCCGACGGCCCTGCTGGCTTTGCGCGACCTTGCCGTTCCCGAGTTCGCCGAGGTCCTGCTCATCGGTATCGAGGGGGACGACGCTGATTTCGCGGCGTTGGCGAAGGACGTTTTCGAATCGCTGGCTGGCCGGATTCCAAAGCCCGACCCCGGGCAACCGCTTCCGCCGGGACTTTCTCCGGCGCGGGCGCACTGGTCCCAGGTCCGAAAGCAGATGGATGGATCCAAACGCATGCTGCACGGCCAGGCGTTTCCGTGGCAGGGACCCGCGTCCGAGGAACCGATGCAATGGGTCTGGCGGAGGGTTCTCACCTCGAACGCTCCGGATCTGGCGTGGCTGCGACGCCAGGTGCCCGATGGTTTCTTCAACGCGTTGGGGGCCGAGGAAGCCATTCCCGGCGAGTGATGCGATGAAACTGGAAAACCAAACCCCATTTGCCGGAGCCTGGCTCGTGCTACTGGACAAGCAGGCGGCCGAGCACTTGATCGTGGTGCTGAAGGCGACCTACACCATCACCGAAGACGGGAGACTGGAGCCGGCGAAGAAGCAGGATCCCATTCGGCCGGTCGATGAATTCTATGGCGAGCCGGGCCAAAGCAGCATCCGTTACGAGGCGGAGCTGGGGCCGGCCAAGCCCGCGACAGATGTTGTCCTCGTCGGCAGTGCCGTGGCGCCGGAGCCCGGACGGACCACCGAAATGGGCGTTTCGCTGCGGGTCGGTCCGCTTCTCAAGCGTGCGTGGGTGTTTGGCGAGCGGCGCTGGAAAAAATCCTTACTCGGCCTCTCAATCTCCAAACCGCTGCCTTTCGACCGCATCCCGCTCACTTACGAAAATGCCTACGGCGGCAAGGACACCTCCGCGAAAGACCCCAAAGACCACGGTCAGGAACCGCGTAACCCGGTGGGCCGGGGATTCCGGGCGAAGAAGTCGGAACTGCGGTTCGATGGCGAACTCGTGCCGAACATCGAAGACCCCGAGAACCTCCTTCGTCATCCCGGGCAGACGGTGGCGCCCCAAGGTTTCGGCTTCATCGGCCGCGACTGGCAGCCACGGGTCAAGTACGCCGGGACCTACGATCAGAAATGGATGGACGAACGCATGCCCCTCTTGCCGGACGATTTCGATGAGCGCTTTCACAACGCCGCGCATCCCGACTTGACGGCCCCGGGCCGTTTGGCAGGCAGGGAGCCGGTGGAGGTGATCGGCTGTGGCAGGGGTGGTCGACTCAGTTTCTCGCTGCCTGAGCCAAAGCCAGCCGCCGAGGCAGTGCACAATCAGGGCCGCCTTCCCTTCGCCCTGAGTCTCAACACCGTCCTGCTGGATACTGATGCCATGAAACTCCTGCTTCTCTGGAAAGGCGACGTCAATGTCCACCGCCGGTTGCAGCAAATCCGCGCGGTAGAGTGCCGCTTGGGGTAGTGGCAGGCGGATCTGCGATCAATCTTCGAAGGGATTGACCGGGGTCCCGTCGGGAAGATCGAGTAACTCCCTCTTTCCAAAGCCAAGACTTTGAGGCAGGCGGTCTCCGGGCAGGTTGAGAAAAGGGCATGGTTCTGCACCGCGGCCGTCCACAACGCGCATCGCCGTTCCTTCTCCGTCAATCCATCGCAATTTTCCACTGCGGATCCACGGCTCGAGATTGAAATCCCAAACATCGTTCGCAATCAGCCATGCGGATTTGCCCCCGTCCAAATTGAACCAATACTCCTCCTTCAACCAGAACTGATGCAGGCGCGTATGGGGGATATCCTCGGTGGAGAAATAACTGATGGGGTAAGCGGTATCTCCCGTGTCAAGAGGGAGGCGCGAAACCACGGCGATCATGCCTGGTAGTTTGAGCAGCCGCGGAATGACAAAGGGGACTTCAGGCCCGGGAATGACCGGGGCGCGCGCTTCTCTAGGCGTGCGTTGATGAAGCGCGAGCGCTCCTTGGAGAACCTTAAAAGTCGGCGGCGGATCGGGTTCTTCGATTTTGACTTCACGATCCTTGTGCCACCATGGACCATCCACGCCCCCCGGGTCGAAGGACCTTTTCAATGGTTGGCCCGTGTGCGGACAAATGCTCATCACGATCCTGGGCAGGCGGTCGGCGTACTCGCCGAGAATCAAATAATAGGCTTCCCGTAACGAGGCAGCCGCCCGACCCTGGGGCTTTTTTGCGCGATCGGTCGGGTACAGCAGGCCTTCGATTTCCCAAGCTTTGCTCAGGAGCGCGGTTCGTTCAGGGGCGGTGAGGCTAGACATTCGCGGAAATGGTCATTTCTCGCACCCACGGCAGATCAGCGCATCGAGCGTGTCCTTCGGTTTTTCCAGGAAAACAACGCCGGCAGGCGAAATCACGGTCACTTCTTTGTCCACCACGTTCATTGGGTTCCGACCCCGGATCGGGATAACCGCGTCGGGATTCTTGCTCTGGAGCGCCTTTTTCAATTCCACAGGGAAGCTGATGTCAGGCGCACCCTCCGCTTTCTCATGGTCGTTGGGAACCCACTGTGCCTGCGGTCCATGCTGGATCGCATCCCATTCGCAGGCCTTGTTGACGGCGACCTTTATTTGGCTAAAAGTCTCGTGATTTTGATCAACTTCTTTGCACCCCGGTTCGGCGTGCAGAATCTGAAACAGATCGTAGTCCCCGGTAATCCATTTGTCTGAGTAGTCATTGTTGCTGGCCTGCGCCCCAACCTTCACGTATTTCAACGGCTTGCGCGAAACGTCTTCGACCACCGGTTCCCCTACGACGCCGGTGAACTGTTTCGCGTCAGTGTGATAGGCAAGGTTACTGGTAAGCAGGGGCGCGCCGGAGTTGATCTGTGCCGCGACCGCGGCGGCAGCCGCCGCCGCCGAATAACCGCGCTCTACCCGCATCGAAAACATCAAATCGTTTCTGAACTGGTCCAGCCAGTTCTGCACCTCCGCGACTGGGTTCGGTTTGCTTGGATTAGCCTCGGGTTTGATGGTGTTTGCCTTAAAAACCTTGTGGGGCTTCGGCTGGTGTTTCGCCTTGATCCAACGCAGGCACAGAGGATTGGTCTGCCGGAAGTAGAATACCACCTTCATCTCTTTTGCGATGCCCTCGATCGCCGAGAAATGATCAGGGTCCATGCCGGAATTCTTCTTGGCGATCTCCTTGCCCTGCTCGTTCGACTTTTCCATGACCTTTTCACACTCTTCGGACAATAGTGGCAAGACCACTTCAGGCGCCTGCACCTCTGAGGGGTTCATTGCGTTTGCCGAACTATCAGCGTTAGTCTGCATCGGGTCGCTGAGACGAAAGACATTCGTTCCGTCAATCTTGACGTCAAATGAGGCATTAATCGGAAGCGCCTTGCCTTTGATTTTGTTGGAGGCAACGCCCATCGCGCTGCCGGCTTCGTCACCCGAACTCATCTGAAAATTCGAGCTCTTCAGCATGATGGGATTCCCATCCACCTTGACCGTGGTGGAACCGTCGGCCGTGTCTGAAGACTG
This sequence comes from uncultured Verrucomicrobiae bacterium, assembly GCA_963722225.1. GTDB lineage: Bacteria > Verrucomicrobiota > Verrucomicrobiia > Opitutales > Opitutaceae > Fen-1467. The sequence goes on from CAVRNM010000024.1 coordinate 5,422, forward strand.
TGCAATGTTGGGGTAGGGAATCGGCACGGGGCCGGCCGGCGTGGGCGTCTTGCACACGTCTGGAAACGACATAGCCATGCCGCTGCTGCCCGCATGGACGACGGTCAGGTTGTCAACATTGACGGTGGCAGGCATGGATCAACCCTGGCCGGTGAGCAAAACGGCGGCGCGAAGCCGGCCGTCGGAAGCTCCCCACACCACGACTTGGTTCAGCCGGGCATACTGTTTCCGTATCACTTCGACCGCCCAGATACAATCCAGGATTCCGCTGGCGGCCCCGGTGTCGCCGATGCAATCCGCCGGGTGCCAGAACTCGCCGCTGACGGGCGCTTCCGCACGCTTAGACAGATTGCCGAATACCCTTGTCGATGCCAGCCCCCATTCCAGCGCCCGGTAGCGATCACCGTTCAGATCGCAGATGATGAGAGGTAGGTGGGACAATGCCGCCGTTGTTCGCACGGTCCGAAGCACACTCGTTAATCCCTGTGCTTGGTTTGGTTTGTCGGTCCCTGAGGCCAGCTCTTCGGCGACTGCAGTGCTGACAAGGGCCGCGAGGGGCTTCGCGGCACGCGGTTGTTTCTCCAATACGCAGAAGGCCGCTGCTTCGCCCGGCAGAACCCCTTGCGGATTTGATGAGCCTTTGAGGAAACCAGCAGAGTCGAGGCGTTCGTAAACGGAGGGCCTTATCAGTGAATCAACCGCCCCGACCAAAGCCCCGGTTATTCGTCCGCCGGCGATGACCGTTGACGCTCGGTGCAAAGCTGCCAACCCGGCGGCGCGCCCTTCAGCTATCACCTCAGTCAACGCTGGCTGGAAGCCGTTGAGTGCTGCCTTAAGGGCTTCGATGAGATGCGCTCCGGTGTTCGCATCCTCCTCGGCAGCGAGTCCGAGGAACAAACCCCAGTCCCGCGGCGGGAATCCCGTCCCGACGGCTTGTCGCCAACCTTCCACCGCTGCTGGCACGGCCAGCCGCACCAGGCGTTCCACACCGTCTTCAATCAAAAGATGCTCCGGAGGTGGAATTGGGACTTCGAAGCGTTCGTGCCCCGGCCACTCCTGAATCCGCGGCCCGCCGTCGAACCACTCCAGCGGAACCCTTCCCCCTGTACGGGGCGGGACGGCTCCCTCTGGCCCGTGTACCTCGCCGGCCTCAAGACTCGTAAGCCGCGCGATGCTGGCGCGAAATGCCGCTGCACTGGCCGGCGCAGAAAGTCCGACCGGAGTAACCGCACCGATCCCGGTAATCGACAACGCAGACAAATTGGTGGAGATCTTGCCCAAATTATCCCGATTTTCCAGGGTCAGTCAAGTGAAGCAATCGACAGCGGAAGCAGGGCCGGACCAGACGAAGGGATTCGGTTTCCGGCAAGTCCGAAATATCATCCATTCTTTGTCGGATTTGATACGTTCGAGATTCTGAATCGCGGCTTGCCCAAAACCAGCTCCGGTGGTCCCGAAGCCGGGCTCTCACCGCTTGCGAGCCCGAGTCCCCGCAATAATTGGCGTCGGCCGGTTGGACCCAGTTTGAACATTGCCAAACGACGGCACCTGACTAGGTTTCCGGTCTAGTTTGCTTTTCTCAAAGTCGGTGAATTGGGGAGACTTGCCATGCCACTGATGACGTACGACCAATGGAAGACCCGGACGAATGCCGGGCTGTTGAAGACGCGGAGCGCGGAGCTCAAACAGGTCGACGACGCTTTGCGGGTCTTCCTCGGCGCCCGCACGCTGGACAACCTGATCGCGCTGCGTGCCGCCATCGAGCGCTGGCAGCGGACGAAACCAGACTGGGCAAAGAGCATCCGCAATACGGACTCCCAGGGTCGACACCCGGTGCAGGAATTGGTCGACGCGGTCGGCACCAATGCACCGGCCGCGTGCGTTCCGTCGGACATCACGCTCCGCGAACCAGGCAACGCTCAGAATTTCACGCTGGCGATGAAGCACAACCTGTATCAGGCGTGGGAGGCGTGGCCGGACGACGCGCACCGGCTTGACGTCATCCGGACATCCTTGGCTCCGGTTTTCGACCTGTGCAGGGTGCCCTCACCCGACATTGTTGTGGCCAACATCGCGCCGAACAACGGTCTTTTCGTGTTCACAGAATGGGCGGTCAAAGTAAACTCATTCAACCAGCCCGCGCGGCCGGCGCAGGCCTGGTTCATCGGCTTAAGCGCGTGCATCTACCACGAAAGCCGGCATTGCGAGCAGTGGTATCTGATGGGTCGTTACCGGGCGGACGCCGCCGGGCTGTCGGGGACGCAGCTGGCCGCGGAAATGCAGATTCCACTCAATGTCGCTGTCCAGGCTGCCGCGGCCGGGGCGTTGATCGGCCACCGCAACGAGCTCGCCGCCGGCTGGTATCAGAGTGTCTATGCTGGAATGGGTGGGGCGATGTGGGGCAACGATCGCGGTTTTGCGCTGCGCCGGCTGGGACTGCGCCGCGTGGCGGGCACCGAGCGATTGCAGGGCATCTCGGAAATGCGGCAACGGGTCTATTCCGGCTACCGCAGCTTGTCGGAAGAAGACGACGCTTGGGCGACCCAGCGCCTTGTAGAAGCCCCGGGGCTTTGGGCGTAAGAGGCCTGCCTGAACCTGCCGCCGGTTCCCTTACCCGGATCCGCAATAAACCGCTGCATGGGTGGGCGCGAGCGGCGAGGATGCCTTCGGGCCGCGCCAAACAACTCAGGCTGAGAGCGCCCCTGGTTCCACCGACCCGCCAGTGCCGTCAGCGGCTGGTGGATGGGTTGGACTTGCACCAGCCGAATCGCGTCTTTGCCTTGAATGGATTGGAACGGCCTGCTGTGACGACGGCAACCCCGTGGATCTCAAAATCCCCGCCGTGCCGCGATGGGGGTGCTGCGAGACAGAGCACACCGGACGCTTCCTTTGGGCCACCTCGAAGACCATCGCACACCCCTGTCACGGATCACTTGATCAGGCCGAACTCGGCATTATCAGGCGACCGCTGACAGCAGGACCGACCCCTCTGCCAAAGACGACCCGGCAAAATTGTTTCACGCAACATCCGCGCTAATCAGGGCGAATGACAAGCCGCCCGGCAATCAGGTCAGCCGCGAACTCCGACAGCAGCATTCACGTCTTCATCCCGCGGGTCATTGGCGACCCGAGCCCAAAGGCGCCCTATGAAGAGTCTGAAATCTTTGTTCCACGTTTCATGGTGGCTATCCCACCAGCTTTGGTCGCCACGCACACGAAGGAAGCTTGATGGGCCCAGGATGATCATTTTCCCGTTGATCATGACCGTGGCACTCGAGGTAGCCGTCGTCGCGATCAGGTAATTACCCGTCGCATCAAGCCACAATCCCGAAGCGGCCATCTGGCTATATTTGCGTAACGCGTCGTCGACGAGCACCTCACCATTAACGGAAACGATGCATGTCATATGATCCTCCTTTCGAGGGAATTATTGAGATTG